>NZ_JBIVSD010000008.1:0-16797 GCF_044756065.1 Kitasatospora sp. NPDC092039 | reverse complement strand
GCTGCCGAGGCTCCCGCGGCCGCTGCCGAGGAGGTCGCCGAGGCTCCGGCCCCGGCGAAGAAGGCCACCCGGGCCCGCAAGCCGAAGGCCGAGACCGTCGAGGCGGCCGCGGCCACCGAGACCGCCGAGGCCCCCGCCCCGGCCAAGAAGGCCACCCGGGCCCGCAAGCCCAAGGCCGTCGCCGAGACCGCTCCGGAGGCCCCGGCCGCCGAGGCCGCCGAGGTCCCGGCCCCCCGCAAGCGCACCCGCGCCCGCAAGGTCGCCGCGCCCGTGGAGGCCACCCCGGAGAGCTGACACCCCGGTGTCTCCCCCGAGGGGGCGAGCCAGGCCGACCCGGCCGGGCCCGCCCCCTCGGGCCGTTCCACGGCCTAAGCTCGGGTGCGCCGGGCGTCGGGGAGCCGACGACAGGACCGCAGGTCACCGGTAGGACAGCAGGGAGAGCAGCCCATGAGCACGCCGCCGTTCCTGACGCTGCCCGGGTGTGCGCGGGCCGAGCGCGTGGTGACCGCGCGCGGGGAGTTC
Organism: Kitasatospora sp. NPDC092039; assembly: GCF_044756065.1. NCBI lineage: Bacteria > Bacillati > Actinomycetota > Actinomycetes > Kitasatosporales > Streptomycetaceae > Kitasatospora > Kitasatospora sp. NPDC092039. The sequence continues at coordinate 16,275 of NZ_JBIVSD010000008.1, read as the reverse complement.
GCGGCGCTGCGGGCGGAGCCGGCCGGGCCGGTGCGCGGCTCGGCCCTGCTGGTGCCGGGGTTCAGCGGCAGCAAGGAGGACTTCATCGCACTGCTGGAGCCGCTGGCGGCCGCCGGGTACCGGGTGACGGCCGTGGACCAGCGCGGGCAGTACCAGACCGGCGGGCCGGACGACCCGGCGGCGTACGGCGTCGGGTCGCTCGGCGAGGACGTCCGGGCGCTCACCGGGGTGCTGGCGGCCGACGGCGTTCCCCTGCACCTGCTGGGGCACTCCTTCGGCGGTCAGGTGGTGCGCGAGGCGGTGATCGCCGCGGCCGCCGAGGGACCGCTGCCCTGGCGCTCGCTGACCCTGGTGTCCACCGGTCCGGGCGCGATCGACCCGGCCGAGGCGGCCCGCACCGGGCTGCTCCTGGACGCCCTGCGGGGGATGGACCTGGAGCAGATCTGGCAGGTCATGCGGCAGCTGGAGGCGCAGAGCGGGCGGCCGCGGCCGGTCCTGGACCCGGCCGTCGCGGAGTTCCTGCACCGGCGCTGGCTGGCCAACGTGCCGCGGGCGCTGTCCGTCACCGGCGCCCACCTGGTGGCCGCGCCGGACCGGGTGGCGGAGCTGGCCGCCGTCACCGCCGGGCTGCCGCTGCTGGTGCTGTCCGGGGTGCGGGACTACGCCTGGCCGGTCCCGGAGCAGACCGCGATGGCCGAGCGCCTGGGCGCCCGCCGGGTGGTGGTCGCGGACGCCGGCCACTCCCCCAACGCCGAGCAGCCGGCCGCCACGGCCGAGGCGCTGGCCGCGTTCTGGGCCTGACCGCTCCGTCGCCGGAGCGGGCCGGCCCCGGACCGGTTCCACCGGTCGGCCGAAAGTGGTCTGTACCACTTCTTCGACTTCGATCGGCTTCAACACAGGACAAAAGTCGTTAGTTACGGTAATCTTTGATTCTGTCCGGGAATCATCGCCGGCCTCCGCTCCGGCGCCGATCATCCGAAACCCGGACTTCACGGGCGGGCAACCGCCCGGTAGCACCGCCGCCTCACCGTGGTACCCGAGGCCCTGGACGCACCGCGCGAGCAGGGGGACCCCCTGTCGCAGCGGACCGCCGTACGCGCGACCACGAACCGCCCGGTCCGGCCTCACCGCCGGATCCGCACGATCCCCGAAAGGGCTGATACCCACTCAGCCGCGACCGCCCCGCCCCGCGGGGCCAGGAAAGGAGACGCCCATGACGAAGACCATGCGCTTCGAGATCGTCCGACTGGACGACGCCAACGGCTCCGCCACCGACCGCGAGATCGCCGATGCCGCCACCGTGCGCGAGGCCGTCCAGGCCGCCGCCCGCACCGGCGAACGCCTGCTCATCCGTCCGTGCCCGACCGTCTGACCCGGTGCGGCGCCTCCGGTCCGGAGTCCTCACCCGCCGCCGATGAGCCGGGAGCGTCCGATCCGGACGTTCCGATACCCGACTGACGCCCCGTCACCGCATTCGCCGATGACGGGGCGTCAGTGTGTCCGGCGCGGAGCCCGGGACGTTTGCCGCCGCCCGTGACGGGACATCCCCCAACGGGAACCGCCCGCGCCGCGCCCACCCCGCGCCGGTCGGGCGCCCGCCACCGACAGGTGCCGCCGAGCCCTCCGTACGGGTGATCGTCCTTGACGCGGCGGTCCGGAGGGAGGAGCGTTGACGGCTATGAGGGGCGAGCCAAGCTGCCCGAGGTGCGCCGGTCGGGTCCGCGCCCCCGGTCTGTTCTCAGACACCTGGCAGTGCGACCGGCACGGAGCCGTGCACCCGATGCAGCCCGTGCTGCCACCGAGCGTGGAGGCCCTCGGCGTCGCCGTCGCCCGCTCCCAGGTCCCGGTCTGGCTGCCCTGGCCGCTCCCGGTCGGCTGGCTCTACACCGGCATCGCCCACGTCGGCGACGACGTCTCGGGCGCCCGGGCCACCGCCGTCGCCTGCTCCGGGCCGGCCCCGCTCGGCGGCTTCGGCGAACTGGTGCTGGTCGCCGAGGAACTGGGCGTCGGCCTCGGCGCCCGCTACGCCGGCATGCCCGGGCCGGACCCGGGCGACTCCGTCGGCCTCTACAAGCCCGCCGACGCCAAGCTGATGGCGGCCGGGCGGCCCACCCCGATGTTCCACGTCCCGGACGCCCCGGCCGACCGCGCGGTGTTCGTCGGCGAGGCCCGGGGCCTGTGGCTCTGGGCGGTCGCCTGGCCCGAGCAGTCCGCACTGGTGATGTACGACGAGCTGGTGCTGACCGACCTGCGCGAGGCCGGCGCCGAACTGGACCTGCTGCCCTGCGGGGCGCTCTCCCCCCGGCTGCTCGGCTGAGGGGCGTCCGGCGGGTCTCCGCCGGTCGGCCGGGCCCACCGGACACCCCTGACCGCTGGCCTATCCTGGGCGGCACCCACGAGCCCCCAGGAGCCCGATCCGTGCGCATCGACCTGCACGCCCACAGCAACGCCTCCGACGGCACCGACACCCCGGCCGAGCTGGTCGCGGCGGCCGTCGCCGCGGACCTCGACGTGGTGGCGCTGACCGACCACGACACCGTGGCCGGCCACGCCGAGGCCGCCGCGGCGGTGTGCGCGCTGCCCGCGGGCAGCCGGCTGACCGTCGTCCCGGGCGCCGAACTGTCCTGCGTGGTGGACGACATCAGCATGCACCTGCTGGCGTACCTGTTCGACCCCGAGGAGCCGGAGTTCGCGCGCGAGCGGGACCTGGTGCGCAACGACCGGTTCCGGCGCGGGCGGGCCGTCGTCGAACGCTGCCGGGAGCTCGGCGCGGAGATCACCTGGGAGCAGGTGCAGCGGATCGCCGGGACCGGCTCGGTCGGGCGGCCGCACATCGCCAGCGCGCTGGTCGAGGCGGGCGTGGTGGCCACCGTCTCGGACGCCTTCACGGCCGACTGGCTGGCCAACGGCGGGCGGGCGGACGTCCGCAAGCACGAGACCGACCCGGTCGCGGCGGTCCGGCTGGTCCGGGCGGCCGGCGGAGTCCCGGTGTTCGCCCACCCGGGGGCGGTCAAGCGCGGCCGGACGGTCTCCGACCAGGTGATCGCCGACCTGGCGGAGGCCGGGCTGGCCGCGCTGGAGGTCGACCACACCGACCACGACGAGGAGACCAGGGCCCGGCTGCGCGGCCTGGCCGGCGAACTCGGCCTGCTGGTCACCGGCTCCAGCGACTACCACGGCAGCCGCAAGACCGTCCGGCTCGGCGAGCACACCACCGACCCGGAGGTGTACGGGGCTCTGCTGGCGCAGGCCACCGGTGCGAAGCCGATCGAGCGCTGAGCCGACGCGGACCCTGGACCAGGGATCATGAGTCCCCGGTCCGGCGGACGGCGCCGCTGCCACTGCGGTGCCCCGGCGTACCGGAGCGCCGGGCGGGCGTACGGGCCGTCCCGCGCACCCGGCCTGACCGGGCGTCGGTCAGTCCAGCCGGACGCCGCGCCGGTCCGGGTCGCGCAGGTCGGCGCCCTGGTCGAGCCAGCGCTCCTGGAGCGCGGCCGCGCCGTGCACCCGCTTCCAGCCCGCCTCGTTGGGCGTCATCGGCAGCAGCGGCAGGAAGCGGACCGGGTCGGCCGGCCCGGCCAGCTCCAGGTCCTCGACCAGGCCTCCGGGTTCGGCCGCGAGCACCGAGGTGAAGGGCGCGCCGTCCCAGAGCGGGGAGCCGAGGTCCAGCGAGCCGCCCGGGGCCACCACCAGGCCCTCGACCTGCGGGGTGGCGGCGAAGGTGGCCAGGGTGCGCAGCACGCTGTCGCGCCCGCCCCGGACGGTGAGCACCAGTTCCACGCGCGGGCCGCGCACCTGGTCGGCGACGGGTGAGGTGGGGTCGGCCATCGGCGCGGCGGACATGCCGAGGGTCGCGTACCGCACCAGGCCCTCGGCGTCCGGGCCGAAGCGCAGCACCTCGATCCGGTCGGCCCCGAGGAAGGTGACCGCGGCGCGGCCGCCCGGTTCGCCGAAGGTGGAGATCAGCCGGGCCTCGACGGCGGCCAGCACCGCCTCCCGGGAGAGCTCCGGGGAGTTGCCGCCGTGGGGGTCGCCGAAGAGCGGGAAGTCGTGCGCCATGCCGGTGAGCGTAACCCCCGAGGGTCGGCGGGCCGCGTCGGGGCGGGCCGGAGGCGGCCGCGGGCGGGGTCGGACGGGGCGGCGTCCCCGGTCCCGTAAAGGCTTCGGAAACCTCCGGGAAACCCGTCGGCGTCGACGCCCGGTCAGATGTTAGGGTGAGCGACTGGCCACCGGAACCGTTTCGTTCCGGGGCGGCGGCGCGAAGGAGGTGGTTGCGGTGGATACCGGCCGACCATGCAGTACCGGCAGCTCTGCCCGGCCCCGCCTTCCCCGTACCCAGCGCCCCGCAGGCCCAACCGGCTGAATCAGCCGCGGTAGCCCCGGGCATGGGCCCCACGACGGACGGACCGGCCGGGAGAGCACTTTCATTCCCCGTTTCACCGGTGTTCTCCGCCGTCGTACCGCGGCCGAACGTTTTTCCTTCCGCGCCGCCGCGCGACGGTTCCTGCCTCTGGGAGCCTGCCATGTCGATGATCAACAGCCTGCGCGCCGCCGTCCGCACCAACCGCCGCCGCGTCGCGGCCGGCGTCTACGACGTCCTGCCCGAGGACGCCGCCTCGGCGGTCGTGGACTGCGCCGTCTACCAGCACGGCAGGCGCAGGGGCGAGACCTGCAGCCCGCGCGAGGCCGCCCGCCGGGTCAAGGCCGCGCACCAACTCCCCGAGGAGCAGGGCTCGTTCAGCTGGATCGGGCTGCACGAGCCGACCGAGGCCGAGTTCGAGGGGATCGCCCAGCGCTTCGGCCTGCACCCGCTCGCGGTCGAGGACGCGGTGCACGCGCACCAGCGGCCCAAGGTCGAGCGCTACGACGACGTGCTGTTCGCCGTCTTCAAGACCATCCGCTACGTCGAGCACGACCAACTGACGCCCACCAGCGAGGTGGTGGAGACCGGCGAGCTGATGGTCTTCGCCGGCCCGGACTTCGTGATCACCGTCCGGCACGGCGGCCACGGTTCGCTGCAGGAGCTGCGCCACCGGCTGGAGGCCGACGCGGACGAGGCCGGGCTGCTCGCCAAGGGCCCGTCGGCGGTGCTGCACGCGATCGCCGACCACGTCGTGGACAACTACCTGCTGGTCGCCGAGCGGCTCCAGAACGACGTGGACGAGATCGAGTACGGCGTCTTCTCGGCCAAGGGCGGGCGCAGCGCGGACGTCGGCCGGGTCTACCAACTCAAGCGCGAGGTGCTGGAGTTCAAGCGCGCCGTGGTGCCGCTGCTGCGCCCGATGCAGCAGCTGTCCGAGCCGCTCCAGCGGCTGGTCGACCCGGACATCCAGAAGTACTTCCGGGACGTCGCCGACCACCTGGCCCGGGTCGCCGAGCAGGTGCACGGCTTCGACGAGCTGCTGAACTCGCTGTTGCAGGCGAACCTGGCGCAGGTCTCGGTGGCGCAGAACGAGGACATGCGCAAGATCACCGCCTGGGCGGCGATCTTCGCGGTGCCCACCATGATCACCGGCGTCTACGGCATGAACTTCGACTACATGCCCGAGCTGCACCACGAGTACGGCTACCCGACGGTGCTCGGCGCGATCGTGGTGATCTGCTTCGGGATGTACCGGGGCTTCCGCCGCAACGGCTGGCTCTGAGCGCCGGCGCCGCCCGCGGCTACCGGCGCCCGCCGCGGGCGACCAGGACCAGGCCGAGCAGGATCAGCACCACCGCCGGGTAGGCGGCCGCCGGGGGCCACTGGCCCAGCCAGAGGGCGGCGATCAGGGTCGCGCCCGGGGTCTCCAGCAGGATCGCGGTGGAGGTGATCGACGGCCCGAGGCTGCGCACCACGCGGTTGCTCAGCGAGTGGCCGAGCAGCTGGGCGGCGACCATCAGCAGCACGATCTGCCACCACACCCCGGCCGGCCAGCCGGCCAGCGGCGTCCCGGCGACCAGGCAGATCCCCAGCAGCACCACCGCCGTGGTGGCGTAGCAGACCAGGGTGTACGCGGTGGTGCTGACGGTCCTGCGGACCTCGGCGCCCAGCAGCATGTACCCGGCCGCGGCCAGGCCGGCGGCGAGCGCGAGCGCGTCGCCGAGCAGCGCGCGCGGGGAGAGCGAGAGGTCCACCCCGGTCAGCACCAGCACGCCGGCGAAGGCGACGGTCGTGCCGAGCCAGACCAGCCGGGGCGCCCGGACGCCCATCAGCCGCATCAGCAGGATGGTCCACAGCGGAGTGGTGGTGACCAGGGCGGTGGCCGAGGCCACCGAGGTCATCCGCAGGCTGGGCATCCAGAGCGCGAAGTGCACGGCGAGCAGCGCCCCGGCGGCCACCGCGAGCAGCAGCGCCCGCCGGCCGATCCCGCGCAGTTCGGCGCGGTGGCGCAGCAGCGCGTACGGGCCGAGGACGCCGACCGACATGACGTTGCGCCAGAAGGCGATCGCCAGCGCGGGCGCGGCGGTGGCGCTGATCAGCGGGCCGGACAGCGAGATGCCGCCGATCGAGACGGCGAGCAGCAGCAGGTCGAGGGTGGGCAGCGGGTGCGCCGGGGCCGGGCCGGCGGTCGCGGGGGTGGCGGAGGGGGCGGTCGCGGGCCGGGCGGCGGGCACGGCGCTCCTTGCTGGTCGCGGGGGTGGGGCGGTCACACGGGGGTGGGGCGGTCATACGGTAAGGCCCGTGGCGGCTCAATGGAACTGTCGCCCGGGGGCTGAGACGTCCCGCGAGCCCCGGTCGCCCCACCGGACGGGCCCCGGTGGCCGTACGCTGTCCGCCATGGACCGTACGCCCGCCGCCGCGACCGCCGACGACTTCCTCGACCAGGCCCTGCTGGAGGAGGCCGCGAAGAAGTCCGGCCTGCTCTGGGTGCGCGCGGACGGCCAGGAGCACGCCCGGCCGCTGTGGCACGCCTGGCACGACGGCGCGGTCGTGGTGGTCGGCGGGGGCGGCGAGCAGCCGCTGCACGGCCTGGAGCCCGGCGCGGGGGCCGTGGTCACCGTCCGCAGCAAGGACAAGGGCGGCCGGCTGACCGGCTGGAGCGCCCGGGTGGTCGAGCTGGCCCCGGACGGCGAGGCCTGGCTGGGCGCCGTCGAGGAGCTCAAGGGCAAGCGGCTGAACGCGCCCGACACCGACGCCATCACCGCCCGCTGGGCCCGCGAGTGCCGGGTGCTGCGACTGGAGCCGGCCGGCCCGCTCACCGAGCGCCCCGGGGCGATGCCGGACGGCTCGCACGCCGCGCGGCCGGTGCCCACCCCGGCCACCACCCGCCGCCCGGTCCCGGCCGGGCTGCCCAAACTGCTGTTCAAGCGCCGCTGAAGCTTCACGCCCCGGACTCGTCCGACGGCTACCGTGCCTCCGGGCCGGGCTCCCGCCGCGCGGGTAGCCTTGGCCGCGAGTGCGCCCCCGGCGCACTACCGGTACGGCGTCGAGGGAGTCGAGGGTTTATGGCAGGGCCAGGCACCCGGGTCTTCATCTCCCACCTGTCCGCCATCGCGGTCTTCGACCCGAACGGCGACCAGGTCGGCCGGGTCCGGGACGTGGTCGTCTCGCTGCGGCTCGGCGGCCGCCCGCCGCGCGTGCTCGGCCTGGTGGTCGAGGTGGTCGGCCGGCGCCGGATCTTCCTGCCGATGACCCGGGTGACCAGCCTGGAGTCCGGCCAGGTGCTCACCACCGGCGTGATCAACCTGCGCCGCTTCGAGCAGCGCCCGTCCGAGACCCTGGTGCTCGCCGAGCTGCTGGACCGCACCGTCACCTGGTCCAAAACCGGTGAGGAGGTCACCGTGCTGGACGTCGGCATGGTGCAGACCCGGCTGCGCGAGTGGGAGATCAGCAAGGTCTTCGTCCAGGTCGGCCGGGCCGGCCGGCTGCGCAAGGGCAAGGGCGAGCGGCTCACCCTGGACTGGCAGGACGTCACCGGCTTCTCGGTGCCCGAGCAGGACCAGGGCGCGGCCAACCTGCTCGCCACCTTCGAGCAGCTGCGCCCCGCCGACCTCGCCAGCGTGCTGCACCACCTGTCCGCCAAGCGCCGCGCCGAGGTGGCCGCCGCCCTCGACGACGAGCGGCTGGCCGACGTCCTGGAGGAGCTGCCCGAGGACGACCAGGTCGAGATCATCGGCAAGCTCCAGGAGGAGCGCGCCGCCGACGTCCTGGAGGCGATGGACCCGGACGACGCCGCCGACCTGCTCTCCGAGCTGCCCGGCGAGGAGGCCGAGCGGCTGCTCCAGCTGATGGAGCCGGAGGAGGCCGCTCCGGTGCGCCGCCTGCTGACGTACGAGGAGGACACCGCCGGCGGTCTGATGACCACCGAGCCGATCGTGCTGGAGCCGGACGCGACGGTCGCCGAGGCGCTGGCCCGGGTCCGGATCAGCGACCACAAGCCCGCGCTGGCCGCGCAGGTCTTCGTCTGCCGCCCGCCGAACGAGACCCCGACCGGCCGCTACCTGGGCACCGTGCACTTCCAGCGGCTGCTGCGCGAGCCCCCGTACGTCCTGGTCGGCTCGCTGCTGGACGACGACCTGGACCCGCTGCCGCCGGACACCCCGCTGTCGCTGATCACCAGCTACCTGGCGACCTACAACCTGGTCGCCGCGCCGGTCGTGGACGAGGCGGACCACCTGCTCGGCGCGGTGACCGTCGACGACGTGCTCGACCACCTGCTGCCGGACGACTGGCGCGACGCCGCGCTGCACGCCCACGACGAGGAGCAGGACGACGACAGGGAAGGGGTGACCGGTGGACGGTGACCGCAACGGACGGCCGGACGACTCCGCGCGCCGGCGCCTCCAGGGCGAACTGCGCCGACTGCGTCAGCTGCGCGAGCTGCGCACCCGCGAGGGCGGCCGGGACCGGCGCGCGGAGACCGCGCCGATCACCGGCACCGGCCGCGCCCGGCTCGACCAGCCGCGCACCGCGCGGCCCGGCCTGCTCACGCTGCCCTCCTACGACCCGGAGGCCTTCGGCGTCCTGTCCGAGCGGATCGCCCGCTTCCTCGGCACCGGGCGGTTCATCGTCTGGATGACGGTGGTGGTCGTCGTCTGGATAGCGTGGAACACCCTGCTGCCGGCGAGCGCGCGCTTCGACGAGTACCCGTTCATCTTCCTGACCCTGGCGCTGTCCCTGCAGGCCTCGTACGCGGCCCCGCTGATCCTGCTGGCGCAGAACCGCCAGGACAACCGGGACCGGGTCAACATGGAGCAGGACCGCGCCCGCAGCGACCGCAACATCGCCGACACCGAGTACCTGACCCGCGAGGTCGCCGCCCTGCGGCACGGGCTCGGCGAGGTCGCCACCCGTGACTTCATCCGGTCCGAACTCCAGTCGCTGCTCAAGGAGATCGACGAGCGCCGGGACGCCCCCGAGGCGCTGTGACCGGCGGCACGCTACCGGCGGGTTAAGGGGGTCCGTCGGCGCCGTACCATCAAGGCATGGCCAACGAGACAGAGGTCGCGGCCGGCGTCACGGAGGAGTCCGTACGCCAGGCGCTGGCGACCGTCAACGACCCGGAGATCAACCGCCCGATCACCGAGATCGGCATGGTGAAATCGGTCGGGATCGCCGAGGGCGGCGCGGTGCGCGTCGCGGTCTACCTGACGGTCTCCGGCTGTCCGATGCGCGACACCATCGTCACCCGGGTGCGCGAGGCGGTCGGGAAGGTCCCCGGCGTGACCGGCGTCGAGGTCGAGCTCGACGTGATGAGCGACGAGCAGCGCAAGGAGCTGTCCCAGCTGCTGCGCGGCGGTGCGCCCGAGCGGGAGATCCCGTTCGCCAAGCCGGGCACCCTGACCCGGGTCTACGCCGTCGCCTCCGGCAAGGGCGGCGTCGGCAAGTCCTCGGTGACCGTCAACCTGGCGGCCGCGATGGCCGCCGACGGCCTGAAGGTCGCGGTGGTGGACGCCGACATCTACGGCCACAGCGTGCCGCGCATGCTGGGCGTCGAGGGCCGGCCGACCCAGGTCCAGGACATGATCATGCCGCCGCAGGCGAACGGCGTGAAGGTCATCTCGATCGGCATGTTCACCCCGGGCAACGCCCCGGTGGTGTGGCGCGGCCCGATGCTGCACCGCGCGCTCCAGCAGTTCCTCGCCGACGTCTGGTGGGGCGACCTGGACGTGCTGCTGCTGGACCTGCCGCCCGGCACCGGCGACATCGCGATCTCGGTGGCCCAGCTGGTCCCCAACGCGGAGATCCTGATCGTCACCACCCCGCAGATGGCCGCCGCCGAGGTGGCCGAGCGGGCGGGCACCATCGCGGTGCAGACCCACCAGAAGATCGTCGGCGTGATCGAGAACATGTCCGGCATGCCGTGCCCGCACTGCGACGAGATGATCGACGTCTTCGGCACCGGCGGCGGCCAGACCGTCGCGGACGCGCTCACCCGCACCGTCGGCGCGACTGTCCCGGTGCTCGGCTCGATCCCGATCGACGTGCGGCTGCGCGAGGGCGGCGACGACGGCCGCCCGGTCGTGCTCGCCGCGCCGGACTCCCCGGCCGGCGCCGCCCTGCGCGCGGTGGCCGGCAAGCTCGGCGGCCGCCAGCGCGGCCTGTCCGGGATGTCGCTGGGCCTGACGCCCAGGAACAAGTTCTGACGCCGTGACCGACGCGGGGCCGGGTGGGCGACCACCCGGCCCCGCGTCGTACCGCCGCGGCCCTACGGCCGGGTGTAGGCGGCCAGGTCCGGGACGGTGGAGAAGCCGATGCCGTAGGCGCTGACGCCGCGGCCGTAGGCGCCGAGCAGGACGCCGGGGGCCTCGCCGGCCAGCACCCAGCCGTACTCGGACTCGCGGTAGCGGAAGGGCTGCGGCAGGCCGTTGACCGGCAGGCTGAGGGTGGACCAGCCGGGGCCGGCCAGGTCGTCGGCGAGGTCCCAGGCGAGGCTGCTCTGCTGGTCCAGCCAGTCCTGGCGCAGCGACCGGTCCAGCTGACCGGGCCAGGTCCCGGCGAGCAGGCCGGAGCCGGCCAGCCAGGCGGCGGAGGAGGCGGAGGTCGCCTCCAGGGTGCCGGTGTTGTCGGCGCTGCGGCGGCTGTCCCGGCGGGCCACGGTGACCACGACGGCGAACTTCCGCACGTCGCGCGGCTCGTACCGCTGGGCCGGCTCCTCGCCGTGGCCGAGCGAGCCGTAGTCGACGCTGCCCGCGGTGCGCGGGCCGGCGCCGGCCTGCACCAGGAAGCGACGGCCGGTCCAGCCCTCGTCCAGCCCGTACCAGGGGAAGTCGGCGGACAGGTAGGGCACCAGCGGGTCCGCCGGGCCGGCCTGTCCGCCGACCACCGGGCCGCCGGCCGTGGCCGTCGCCCCTCCCGCCTGACTCGTCGCGTCCATCCCCGGGCCTCCTCAAACACACGTTTGCCTGCCGTGGCGCGCTCCCATGGTGGCGTACCGCGGCGCTCCCCGGGGCCGTTCCTGGTCCGCGACGGGCGCGGGGTGACGGACGGCTCAGCGGGAACAATCAGCACAATAGCGGCGCACACGCCACCGCCCCGCTCAGCCGGGTGGCCGGGCGGGGCGGTGGCGCGGCGCCGGGGCGCCGAACGCGGTACGGATCAGACGCGGATCAGGTGGCGTCGGGGTCGAACGGGGGCCGCTCGCCGGGTGCCAGCGGGGCGCCGGTGGAGGCGGGGGCGGAGTCGGACTTCTCGAAGCTGACGCTGCCGCTGCGGCCGTTGACCGGTGCCGCCGGCTTGTCGTCCAGGACGGAGCGGATGTCCAGCGAGTCCTTCATCTCCTTGAGGCCCAGCGGGTCCTCCTGGCCGCCCATCAGCTGCTTGCGGACGAAGGTCTTGGGGTTGAGGTCCTCGAACTCGAAGTCCTGGAACTCGGGGCCCAGCTCGCTGCGGATGTCCTCCTTCGCGTTGTCGGCGAAGGAGCGGATCTTCTTGATGAAGCCCATGGTGTCCTGGATCAGCTTCGGCAGCTTGTCCGGACCGAAGATGATGATCGCCATGATCACGAGGGTCAGGAGCTCCAGCCCACCTACGTCGCTGAACACCTTTGCTCCCTAGCTCGTCGGACGACGGTTCCTACAGGGTAATGGCCACCGGCGAGTCCCTGGTCCACGCTGGGATGAAGCCGTGGTAAAGACCTGCCGGTGGCCGGGACCGTCCGGAGGGAGGCTGGTCCGCGCGGCCCGGACCGTCGGGGGCGGCTCTAGCGGATCTGCTGGCGCAGGGCGGCGACGCCCCCGGGGAAGCGCTCCGGGGAGCCCGACGGGGCCGCGTCGCGGGTCACGGCGACCGGGCGGCCCGGGAAGTCCACCGGGACCTGGGCGTTCATCGGGACGAGGCCGCCGCCGCCCCGGCCGGTGCCGGGACCGGGCGGGCTGACGGTGGTGCCGTGGCGCTCCTCGCCCTGGGTGCCGAGCCCGCCGACACCGCCGAGCGTGACCGCGGCGACGGAGAAGGCGCCCGCGGCGGCGAACACCAGTCGGCGCCCGCGCGGGGCGGGGCGCAGGGCGGCCGCGGGGGCCTGCGGACGGGCCGGGACGGCGGGTTCCGGGCGGGCGGTGCGCCGGCCCATCAGCGGCCGCAGCACCGCGCCGCGCCCGAAGGCGCGCGGGTCGACCCCGGGCAGCGGGGCGTCGGCGCCGAGCGCGCCCGCACCGAAGGAGGCGCCGGCGCCGCGGCCGAAGGAGCCGCCGTCGAGCCGGCTGCCGCCGAGCGTGCCGGCGGCCGCGACCCCGCCGCCGGGCAGGTCGTCGTCGTCATCGCGGCGCCCGCGACCGGCCGGCCGGTCGCGGTCCGCGGGGGCGTCGTCGGGGAGGTTGCCGACGGCCATCAGCCGGGCCATCAGCGCGGAGGACGGGCCGGGGGTGCCGGTGCCGGTCAGCAGGTGCTTGACGGCACGGCCCTCGTCGGCCTCGGCGAGGCACTGCGGACAGGTCGCCAGGTGGGCCTGGACGCGGTCGCGGGAGTCGTGGCCGAGCTCGCCGTCCAGGAAGGCGGAGAGGCGCTCGCCGAGGTGGTGCTCCTCGGCGGCGGGTGCGGCGGGACGGACGGGAAGCGCGTGCAGCGCCGTGTCCGCGGGCAGGGCCACCGCGGGCAGCACGGGCTCACCGGGTTCGTCGCTTCCGCGGCGGCCCGGCAGGGCCCAGCCCCGTCGGCTCGGAGGCCGGTCGGACGCGTCCGACCGGTCCGAGCCGGACCGGCTGGTTCCGCTCACGGTCGCCTCCGTCCGCGCCCACCGGGCGCGACCGCGGCCTCGACCGCGCCGACGCCCACCGGCACCGGCTCCTCCGAGCCGCCGCGGCGCTCACGGCCGGGGGCCGAGCCGGGGGCGCGGTGCTTGAGCGCGGCGCGCAGGTGCGAGCGGCCGCGGTGGATGCGGCTGCGGACGGTGCCGAGCTTGACGCCCAGCGTGGCGGCGATCTCCTCGTAGGACAGGCCCTCGATGTCGCAGAGCACCACGGCGGCGCGGAACTCCGGCGCGAGGGTGTCCAGGGCCTGCTGCACGTCGGCGTCGAAGTGGGTGTCGCTGAAGTGCTGGGCCGGGCTGGGCTCGCGGGAGGCGAGCCGCTCGGCCGCGTCCTCGCCGAGCGCGTCGAAGCGGATGCGCTGGCGGCGGCGGACCATGTCCAGGAAGAGGTTGGTGGTGATCCGGTGCAGCCAGCCCTCGAACGTGCCGGGGGTGTAGGTGGACAGCGAGCGGAACACCCGGACGAAGACCTCCTGGGTGAGGTCCTCGGCGTCGTGCTGGTTGCCCGTCAGGCGGTAGGCGAGCCGGTAGACCCGGGCGCTGTGCGCCTCGACGATCTCCTCCCAGGTGGGCGGAGTCCAGGTCTGCGCGTCGGGACCCTCGGTGAAGGTCGCGAGGGCGGGGGCCTCGGTGGCACCGGCGGCCGGCGTGGCGGCCCCGGGCTGGTCCAGGTCGGAGTGCGCAGGCTGGTTCATCACGGGCTTCGGCGTACGGGCCGACGTGGTGCCGCGGAAGTGCCGCCGCACGGGGACGTCGCCCTCGGCCACACCTCCTCGGTCGGCTCTTCTGCCCAGCAGGGCCACCACCATATCCACCTCACCCGTCAAGCCCGGATAAAAGTGCCCGGGAGGTCTTCCGCACCCGGTCCGACATGACAACGGCCCGCCGCCGTACGCGGTTCCCGGTCGGCCAGTAATCTGTGCCAGGAAATATCGACATCCCTCGGCACCGGGCCGCCGCCCGGGGCTCCGAAAGAGGCAGCCATCAGCGAGTTCGGGCCCGCACGCGCGGCCCTCGCCGACACCTACGTGGGCGAGGACGCCGTGCTGACCTACGCCCGGGCGCAGTCCGCGCGGACCGGGATACGGGCGATCGGGCCGAGCGGCGGGGCCTGCCTGCGCCTGCTGGCGGCCGCGCTGGACGCCAAGGCGGTGGCCGAGATCGGCACCGGCACCGGGGTGTCCGGGGTCTACCTGCTGCGCGGGATGCGGCCGGACGGCGTGCTCACCACGGTGGACTCGGAGCCGGTGCGCCAGCAGCTGGCCCGCGAGGCGTACCAGGCGGCCGGGTTCGCGGCCAACCGCTCCCGGTTCATACCGGGCCGGGCGCTGGAGGTGCTGCCCCGGCTCGCCGACGGCCAGTACGACCTGGTGTTCTGCGACGGCGACCCGGCCGAGTCCCGCGAGTACCTGCTGGAGGCGCTGCGGCTGCTGCGGCCCGGCGGGATGGTCTGCTTCGAGGGGGTCTTCCAGGAGGGCCGGCTGGCCGAGCCGGAGCTCCAGGACCCGCAGACCGGAGCGGTCCGGGACCTGGTCCGGGACGTGCGGGAGAGCGACGCCCTGCTGCCGGCGCTGCTGCCGGTGTCGGACGGGCTGCTCTGCGCCGTCAAGCGCTGAACCCGGCGCCCCTCGGGGCCCCGGGCCGCCGGCCCGCGGACCCGGGCCGGGAAAACGTGCGGACCCGGGCCGACATGACGTCGTACCCGGGCCCGGCAGCGCATCTCCAGGAGATGGCGAGCACCTGCTGCGGTCAGCCGCAGGCCTTCTTCAGGGCCTCGCCGAGGGCGTCGGCCTCGTCAGGCGTGAGCTCCACCACAAGGCGTCCGCCGCCTTCGAGCGGAACGCGCATGATGATGCCCCGCCCCTCTTTGGTGACTTCGAGCGGGCCGTCACCCGTCCGCGGCTTCATGGCCGCCATGCTCGTTCCCCTTCCTGCAACCGCTCAGCTACGCACCGGCAGTCCGTCCACCGCCGGTATCGAACGCATTGATCGGAAGCCATTATCCCGCATGCCACGGGCTGATGACCAACATCACTCTCGGTGCAACCACGGCCGGACCGCCCCCAACCGCCGCAATTCACGTGATAAGCCCCGGCGTGGCGGCAGCGCGGACGCCACCGGAAGGTGCGATACCTCACACTCCCCAGCCCCCCGTGTGCTCCGGCATCCTGACACACACGACCGACACCGCCTCGACCCCGGGAGCCCTCACCCATGTCCGATTCCGTGCTGTACGACCTGGACGGCGGCCTCGCCGTCATCACCATCAACCGCCCGGAGGCGATGAACGCCCTCGACGTGGCCACCAAGGTCGCGCTGCGCGACACCGTGGCCGCCGCGGCCGCGGACCCGGCGGTGCGGGCCGTACTGCTGACCGGGGCGGGCGAGCGGGCGTTCTGCGTCGGGCAGGACCTGAACGAGCACCTGGCCATGCTGAAGCGGGCCGAGGAGACCGGCGAGGGCGCGCTGCGGACCGTCGCCGAGCACTACAACCCGCTGGTGCGGGCGCTGGCCGGGATGCGCAAGCCGACCGTCGCCGCGGTCGGCGGGGTGGCGGCCGGCGCCGGCGCCTCGCTCGCCTTCGCCTGCGACTTCCGCGTCCTGTCCGACCGGGCCGGCTTCAACACCGCCTTCGCCGGGATCGGGCTGACCGCCGACTCGGGCGCCTCCTGGACGCTGCCCCGGCTGGTCGGGCACGCCAAGGCGACCGAGCTGCTGATGCTGCCCCGGACGGTGAAGGCCGCCGAGGCGATGGAGCTGGGCCTGGCCACCAAGGTGGTCCCGGCCGAGGAACTCGCCGCCACCGCACGGGTCTTCGCCCGCGAGCTGGCGGAGGGCCCGACCGTCGCCTACGGCGCGATCAAGGAGTCGCTGGCGTACGGCGCGTCCCACTCGCTGGACGAACTCCTCGACAA
This sequence comes from Kitasatospora sp. NPDC092039, assembly GCF_044756065.1. NCBI lineage: Bacteria > Bacillati > Actinomycetota > Actinomycetes > Kitasatosporales > Streptomycetaceae > Kitasatospora > Kitasatospora sp. NPDC092039. The sequence goes on along the minus strand of NZ_JBIVSD010000008.1, from coordinate 191 downwards.
GGAGGACGAGTTGCAGACCCTGGCGGGCGAGAGCGAGGACCACCGGATCGCGGTGCGCGCCTTCATCGCCAAGGAGAAGCCGAAGTACCTGGGCCGCTAGGGCGTGTCTGACAATTCGCGTCGGATCAGGGCGCGGCGTTGGGGTGCGTGCATCGCAAGGCGGAGGAGGGAGCCACTGCGGTGGGGGCACC
>NZ_JBIVSD010000007.1:276881-417180 GCF_044756065.1 Kitasatospora sp. NPDC092039 | reverse complement strand
CCCCCGGGAACACCGACGACGCCAGGTGCGCGACCACCGCGTCCTCCATCGACGACGTCACGCAGAACCGCTTGCCGAAGGTCTCGGCGGCCCAGCTCAGGACCTCCTGCGCGCTCGCCTCCTCCAGCTCGCGCCCGGCCCGGACGGCGGCCGCCTCGTGGTCAGTCCCGGTCATGCAATCGTCCCCCATTGTCGAAAGCTGTTCCTCGCCCGCCCGGTGGGGATTCGGTCCGCCGACCGGCGGGATGCCCGAGGGTGTCCGGGGATTCCCGAATCCAGCAGCCCCCGTGGCCGGTGGAAGGAATCCGAACGGACCGTCTCCAGCGAAGTTCTGACGACTCGTCGACCACGCGTTTCCATGCAATGCTCACGTCAACAGTTTTCGGTACTGTCCCCCCACCCGGGTCAGGGGTGGTCGACGCGGCTCTGGAATGCCGCCGAGCGACGGAGCCCGCACCGCGAGCTCGGATTGAAATGCGTATGCGGACTTTCCGCTGAACCCCTACCCAGGGGCCCGAGGTGCCGATCCGATCCGACCGGGCTCCCCGTGCCCACCTCCCCGTGTTGAGCAGCCCATTCGGTCATGTGGCCGCAACAGAGCATAGATCGCTTCGGTAGGGAGCGCCAGCCGTCCCCGCCGGTTCCCTGATCTTGATGGTCCGTCTGATCCGGTGCGGCGGAGTGGGGTTCGCGCAGCGTACGGGCGGTGTGGCCGCGGGCCGCCGGTCGGGCGGGGCCAAGCGGAAGGGGTCGCTCCTCCAGGGTGGCGGCGGGCGGTATGGCGGCAATGTCCGGCTTCTGTGCACCGGTCGCGGTTTCGTGCGATTCCTCGCAGGTGGCGGGGAGGAGGCGGTCCTGCATTCTGCTTGTGAGGAACTCCGGCGATGCTTGACGCACCCCTAGTCGCTCATTACGGTGATCATCAATTCAATTGACTCTGGCAGGGTGGGGCGGCGGATCACGCGGCAGCCCGGGCCGGCCGGGGTGCGAAACGGGGGAGTGGTCGAGGGTGGTGTTGTCCATGCGAACGGATATGCCCGGCATCTGCTGAGGCCGCCTCGGGTCGGAGGGTTGACGGCGCGTTGTCGCCTCCCCTTCCTTTTGTCTGCCCGGGTAGTTTTCACTGCCGTTTCGGCAGGTTTCCAGTGCTTTTCTTCACGGCTTCACGTGTTTCACTTCAGGCTGCTCTGAAAGCGGGATATAGCGTGGCAACAACGTCTCGTCCGGATTTCTCCGCGTCCATTGTCAATGATGTTCGTGCACGAGCTGCCGAGCTTCCGGAGAAGCCGGCGATCATCATGCTGGCCGAGGGCGAGAGCGAGCTCGAGCGCCTGTCGTTCGCCGAGTACGACCGCCGTGCGCGGGCGTTCGCCGCGGGGCTCCAGGCCCGCGGCATGGCCGGCGAGCGCGTACTCATCCTGCTGCCGCAGGGCGTCGACTACGCCGTCGCCTTCCTGGGCTGCCTCTACGCACAGGCCATCGCGGTGCCCGCCTTCCCGCCGACCAGGAGCCGCAAGGGCGCCCGGGTCGAAGGCATCGTCGACGACTGCACCCCCCGGCTCGCCGTGGTGGGAACCGACCGCGTCGAGGCGATGGGCCGTGAACTGCCGGGTGACTGCGCGGTCATGACGACGGGTGAGTTGACCTCGGCGGATCCGGACGACTGGCGCGAGCCCGAGTTCCGCCCGGACGACGTCGGCTACCTCCAGTACACCTCCGGTTCGACCGGGCGCCCGCGCGGCGTCATGGTCACCCACCGGAACATCGTCCAGCAGCTCGACATGCTCGCCGACGGCCTGGAGCTGGAGCCGGACGAGGTGTCGCTGTCCTGGCTGCCGCTCTTCCACGACTTCGGCCTGGTGGCCGGCCTGCTGTTCCCGCTGCGGGCCGGGGTGACCAACGTGCTGATGGCCCCGATCGACTTCGTCCAGGAGCCGCTGCGCTGGCTCGCCGCGGCCACCCGCTACCGTGCCGCGCTGACCTTCGGCCCCAACTTCGCGCTGGACCTGTGCTGCGAGCGCATCCGCCCGGAGGACCGCGCGGGCCTGGACCTCTCCGCCCTGCGCACGCTGATGATCGGTGCCGAACCGATCCGCCCGCAGTCGATCGAGCGCTTCGCCGCCGAATTCGCGCCGGTCCGATGTCGTGCCGACATCTTCACCCCGGCCTACGGAATGGCCGAGTCCACCCTCGCCGTGACGATGCGTCGGCGGAACGAGCCGCTGGCCCTCGCCTCCTTCGACGTCGAGGAGCTGGGCCGCGGCCGGCTGCGGAGCGTGCCGGACGGCGCGCCGGGAAGCCGCCTGCTCCCGAGCAACGGCGACGTGCTGCCGGGCACCGGGCTGCTGGTCGTCGACCCGGAGACCCGCACCCCCGTCCCGGACGGGGAGTGCGGCGAACTCTGGCTGAGCGGCGACACGGTGAGCCCCGGCTACTGGCGGAACGCCGAGGCGACCGAGGCCGCCTTCGGGGCCCGCCTGGCCGACGGCAGCGGTCCGTACCTGCGCACCGGCGACCTCGGCGGGCGGGTCGGCCCGCACACGTACATCACCGGACGGCGCAAGGACCTGATCGTGGTCCGCGGCGTCAACCACTACCCGCACGACATCGAGCTGACCGTCGCCGACTCCCACCCGGCCGTCGAACGGGACAAGGGCGTCGCCTTCCCGGTGGAGGACGCCGAGGGCGTCGAGCAGCTGGTCGTGGTCAGTGAGCTGACCCGGGACGGCTTCCGCGGCGCCGACCGCGAGGAGGTCGTCCGCAGCATCCGGCTCGCCGTCGTCGAGGAGCACGGGCTCGACCCGCAGACCGTGGTCCTGATCCGCCCGGCCCAGCTCCCGCTGACGTCCAGCGGAAAGGTCCGCCGGCAGGAGTGCCGGCGGCTCTTCCTGGAGGACGGGCTCAAGCCGGTCCACGTCTCCTCCGCGGCCGCCGTCCGCGAAACCCCGGCGGGCGCCGGGCCGGAGCGGTCCCGGAAGGCCGTGGCCGAGTGGCTGACCGAGCGGATCGCCGGGCTCCGCCGGGTCACCCCCCGGGAGGTCCCGCAGGACGCCCCCTTCGGCTCCTTCGGACTCGACTCCGCCGGGCTCGCCGGGCTCGCCGGCGACCTGCGGGCCTGGCTCGGCGCCCCGGTCGACACCAAGGACCTCTACAACCACCCCACCATCGCGGCGCTGGCCACCGCGCTCGCGGGCGGGGACGACGCCCGGCCGGACCGGGCCGCGCAGCTCCCCCAGGCCGAGCCGGCCGAGGCGGCCGACAGCCGCGAGCCGATCGCCGTCGTGGGCATGGCCTGCCGGCTGCCCGGCGCCGAGGACGTCGAGGCGTTCTGGCGGCTGCTGGTCGACGGCCGCGACGCGGTGACCGAGGTGCCGCCGCGCCGCAGGCTGCTCGGCTACCGGCTGGAGCACGGCGAGCCGGCCTGGGGCGGGTTCGTCGACGGCGTCGAGGAGTTCGACGCCGCCTTCTTCGGCGTCTCCCGCGACGAGGCCCGCCGGATGGACCCGCAGCAGCGCCTGCTGCTGACCACGGTGTGGCGCGCCCTGGAGGACGCCGGCACGGCCCCGGAGACGCTGGCCGGCGGGCGGACCGGCGTCTTCGTCGGGATCAGCACCAACGACTACGGCCGCCTCCAGGACCGGGCCGGCGGCGCGGTCACCGCCCACGACGGCACCGGCAACGCGTCGAGCATCGCGGCCAACCGGATCTCCTACCTGTGGGACCTGCGCGGCCCCAGCCAGGCGGTGGACACGGCCTGCTCGTCCTCCCTGGTGGCCCTCCACCAGGCCTGCACCAGCCTGCGGCTCGGCGAGTGCGACCTCGCCGTGGTGGCCGGCGTCAACCTGCTGCTGGACCCGGGGCTGACCACGGTCTTCACCGAGGCGGGCATGCTCGCCCCGGACGGCCGCTGCAAGACCTTCGACGCCGCCGCGGACGGCTACGTGCGCGGCGAGGGCTGCGGCGTCGTGGTGCTCCGGCGCCAGTCCGACGCGATCGCCGCCGACGACCGGATCCGCGCCCTGGTCCAGGGCTCGGCCGTCACTTCCGACGGCCGCAGCAGCACCCTGACCGCGCCGAACGGCCCGTCCCAGGAGGCCGTGCTGCGCGCGGCCCTCGCCTCCGCCGGGCTGGGCGCCGAGCAGGTCGGCTACGTCGAGGCCCACGGCACCGGCACCCGGCTCGGCGACCCGATCGAGATGGGCGCGCTGCGCGCCGTCTACGGGGAGTCGGCCGGCGCCGAGCTGCACGTCGGCTCGGTGAAGAGCAACATCGGCCACCTGGAGGCCGCGGCGGGCATGGCCGGCCTGATCAAGGCGGTGCTCTGCCTGGAGCACCGCCGGATCCCGGCCTCCCTGCACGTCGACACCGTCAACCCGCTGATCGGGCTGGACGGTTCGAGGCTGCGGATCCCGCGTTCGACGACCGAGTGGCCCGCGGGCCCCGGGCGGGCGGCGGCGGTCAGCTCCTTCGGCTTCGGCGGCACCAACGCCCATGTGATCCTCTCCGGCGCGCCGGCCCGCCGGCCCCGGGTGGAGGCCGCGGAGAGCGGCGAGTGGTCGTTCCTGCCGGTCTCGGCGAAGACCGGGCCCGCCCTGCGCCGGCTCGCCGCCGACTACGCGGAGGCGGTGGCGCAGGAGGGCGGTACGGCCCCGGTGTGGAGCGCACTGGTCCACACGGCCGGCGCCCGGCGGTCCCATCACGACCACCGGATCGCCGTGCTGGCCCGGTCGAACCAGGAGGCCGCTGAGGCCCTGGCGGCGTACCTGGACGGCGGGCCGGCCCCCGCAGTGGTGCAGGGCGTCGCGCACGGCGGCGGGTCCGGGCCGGTGGCCTTCGTGTTCACCGGCCAGGGCGCGCAGTACCCCGGGATGGCCAAGGCGCTGTACTTCCGGCACGCGGCCTTCCGCACCGCGCTCGACGAGGTCGACGCGCTGGTTCGCGCGGAGCTCGGCGCCTCGCTGCTGCCGACGCTGTGCGACGCCCCGGGCCCGAGGCTGGACCTCGAACAGACCCGCTTCGCCCAGCCGGCCCTGTTCGCCGTGGACTACGCGCTCGCCGAGCTGTGGCGCGCCTGCGGGGTGCGGCCCGACGCGGTGGCCGGGCACAGCCTCGGCGAGTACGCGGCGGCCTGCGTCGCCGGCGTGCTGAGCCTGCCCGACGCCGTCCGGCTGGTCGTCGCCCGGGCCGCCCTGATGCAGGACCTGGCGGGCGCCGGGGCGATGTACGCGGTCCACGCGGGCCGCGAGCTGATCGCCGAGGTACGCGCGGACCTGCCCGCGGACCGTTCGGTGGTGGTCGCCGCCGTGAACGGGCCGGAGGACGTGGTGATCTCGGGTACGGAGCAGTCGGCGGCCGAGCTGGCGGCCCGCTGGGAGCGGCGCGGCGCGAAGGTCACCCGGCTGCACGGCACCCGGGCCTTCCACTCCCCGCTGATGGCGGGGGCGGTCGCGGAGTTCGAGCGGGTCGCCGCGACGGTCGACTTCCGTCCCCCCGCGATCCCCGTGGTGGCCAACCTGACCGGCGCCGTCCAGCGGGAGTTCTCGGCCGCCTACTTCGCCCGGCACGCGCTGGAACCGGTGCGCTTCGGCGACTGCCTGGAGACGCTGGCCGCGCTCGGCTGCGCCACCGTCGTCGAGTGCGGACCGCACCCGGTGCTCGGCCCGCTCGTCGAGGCCGTGCTCACCGACGCGGTCGGCCTGCCGACCCTCCACCGGGACGACACCGACGACCGCCGGTTCCAGCGCGGGCTGGCCGAGTGGTACGTCCGGGGCGGGCGGGTCGACTGGGCCGGGGTCCGTCGGGACCGGGACGGCGAGTACGGCCGGCCGCCGCTGCCGGTCGCGCTGCCGGGCCACCCGCTCGCCCCGACCCGGTACTGGTTCACCGACGGCGGCGACGGGCGGCACCCGCTGCTCGGCGCGCCGGTCGAGCTGGCCGGCGCCGGGAGCCACTGGTTCTCCCGCACGCTGACCGCCGGACGGCCCTGGTACCTGGACGAGCACCGGGTGGCCGGGCGGGCGGTGCTGCCCGCCGCCGCGATGGCGGAGTGGGCCGACGCGGCCGTCCGCGCGGTCGCCGGTGACGGCCCCTGGACGTTCGAGGGGGTCTCCTTCACCGCCTTCCTGGCCCTGCCCGAGGACGCGCCGGTCACCGCGCAGGCGGTCGTCGAGACCGTCCCGGACGGGTACCGGGTCCGCGGCTTCGGCCGGGTGCCCGGGGCGGGCGCGTGGACGGGGCACGTCACGGTGGAGGCCGCCCGGCCCGCCGGTCCGGACCCGGACGCCCGGGCCGACCTCGACCTGCTGCGGGTCGGCCTGGCCGAACGGGACGTCGACGCCCTCTACGGGACGCTGCGCGCCCGCGAGCTCGAGTACGGCCCGGCCTTCCGTGCCCTGCGCGCGCTGTGGGCGGGCGAGAAGGAGGCCGTCGGCCTGGTCGAGGCCGACCTCCCGGCCGAGGACCGGGCGGCCTACCGGGCGCACCCGGTGGTCCTCGACGCCTGCTTCCACGTGGCCGCCGCCTTCCTCGGCGACGGCAGCGGCGACGGCGGGGACCTGCTGCTGCCGGTGGGCGTCGACCGGATCACCGTCCACCGCCCGCTGCCCGCACGGGTGTGGTGCGTGGCCCGCGACGCCGGGACCGCGGCCGACGGGGAACGCTCCTTCGACCTGGACCTGGTGTCCGAGGACGGCGGCCGGCTGGCCACCGTCGAGGCGCTGCGGCTGCGGCCGGTCGCGCCGGAGCGGATCGCCGCGGCGGCCGGAGCGGCGGCCGGGTCCGCGGTGCGCGGCTACCGCACCGACTGGGTGCCCGCGCCGGAGGCGGGCACCGCCGACCGACCGGGCAGCTGGCTGGTCTGCGGCACGGACGCCTCGCTGGTGGACGGCTGGTGCGCTGAGGCGGCCGTCCCGGCGCTGGGCCTGCTGGTCGCCCCGGACGCCTCGGACGAGGCGCTGGCCCGGCTGTTCGCCGAGGCCCGCGGCCGGGTGGACGGCGTCGCCGGACTGGTCCTCCAGGCCGGCGGGGAGGACGCCGCCGCGCTCGCCGGTACGGCCTTCGCGGCCCTGCGAGGGTTCCTCCGGGAGTTCGGCGCGGACCGGCCCGAAATCGTGGTCTGCTCGACCGGCGCGGTGCGGGTGCCGCAGGCGCCGACCCGGCCGGACGCCGCCCAGGCGCCGCTCACCGGTCTGGCCAAGGCGGTCATCGCCGAGTACCCCGACCTCAAGTGCGTCCAGGTGGACTTCGAGCCGCGCCGGACCCCGCCGACGCTGGCCGGGCTGCTCGCGCGCGTCGCCGGCCTGCCGGGGCGCGGCCACCTGGCGGTGCGCGACGGCCGCTGGTTCGCCGCCCGGCTGCGGGAGACCGGGCTCGGCGGCACGCCGGCGGCGCCCGTCCGGGCCGACGCCAGCTACCTGGTCACCGGCGGACTCGGCGCGCTGGGCCTCGCCACCGCGGGCCGGCTCGCCGGCCTGGGCGCCCGCTGCCTGGTGCTGACCGGCCGCTCGCTGCCGGCCGGACCGCCGCGTGAGGTCGAGGAGTTGCGGGCCGCCGGGGTGCGGGTCGAGCTCTGGCCGGCCGACGTGGCCGACCTGTCGGCGGCGACGGCGCTGGTCGAGCGGATCGGCCGGGAGCTGCCCCCGCTGCGCGGTGTCGTCCACGCCGCCGGGACCACCGACGACGCCCCGCTGGTCGACCTCGACCGCGGCCGCTTCGCCGCCGTCCTGCGGCCGAAGGTCCAGGGCGCCCAGCACCTCCACGCCCTGACCGCCGACGCCGGACTCGACTTCCTGGTGTTCTACTCCTCGCTCGCCTCGCTGACCGGCTCGGCCGGCCAGGCCAACTACGCCGCCGCCAACGCCTTCCTGGACGGCCTCGCCGAACAGCGGCGCCACGACGGGCAGCCGGCCCTCAGCGTCAACTGGGGCCCGTGGGCCGAGGCCGGCCTGGCCGCCCGGCCGGAGCTGCTCGCCCGGCTCGCCCGCACCGGCATCACCGGGCTCGGCACCGAGGAGGCCCTGACGGCCCTCGGCAGCGTGCTGGGCGGCGGCCTGCCGGTGGTGGGCCTGGCCGCGGTCGACTGGGCCCGGTACACGGCGGCAGACGACCGGCGGACGCCGTACACCCTGCTGGGCGGTCTGGCTCCGGAGCGGGCCGCGGCGCCGGCCCCGGACGAGCGGCTGCCGGAGGCCCCGGCGGAGCCGGCCGCGGGCCGCACCGCCGACCAGGTGGTCGAACTCGCCCTGCGGGACCCGCGGGCCGGCCGGGAGGCGCTCACCGAGGACCTGCTGGCCGCCGCCGGCGAGCTGCTGGGCCTCACCGCGGGCCAGCGGGAGGAGCTGCGCCCGACCTTCGGGAACCGCCGGCTGAACGAGCTGGGCCTGGACTCGCTGACCGCGGTCCGACTGCGCAACCGGCTGCTGGCGGACTTCTCCGCGGACGTCCCGCCCTCGTTCGTGTTCGGCGGCAACACCGTCGCCGACGTGGTCGACCTGATCCTGCGGCAGATCACGCTGCGGAGCCTGGTCGCCGCCGACGAGGGCGAGGACGACGAGGCCGGGGACGTCGAGGTCCTCACCTTCTGACCCACCCGCGGGCCGCGCCGGCGGCCGCCCCGGGACGCCCGCCGGCCCACGGACCGGCGGCCGTCCCGCCGGCCCCGCCCCCGCACCACCGGGTGCCGCCGCGCCCCTTCCCGACTTCGCCCAGCTTCCCCGTGGGGTCCGGTCCGACCGGTGCCGTGCCCCCGACCGCCCGAACAGGAGTTCCCGGAATGACAGCACACGGACGGCACGGCGACCCGGCCGAGCTGCTCGGCCGGCTCGCCCAGCACGGCGTCCGGCTGCGGCTGGTCGACGGCGACCGCATCGAGGTGCGCGCCGCCGCCGGCTCGCTCCCCGACCACATCCGACGCGAACTCGCCGAACACAAGGCCGAGTTGATCGCTCTCCTGAAGCAGGGCGACACCGCCCGGCAGGCCGGCGCGCTCCCGCGGGCGGTGCCCGACGCCGACCGGCGGTACGAGCCGTTCCCGCCGTCCGACCTGCAGATGTCGTTCCTGGTCGGCAGCACCGCGCAGTTCGAGTACCACGTACGGCCGCACCAGTACATGGAGTTCGACTTCGCGGAGCTCGACCCGGAGCGCTTCGAGGCCGCGCTCAACCGGATGCTGCACCGCCAGCGCGGCAGCCTGGTGGTGGTGCGCGACGACCTCCAGCTGGAGACCGTCCGCGACCCTGCGCCGGTGCGGGTGCGGGTGGCCGACCTGCGGCACGCCGACGAGGCCGAGGCGATGGCCGCCGTCGAGCGGACCCGGGACGAGATGCAGGCGGCCGAACTCCCGCTGGACACCTGGCCCTGGATGGACGTGCGGATCACCCGCTACGGCGACGGCCGGGCCCGGCTGCACTACAACAACAACAACTTCTTCAGCGACGGCCCCGGCACCGGCCGCTTCCTGGACAGCGTGCTGCGCGCCTACCACGACCCGTCCGAGCCCGTCGCGGACCTCGAACTGGGCTACCGCGACTGCGTGCTGGCGCTGGCCGCGCTGGAGGAGTCGGAGCGCGGCGAGGCCTCCCGGGCGTACTGGTGCGACCGGATGGCCGACTGGCCCGAGGCGCCGAACCTGCCGCTGGTGAGCGGTGCGGACACCCGCACCCGGGCCCGGCTGACCCGCCGCGAGTTCACCCTGACCGCCGAGCAGTGGGCCCGCTTCAAGCAGCGCGCGACGGACCACGGCGTCACCCCGACCAACGCGGTGTACGCGGTCTACGCCGAGACCGTGGCGTACTGGAGCGGCTCGCGGCACTTCCTGCTCAACAACATGATGACCCACCGGCTGCCCATCCACCCCCAGATCACCGAGGTGGTCGGCAACTTCGCCTCGCTGTACCCGCTGGAGGTGGACTGGCGGCACGACGAGCCCTTCCACGACCGGGCCCGGCGGCTGCAGACCCGGGTCATGACCGACATGGAGCACACCTACTGGAGCGGGGTGAAGGTGCTCCAGACCCTCAATCAGGTACGGCGCACCCCGGGCCGCGCGGCCTGCCCCTTCGTGGTCGGCAGCGGCCTGTTCATGGGCCACCTGGACCAGCCGGTCTTCAGCCACCTGGAGACCCCGCAGGTGCTGCTCGACAACCAGTTCTGGGAGCAGAGCGACGGCGGCCTGTGGGTGGTCTGGGACCTCATCGAGGCGATGTTCCCGGCCGGGCTGATCGACGCCATGCACGCCGCCTACCGTGACCTGGTCCTGCTGCTCGCCGACGACCCGCGGGCCTGGGAGCGCCGCTCCTTCGACCTGCTGCCCGCCGCCCAGCGCGAGCGCCGGGCCGAGGTCAACGACACCGCCCGCGCCGTCCCGGCCGGCCTGCTCGACCGGGCGCTGGCCCGGCAGGCCGCGCGGCGCCCGGACGCCGCGGCCGTGGTCACCGCCGACGGCACCGTGGACTACGGGCAGCTGCACGCCCGGGCCGGGGAGCTGGCCGCCCGGCTGGCCGGGGCCGGGGTGCGCGCCGGGGACAAGGTCGGCGTCGTCCTGCCGAAGGGCGCGGAGCAGATCGCCGCCGTGTACGGCGTGCTCGCGGCCGGCGCCGCCTATGTGCCGATCGACCCCGGCTGGCCCCGGGAGCGGGTGGGCGAACTGCTCGCGGACACCCCGGTGACGGCCGTGGTCACCTCGGAGGGGGAGCGGGAGTCCGTCGCCGCCGTCGCCGCCTGCCCGGTGCTGACGGCGGGCGGGCCGGGCACCGCGGCGGGCACCGCGCCGGAGCGCCGTGGCGACCCGGGCGACACCGCGTACGTCATCTACACCTCCGGGTCGAGCGGCAAGCCCAAGGGCGCGGTGCTGGACCACCGCGGGCCGCTGAACACCGTGGTCGACATCAACCGCCGGTTCGGCATCGGTGCGGACGACGTGGTCTTCGGCGTCTCCTCGCTCTGCTTCGACCTGTCCGTCTACGACGTCTTCGGCACCGCCGAGGCCGGCGCGACCCTGCTGCTGCCGCCGCCCGGCTCCGCCGACCCCACGCAGTGGACCGGCCTGGTGGCCGAGCACGGCGTCACGGTCTGGAACTCCGTCCCGGCGATCATGCAGCTGTTCGCCGAAGCCGCCGAGCAGGCCGGCCTGACCTTCCCCGCGCTGCGCGTGGTCCTGCTCAGCGGCGACTGGATCCCGGTCCAGCTCCCGGCCCTGATCGGGCGGATCGCGCCCGGCGCGCGCGTGGTCAGCCTCGGCGGCGCGACCGAGGCGTCGATCTGGTCCATCCACCACCCGATCGACCGGGTCGACCCGGACTGGGCGAGCATCCCCTACGGCCGCCCGCTGGGCAACCAGACCTGGCGGGTGCTCGACCCGGCCGGCCGGGACGCCCCCGACTGGGTCACCGGCGATCTGTACATCGGCGGCACCGGCGTCGCGCTCGGCTACCTCAACGACCCCGCGCGCACCGCCGCCTCCTTCGTCACCGACCCGGCCACCGGCGAACGCCTGTACCGCACCGGCGACCTCGGCCGCTACCGCCCCGACGGCGACATCGAGTTCCTCGGCCGCGCCGACTTCCAGGTCAAGATCCAGGGCTTCCGCGTCGAACCCGGCGAGATCGAGCACGCCCTGGCCCGCCACCCGGCCGTCCGCAACGCCGTCGTCGTCGCCCGCACCGCCGGCTCCGGACGCCAGCTCGCCGGCTACGCCGTCGCCGAGCGGGACGTCCCGCGCCCGGAGCCCGAGGAGCTGCGCGGATACCTGGCCGAACGGCTGCCCGGCCACCTGGTGCCGAGCTTCGTCGTCGTGCTCGACGAGCTGCCGCTCACCGCCAACGGCAAGCTCGACCGCCGCGCCCTGGAGGCGATGGGCCCGGCCTCCGACGGCCGGCCCCGCACCCCCACCGCCCCCCGCACGGAGACCGAGAAGGTCCTCGTGGAGATCTGGGAGTCCGTCCTCGGCATCGACTCGGTCGGCGTCCACGACGACTTCTTCGAACTCGGCGGACAGTCCTTCGCGGCGCTGCGCGTCATCGGCCTGGTCGGCCAGCGGCTCGGCCTGCGAGCCCCGCTCGGGGCGCTGCTGGAGCACCGTACGGTGGCCGAACTCGCCGTCCTCCTGGAGGCCGGGCAGGAGGAGTGGTCCCCGCTGGTCGCGCTGGACGCCGCCGGCGACGGAACGCCCTGGCTGCTGGTCCACCCGGCCGGCGGGAACGTGCTGTGCTACCGGGGCCTGGCGGAACTCCTCGACGGCCCCGGCCACGCCTTCCAGGCGCCCGGCCCGGGCGTCGGCCGGGAGCCGCTGGACACGGTGGAGGACCTCGCCGACTGCTACCTGCGGGCCCTGCTGGCGGCCCGTCCGCACGGCCCGTACCGGGTGGCCGGCTGGTCCTCCGGAGCGGTGATCGCCTTCGAGCTGGTCCGGCTGCTGGAACAGCGCGGCGAGACCGTCGAGCGGTTCGTGGTGATCGACTCCCCGGCCCCGGAGCGGACCCCGGCCCCGGAGCGGACCCCGGCTCCGGAGCGGACCGCGGCGCCCGAGGACCGGCTGCCGGACGAGGCGGCCGTACTGCTCTGGTTCCTGGAGGACCTGGACGTCGGCTTCGACCCGGCGGCCGTCCGCCCGGGAGCCGCCGCCGAACTCGCCGCGGCCCCGGAGGCGGAGCGGCTCGCCCGCACCGTGGCGCTGGCCCGCGAACAGGGCCTCGACGTCCCGGACGCCACCGACCTGGCACTGAGCTGGCCGGTGTTCCGGGGGATCATCACCGCCTGCCACCGCTACCGCGCGGCCGCGATCGCCGCCGACACCACGGTGATCCGGGCGGCGCACGGCCGGGTGAGCGAGTTCGCCGACCACCCCCACGCGGACTCCGCGGACTGGGGCTGGGCCGCCCTCACCACCGGCCGGACCACCGCCGACACGACCGACGGCACCCACCACACCCTGCTCACCGCCACCCACGTCGCGGCCGTCGCCGCACTCATGACCACGTGTCCGGCTCAGCACTGACCCCAGGGGGACTTCCCGCGATGGACCACGACCTGATCTCGGAGCTCCAGCACCTGGGCATCAAGCTGAGGCTCTCCGGCGACAGCCTCGAAGTGATCGCGCCGCCCGGCGCGGTCACCGCCCGGATCCGCGACGACATCAAGGCCCGGCGCGGCGAGCTCATCGAGCTGCTGCGCGCGGCCGGCCAGGGCGCCGGCCCGGCGCCGCTCACCGCACGGCCCGACCAGCGGCACGAGCCGTTCCCGCTGACCGACATCCAGCACGCCTACTGGATCGGCCACAACCGGGCGCTCGAACTGGGCGGCGTGGCCACCCACTTCTACTTCGAGCTCGACCGCGAGGGCCTCGAGGTGGACCGCCTGGAGCGCAGCCTGCGCAAGGTGATCGCCCGGCACGACATGCTGCGCGCGGTGATCGGCCCGGACGGCCGCCAGCGGGTGCTGCCCGAGGTCCCCGACTACACGATCCGCCACTACGACCGGACGGACGCCACCGAGGAGGCCTTCGAGGAGCACCTCGGCGCGCTGCGGGCCGAACTGGACCACCAGGTCCTCGCCCCCGACACCTGGCCGCTGTTCGACATCCGCGCCACCCGGCACCGCGCGGGGCTGCGCCTGCACGTCAGCCTCGACCTGCTGATCATGGACGCCTACAGCTTCGACCTGTTCTTCCGCGACTGGCAGCGCCACTACGAGGACGAGCAGTGGGCGCCGGAGCCGTTCGCTATCGGCTACCGGGACTTCGTCCTCGCCGAGGAGGAGAAGCGCGGCGGCGCCCGCTACCGGGCCGCCGAGAAGTACTGGCTGGACCGCCTCGACGAGCTGCCCCCGGCCCCGGACCTGCCGCTGGCCGTCCAGCCCGGGTCCGCCGAGCGGACCGTCTTCACCCGCCGCCGGGCGTCGCTGCCGCGCGAGCAGTGGGAGCTGGTCAAGAAGACCGCCCGGGAGCGCGGGCTGACCCCCTCCTCGGTGCTGCTGGCCGCCTTCGCCGACGTGCTGCGGCTGTGGACGCCGCAGAGCGACTTCACCCTCAACCTGACCCTGTTCAACCGCCCCGCCGAGGCGCACCCGCAGATCGGCTCGATCATCGGTGACTTCACCTCGCTGACCCTGCTCCAGATCAGCGGCGGCCAGGACGAGAGCTTCGCCCGGCGCACCGCCGGCTTCCAGCAGCAGCTGATGCGGGACCTGGAGCACCTGTCGTACAGCGGCGTGCGGGTGCTGCGCGAGCGGGCCCGTCGGCTCGGCAGCGGCCTCGGCGCCGGGATGCCGATCGTCTTCACCAGCGCCCTGGGCTTCTCCGGTGACGCCGACACGATGAACGGCATGGCGTTCTTCGGCTCCTACGAGTACGGGCTCAGCCAGACCCCGCAGGTCTGGCTCGACCACCAGGTGCTGGAGGAGAACGGCGAGCTGGTCTTCAACTGGGACGCCGTCGAGGAGCTGTTCCCCGAGGGCCTGCTCGACGACATGTTCGCCACCTTCCGGACCCTGATCGGGCGGCTGAGCGACGACCCCGGGCTCTGGGACGACCTCGCCCCCACGGTCGAGGCCCCGCGCCCGCAGCTGGAGGAGCGCGAGCGCGTCAACGCCACCGCGCTCGACCTGCCCGGCGGCACGCTGCTGAGCATCGTCGCCGACCAGGCGCGGCGCACCCCGGACGCCACGGCCGTGGTCTCCGAGGCCGGTGCCCTCGCCTACGGCGACGTGCTGGCCTCGGCGTACCGGCTCGGCCACCGGCTCGCCGCGCTCGGCGCCGCCTCCGGCGAACTGGTCGGCGTGGTGCTGGACAAGAGCCCGGAGCAGGTCCCGGCCGTCCTCGGCGTGGCCGCCTCCGGCGCCGGCTACCTGCCGGTCGACCCGCAGTGGCCCGCGGCGCGCCGCCGACAGCTGCTGGAGTCCGGCCGGGCCCGCGTCGTGGTCACCTCGGCCCGTCACCGGGACGAACTGGAGTGGCCCGCCGGGACGGTCCTGGTGACCCTGGACGACGCGGAGACGCTGGCGCAGCCGGCCACCGAGCCACCGACCGCGCCGGCCCCCGGGGACCTCGCGTACGTGATCTTCACCTCCGGCTCCACCGGCGTCCCCAAGGGCGTGGTGATCGACCACCAGGGCGCGGTCAACACCATCCGGGACATCAACCGCCGCTTCTCGGTCGGCCCCGACGACCGGGTGCTCGCCCTCTCGGCGCTGACCTTCGACCTCTCCGTCTACGACGTCTTCGGCACGCTCGCGGCCGGCGGCACCGTCGTCGTGCCGAGCCCCGACCGCTCGCACGACCCGCTGCACTGGGCCGAGCTGGCCGAGCGCCACGGCGTCACGGTGTGGAACTCGGTGCCCGCCCTGATGCAGCTGTGGGCCGACTCCTCGGCCCGGCTGTCCGGGGAACGGGCCCGCGACCTGCGGCTGGTGCTGCTCAGCGGCGACTGGATCCCGGTGGCCCTGCCCGACGCCGTCCGCGCCCGGCACCCGCGCGCCGAGGTGGTCAGCCTCGGCGGGGCGACCGAGGCCTCCATCTGGTCGGTGCACTACCCGGTCGGCGAGGTCCCGGCCGAGTGGGCCAGGATCCCGTACGGCAAGCCGCTGGCGAACCAGACCCTGCACGTCCTGGACGACCGGTTCAGGGCCCGACCGCTCTGGGCGACCGGCGAGATCTGGATCGGCGGCACCGGCGTCGCCAAGGGCTACTGGGCGGACCCGCAGCGCACCGCGGAGCGCTTCGTGCGCCACCCGGAGACCGGCGAACTGCTCTACCGCACCGGGGACCTGGGCCGCTACCTGCCCGGCGGGGACATCGAGTTCCTCGGCCGCCGGGACTTCCAGGTGAAGCTCAACGGCTACCGGGTGGAACTCGGCGAGATCGCCGCCACCCTGGAGCGGCTGCCCGGCGTCGGCCGGGCGATCGCCCGGGTCGACACCAACCCCGCCACCGGCCGCCGCCAGCTCGTCGCCTACGCCGTGCCCGCCGCCGCAGAGCCCGGGGCCGCCCCGGCCGACGGTCCGGCGCGCCCGGAGCCCGGCGAGCTGCTGGCCGAGCTGTCCGAGCGGCTGCCCGACTACATGGTCCCCAAGCACTGCCTGCTGATCGACGCGATCCCGCTGAGCGCCAACGGCAAGGTCGACGCCTCCGCGCTGCCGGCGCCGTGGAGCGAGCTGGACGAACAGGAGCCGGTCGCCCCCCGCGACGAGGTCGAGGCGGCCGTGCTCGACATCTGGGCCGAGGTCATGGAGTTCGACGGCTTCGGGGTCGAGGACAACTTCTTCGAACTCGGCGGCGACTCCCTGCACGCCGTGCACATCCTCACCAAGGTGCGCGAGGCGTTCCACTGGGAGGGCGACACCGAGGAAGGCCTCCAGCTGCTGTTCGAGAACCCCACGGTGGCCGGACTGGCCGCCCTGGTCAAGGACCGGCGGGGGGCGTGACCAGGTGAGCACGGAGACCGGGGTCCCGTACTGGGACGACGTGGTCGTCGGCGCGGGTTCGGCGGGCGCGGTGCTCGCCGCCCGCCTGTCCGAACAGCCCGGGCGCCGGGTGCTGCTGATCGAGGCCGGGCAGCTCCCGGACGGCGCCGGCCCCGCCGCCGAGCGGGCCGGGGTGCCCGTCCTGACCGGCCGCAACTGGGACTACACCGCCAGGGCGGCCGAGGGCGCCCGGCGGGAGTTCCCGTACGGGGTCGGCAAGGTGGTCGGCGGCTCCTCCGCCGTCAACGGCGCGCTCGCGCTGCGCCCGCTGCCCGCGGACCTCGACGCCTGGGCGGCCGCCGGCAACCCGGAGTGGACCTGGGAGCGGCTGCTGCCGCACCTGGTCGCCCTGGAGAGCGACCAGGACGCCGGCGGTCCGGAGCACGGCACCCACGGGCCGGTGCCGGTCCGCCGGACCGGCCGGGAGGAGCTGGCCACCACGGCCCGGGCCTTCCTGGACGGCTGCGCCCGGCTCGGGGTGCCGGTCCTGGCGGACCTCAACTCCGGTGCCGCGCTCGGCGCCGGCGTCACCCCCGCCAACGCCGTCGGCGACCGCCGGATCTCGACCGCCGAGAGCCACCTCGGCCCCGCCCGGGAGCGGCCCGGCCTGACCCTGTGGACGGGCACCGAGGCGACCCGGGTGCTGCTGGACGGGCGGAACCGGGCCACCGGCGTCGAGGTGCGGCGCGACGGGCGGCTCCAGCGGGTCGCGGCCGGCCGGGTGACGCTGGCCGCCGGGGCCGTCAACACTCCGGCGGTGCTGCAGCGTTCGGGCGTCGGCGACCCGCGGCTGCTGGCCGCCCTGGGCATCACCCCCGCGCTGGACCTGCCCGGCGTGGGACGGAACCTGATCGACCACCCCGCGGTCGTGCTCTGGTCCGAACCCCGCGCCGGGGTCTGCCGGGCCGGGGACAGCTGGCACCAGGTCACCGCGCGCTGCGCCGCCGGCCCGGCGGGCGGCGCGGCGGACCTCGGGCTGTTCCTGCTGGACGCGGTGCCGGTCGCGGCGAACCCGCTGATCGCCGGCATGCTCCGCGCCGAACTCGCCGTCGGGCTGTCCGCCATGGTGCTGCGGCCCGCCTCCCGGGGCTCGGTGACGATCCGGGACGCGGACGCCGGCACCCCGCCGGAGATCCTGCTCGGCCTGGCCACCGACCCGGCCGACGTGGACCTGCTGATGGCCGCCGTCCGGCGGGCCTGGGAGCTGCTGCGCTCGGCGCCGATGGCCCCGCTGCTGGAACGGGTGCTGGTGTGGACCGACCGGATGGTCCGGGAGGACCGGCTGCTGCGCGGAGCCGTCACCAGGTTCGTCTCGCCGAGCTGGCACGCCGTCGGCACCGCCCGGATGGGGCCTGCCGACGACCCGGAGGCGGTCGTGGACCAGCGCTGCCGGGTGCACGGCGCCGAGGGGCTGTACGTCGTCGACGCCTCGGTGCTCCCGGTGATGCCCAGCGCCCCGCCGAACCTGACCTGTCTCGCACTCGCCGAAAGGGTGGCCCGATGGATGAGCTGACCAGGCCCCAGGCCGCCCCCCGGACCGGGGAGTGGGCCGTGCGCCGCCGGGGACGGCCGCCGGCCCGGCTGCGGCTCTTCTGCCTGCCGCACGCGGGCGGCGGCGCGGCCGCCTTCCGCTCCTGGGCGCAGCACCTGGAACCGGAGATCGAGGTCGTGCCGATCCGGCTGCCGGGGCGCGAGTCCCGCTTCCGCGAACGCCCCCACGACCGGCTCGGCGACCTGCTGCCGCCGCTGCTGCGCGACGTCGCGCCGCTGCTCGACGGGCCGCACGCCTGGTTCGGCCACAGCATGGGCGCGGGCATCGCGTTCGAGGTCTGCCGGGCGCTGCGCAGGCTCGGGCTGCCCGAGCCGGAACGGCTGCTGGTGGCCGGCCTGCCCGCCCCGCAGCTGCCGCGCCGGGCGACCCCGGTGCACGACGCACCCGCGCCCGAACTCTTCGAGCGGATCGGCGCGTTGAACGGGCACGGCGCCGAGGCGCGGGCGGGCAACCCGCTGCTGAACGTCATGCTGCCCACCCTGCGGGCCGACTTCGCGGTGGCCGAGACCCATCTGCACCGGCCCGGCCCGCCGCTGGACTGCCCGATCACCGTCTACGGCGGCCGCTCCGACGCCTCCACCACCGAGGAGGAGCTGGCGGCCTGGGAGGCGCACTCCAGCGCCGGCACCACCCTCCGGTTCTTCGACGGCGGGCACTTCTTCCCGCACGACGCCCCGGAGCTGTTCCTGCCCGTCCTGGCGGACGATCTGCTCGGCCGCCGCCCTCGGGCCGCTCTGACGGCTCCCGCGGGGCGGACGGTGCACAGCCCAACCTTTAGCGCCGCCGCCGAGGCTGACGCACCGTCGGCCGGTACGCCCCCACCGGTCGTACCCGCCGCTCCGCCCGCCCGGCCCGGCTCCCCCGGCCGGGGCCGGGCGGGCGGAGCGCGAGGGGAAACCGGGGCAGCGGTGCGGAGCCTCGGCCGGTGGGCGCCGCCGGCCGAGAGGAGACCAGCACCATGAAGCGCTACCTCACCCGCACCCCGCCGCCCCCGGGACGACTGCGGGTGTTCTGCTTCCCGTACGCGGGCGGCGGCGCCTCGACCTACGCGGGCTGGCAGCGCCAGGTCACCGCCGACGTGGAGCTGCTCCCCGTCCAACTGCCCGGCCGGGAGGGCCGGATGGCGGAGCCGAGGTTCACCGACCTGCACGCTCTGGTCGCCGAACTCGACGCGGAGCTCGGGCCGGAGCTCGACCACCCGCACGTGCTCTACGGGCACAGCATGGGCGCCCTGATCGCCTTCGCGCTCGCCCAGTGCCGCCACGCCCGCGGTGCGCGGCTGCCCGAGGCGCTGGTGCTCGGCGGCCACCGGGCGCCGCACCTGCCGGCCCCGCTGCCAGACGAGCCCGACATCGCCGACGCCGACCTGGTGCGGATCCTGGACGCCTACGGCGGCCTGCCCCGGATCCTGCTGGACCACCCGGAGTGGCTCGCCGCCCTGCTGCCGATCGTCCGCGACGACCTGCGGCTGTGCGCCGCCGCCCACACCGTCGCCCGCACGCCGCTGCCGGTGGCGCTGCACGCCTTCGGCGGGGCCGCGGACCGGCTGGTCACGGTGCCCGAGGTGCGGGAGTGGGCGCGCTACTCCACCCGGGAGAGCGAGACCGTCGTGGTGTCCGGCGGCCACTTCTTCCCCCGGGAGGAGCCCGGCTTCCTGGACCTGCTCTCCGCCGTGCTGCGCCGCTACGAGTCGGCCCCCGTCGCCGCCCCCGACGAGGCCCCCGAGCCGGCCGGGGCCCGGCGGGGCTGAGCCGGGCCGGCCGGTGCGCTCCGACCGGCCGGGGCCTTTTAGCGGTGCCAAAGCCCCCTCTCGGACGATGCGGGACGAGGCCGGGGGGCGCGTGCACGACGCGTGCCCGACCACCCGTCACCGTCACCGACTAGGGGGAGCATTGACCACGCGCACGCTCGACTCCGTACCCGTGGCCGGGGCCGCCACTGCCGCAGGCTCGGAGCACGCCGCCCGGATCGCCAACGCGGCCGAGGAGTTCCTCGGCGCGGCCGCCGCGGCCCGCCCGGACGCACCCGCCGTACGGGACCGCTACGGCGCCTGGACGTACGCCGAGCTGGACGCCGCCGCCGACTCCTTCGCCCGCATCCTGGACGGCCACGGCATCCGGCCGGGCGACCGGGTGCTCGCCCGGGTGGGCAGCAGCCGTGAGTTCACCGCCCTGCTCTTCGGCGCCTGGCGGCGCGGCGCCGTGCTGGTCCCGGTCAACCCGGCGATGCGGGCCTTCCACCTGGGGCCGGTGCTGGCCGACTCGGCGCCGGCGCTGATCGTCGCGGAGGCGGCGGAGCGGGAGGAGGCCGACGGGCTGCGCTGGCCGGCCGGGGTGCCCGTCGCCGTGGTCTCCGAGCTGGACCTCTCCGGGCCCGCCGACCCGGCCGGGCGCACCGAGGCGCGGGTGCCCGCCGACCGGCTGGCGCTGCTGATCTACACCTCCGGCAGCACCGCCGCGCCCAAGGCGGTGGCCTGCCCGCACGCCCAGGTGGTCTTCGCCGCCCGGGCGATCGCCCAGCGGCTGAACTACCGCGCGGACGACGTCGTGCTGACCGCCGTCCCGCTCTCCTTCGACTACGGCCTCTACCAGGTGCTGCTCTCGGCGCTGGCCGGGGCCGAACTGCTGCTGTCCGGCCCGGAGAGCCACGCCCGGCTGCTGGGCTTCGCCCGCGACCACGGCGCCACCGTCGTGCCGCTGGTGCCCTCGCTGGGCGAGCTGCTGGTGCGGCTGGCCTCCCGGGACCCGCGGCCCACGAAGGTCCGGCTGTTCACCAACACCGGTGCCGCGCTCAACCCGCCGCTGATCGCCTCGCTGCGGGAGGCCTTCCCCGGCGCCGCGGTCGCCCCGATGTACGGCACCACCGAGTGCAAGCGGATCACCGTCCTGGAGCCCGACGGCGACCTGGCCCGGCCCGGCTCGGTGGGCCGGGCGCTGCCCGGCACCGAGGTGCTGACGCTGGACGACGACGGCCGGCCGGTGCCGCCGCACGAGATCGGCGAGATCGCCGTCCGCGGCCCGCACGTGATGGCCGGGTACTGGCAGGCCCCGGAGCCCACCGCGCTGCGGTTCCGGGTGGACCCGGAGGACGGCCGGGTCACGCTGCACACCGGTGACTACGGCTGGCTGGACGAGGACGGCCACCTGTACTTCCAGGGCCGGCGCGACGACCTGTTCAAGCGGCGCGGCTCGCGGATGAGCACGGTGGAGATCGAGGCGGCCGTCCTGGACATCGACGGGGTCCGCGAGGCGGCCCTGATCGCCCCGGAGCAGGACCGGGACATGGTGCTGTTCGTGGTCGGCGAGCTCACCGCCGAGCAGGTGCTGGGCAAGCTCGCCGACCGGCTGGAGGCGGCCAAGGTGCCGGACCTCTGCCGGGTGCTGCCCGCCCTGCCGCTCACCGCCAACGGCAAGACGGACGGCAAGGCGCTGCGCTCCCTGCTGGCGCAGGAGCCGGTCTGACCCCGTCCGGGCGGAGCGCTCCGGACGGACGGTGACGGGCAGTCAGCGGACGGGCACGCCCCGCTTCAGCGAGAGCCAAGGGCCTTCGCCGAAGGTGGGACGGACCTGTCCGCTTCTGCGCCCGCGCCGGCCGCACCGCGGCCCCGCGACGGAAGGAACGACCGATGTTCACCGCTCTGGGCTCCGCTCTGCACGGGCGACGGAGAGCCTCCCTGCTGCTGACGCTGCTGATCACCGTGCTGGCCGCGGTCTTCGGCGGCTCCGTCGGGGACAAGCTCACCAACGGGCTGTCCGACTACGACGACCCGGGCGGCGGCAACGTCGTCGCCCGGGAGACGATCACCCGCGCCACCGGCATCGACTCCCAGCAGGGCTACCTGCTGCTGGTCCGCACCGACGAGCAGCTGCCCGGCACCGGCGCGCCGCCGGCCGCCGTGGCCGCGGCCGTCCGGCTGCTGAAGGACCGGCCCGAGGTCGAGCAGGTCGTCGACTACTCGGCCGACCCGGCGCTGGTCTCCCGCGACGGCCGCAGCACGGTGGTCGTCGGCGCCGTGCGCCCGATGGCCGAGGCCGAGACCAAGGCCGCCGAGCAGGAGCTCCAGAAGGCCGTCCGGGACGACCCGGCCCTGAACGGCCGGACCTGGCTCGGCGGCGCCACGCCCGGACACGTCCAGGTGGCCCAGGTCTCCGACACCGACCTGGCCGAGGCCGAGGGTCTGGCCACGCCGGTCATCCTGATCGCCCTGTTCCTGGTCTTCCGCGGCCTGGTGGCCGCCCTCCTCCCGCTGCTGGGCGCCGTCGTCTCGCTCCTGCTGACCATGGCCGGCCTGCGGATCGCCACCACCGTGACGGACGTCTCCACCGGGGCGATGAGCCTGGCCTTCGCGCTCGGGCTGGGCCTTTCCATCGACTTCGGGCTGCTGATCGTCACCCGCTACCGGGAGGAGCTGGCCGAGCACGGCCCCGGAGCCGAGGCGCTGCGGCGGACGGTCGCCACCGCCGGTCGCACCGTGCTGTTCAGCGCGCTCACCGTGGCGGCCGCGCTGCTCGCGATCATGGTGTTCCCGCACCCGTACCTGCGGTCCATGGGCCTGGCCGGCGTGATCACCGTCGTCTCGGCCGCCCTGTTCGCCCTGCTCGGGCTGCCCGCGCTGCTCGCCGTGCTGGGCCACCGGATCAACGCGCTGGCGCCGCGCCGCTGGCAGCGGTCCGCGACGGCCGGGCGGGCCGCCGCCGGCCGCTGGCACCGGCTGGCCTCGGCCGTGATGCGCAGGCCCGCGGTCTTCACGCTGGTGGCCGCCGCCGTGCTGCTGCTGATCGCCTCCCCGCTCACCGGCGTGCGGTTCACCGGCGTCGACCCGACCTCGCTGCCCAAGGACATCAGCGCCGGCCAGGTCGCCGCGCGGCTCGGCAGCGACTTCGACGAACTCGCCACCAGCCCGCTGCAGATCGTCCTCGACACCTCCGACGGCACCGGACTCGACGAGTACGCCCAGCGGGTCGCCGCGGTGCCGGGGGTCCAGTCGGTGGGCGAACCGCGGCGGCTGGACGCCGGGCACTGGGAGATCGACGCGGTCCTCACCGGCAACCCGCTGGACGGCCCGGCGCTGAAGGCCGGCGAGCGGGTCCAGGACGTGGCGGCGCCCGTCACCGCCCGCTTCACCGGGACGACGGCGGACTTCCTCGCCCAGCGCGGCAGCATCGCCGACCGGCTGCCGTTGGCGTTCGGCGTGCTCGCCGGCGTGACGGTGCTGCTGCTGTTCGCCTTCTCCGGGTCGCTGCTACTGCCCCTGCTGGCCCTGGTGATGAACCTGCTCTCCACCGGCGCCTCGTTCGGGTTCCTGGTCTGGGTCTTCCAGGACGGCAACCTCGGCTTCGCCGCCCACAGCGGACTGGAGACCACCACACCGGTGCTGGTCTTCGCGCTCGCCTTCGGCCTGTCCACCGACTACAACGTCTTCCTGCTGGGCCGGATCAAGGAGGCCCGGGCCGCGGGCCGCGGTGACCGGGAGGCGGTGGCCGACGGCCTGTCGCAGATCGGCTCCACCGTCACCAGCGCCGCCGCCCTGTTCTGCGTCGCGGTGGGCGCGCTGGCGATGTCCCGGCTGGTGTTCGTCCAGGAGCTGGGCCTCGGTGCCGCGTTCTCCGTCCTGCTGGACGCCACGGTGGTGCGGGCCCTGCTGGTGCCCGCGCTGATGGCGCTGCTCGGTGCGGCCACCTGGTGGGCGCCCGCACCGCTGCGCAGGCTGCACTCGGCGCTGCGGCTGGACCGCATGGAGGGCGGCCCGGCCGCGCCGGCGGGGACCGCCGCACCCGCCGCACCCGCCGCCGGATCGGCGCGCCAGCCGGTCGGCTGACCGCGGCGCACGACGGCCCGCCCCTCGCACACCGGAGGGGCGGGCCGTCGTGCCGGGCGGGTCAGTGCTGCAGCAGCCACCAGATCCGGTCGTACGAGGCGACGTGGTAGACGACCAGCACGATCAGGAACCACTGGGCGGTCTTGCGCATCCCGGCGTGCCACAGCCCCGCCGCGGCCCCGCCGAACACCGCGAACTCCAGCAGCAGGCGGATCGGCCCGGGGGTGTCGAACGTGGTCTCCCCGCTGCGGGCCTCGTCGCCCGCGGTGGCGAAGTCGCCCCAGACGACGGCCACCACCACGGGTATCGCGACCACCGCGAGGTACCTCAGTGCGCCGGGCGCCTTGCGCCAGCCCCACACGCCGAAGCCGTACAGGGCGAAGAGCTCCAGCAGGAAGCGCAGACCCAGGAAGACCGGGTTGTAGGCCAGGGCCAGGTCCGTCGTCGTCGTGTTCACCGCTCGCCCTCCACCGTGCTCTTCAGTGCGCCCAGCCAGCCCCGCAGGACCGCCGACAACTTCTCGCTGCTGTAGTACAGGCCGACCAGCGCGCCGCCGATCGACTCCTCGGAGCGCACCACGGTGCCGCCCCCGGGCGCCGGCCGCAGCTGGAACCGGTGCA
This sequence comes from Kitasatospora sp. NPDC092039, assembly GCF_044756065.1. Taxonomy (NCBI): domain Bacteria; kingdom Bacillati; phylum Actinomycetota; class Actinomycetes; order Kitasatosporales; family Streptomycetaceae; genus Kitasatospora; species Kitasatospora sp. NPDC092039. The sequence continues at coordinate 392,738 of NZ_JBIVSD010000007.1, read as the reverse complement.
CGCCCCGCGAACCGGCCAGCCGGCCGGTCCAGGCGATCTCCTGACCGGGCGTCACCACGGCCAGTGTGGAGCGGATCCGCATGCCGTTCAGCACCCAGCGGAAGGTCAGGTCCGCGGCCGGCTCCGCGCCGTCCAGGGCGGCCTCCTTGACGCCCGGCACCCAGCCCGGCCAGCCCGCCACGTCGGTGAGCACCCGCCAGACCTCACCCGGCGGCGCGTCCACCGTCACCTCGCTCGCCGCGACCACCGGGGCCCGTTCGTCGATCCGGCCGCTCTTCGCGTACTCCTCGTGCAGGGTCCGGATCGGTGGGCCGACGTACATGGCCCGGCTCAGCAGTGAGCCTCTGGAAACGGTCATGGGAAACACCTCCGCTGGAAATGGGCAGGCAGACGTGACGGAGGCAGGCGCGATCTTCCCCCGTCACTCGAATCGCGCTTGATCATTACCTTACGGGGCCGGGTTGACGGACCGTCGAAGATCGCGCGGGGTCGAGCGGAGGAACGCCCTCCGCCGACGTTCCGGCCGACGGCGCCGACCGGCCCGGCAGCAGCACGGCGCCGAGCACCGCGCCAGCCGCCACCACCGCGGCGGCGGTGCCGAGCCCGGCCGCCGCGGCCTGGTCGAAGGCCCGCTGCGCCGTGGCCGCGAGCGCCTCCCCGGCCCGGCCGCCGGTGTGCTCCGCGAGCTGCAGGGCGTCGTGCAGCGAGCGGTCGGCCGGATCCGGCAGCCCGGCCGTCCCGCTCGCGTAGCGGCGGGCGAGCACGGTGCCGACCAGCGCCACCCCCAGCGCGTTGCCCAGCTCCTGGAGGGTGTCGTTGAGGGCCGCGCCGGAGCCCGAGCGGGACTCGGGCACCAGGGACATCACCGTGTCGGTCACCGGCGTCATGGCCAGCCCGAAGCCGATCCCGGTGACCACCAGGCCGGCCAGCACCGGCGGGTAGCCGCCGTCCACCAGACCGACCACCAGGATGCCGGCGGCCGCCAGCGCCAGCCCCGTGCCGACCGCCCCGCGGGCGCCGTGACGGCGGGTCAGCCGGCCGGAGAGGAACGCCCCGACGCCCACCGAGAAGGCGCTCGGCAGCATCCCGAGGCCGGCCCGCAGCGGGCTGAGGCCGAGGCCGAACTGCAGCCGCTGGGTGAGCACGAAGAACGTGCCGGCCACGCCGATCATCAGCAGCATGTTCCCGCCCCCGGCACCGATGAAGGCCGGCCTGCGCAGCAGCGCCAGGTCCACCATCGGGTACGGGTGCCGGCGCTCCCAGGCGACGAAGGCGACCGCGGCGGCCCCGCCGATGGCCAGCGCCCCCAGTACGACCGGCGAGCCCCAGCCGTGCCCGGCGGCCTGGATCGCCCCGTACACCGCCCCGGCCATCGCGCCGGCGCCCAGCAGGGCACCCACCGGGTCGGCCGGACGCGGGGCCGGATCGGCCGACTCCGGCAGCAGCACGGCGCCGGCCACCAGCACCAGCACCGCCGGCACCAGGTTCACCACGAACACCGACCCCCACCAGAAGCGGTCGACCAGCGCGCCGCCCAGGACCGGGCCGGCCGCCACGCCGAGCGCCGAGACCGAGCCCCAGACGCCGATCGCCCGGGCGCGTTCCCGGGCCGGGAAGACGTCCACCAGGATCGCCAGGGTGCCCGGCATCACGAACGCCGCCCCGAACCCCATCACGGCCCGGGCGACCAGCAGGTGGGACGGGGCGTCGGCGAACAGCGCCACCAGCGAGCCGGCCCCGAACGTCGCGGTGCCGGCCAGGGTGGCCCGCTTGCGGCCGTAGCGGTCGCCGAGCGTCCCGGCGGTCAGCAGGGCCCCGGCGAACACCAGGGTGTACGCGTCGACGATCCACTGCGCCTGCGACATGCCCGCGCCGGTGCTGCGGACGAGCTGCGGGATCGCCACGTTGAGCAGGCTGTTGTTGAGCAGGATCGCGAACAGCGCGGCGGACAGCACCGCGAGCACCCACCACCGGCGGGGGTCCGGGGGCGCTTCGTCCCGGGGGGATGGCGGCATGGCTCGGCTCCCGTTCGTGGCAGGGCGGCCCCGGGTCGCGGGGCCGTCGGGCCCCCAGGCTGGTCCGCCGGGCTGAAGCCGGGCTTGTGCGCGGCCCGGCCGCGGGCCGGCAGCCGGTTTTAGCGGCACCCAAGTTGGCGCTCGGAGGATGCCGGGGACGGCGGGGTGAGGTGCGACTCCATCGCCCGACGGTCCGTCACGAGGAATGGAGACCCCATGCGCTGGCAAAACATCTACGTGTCGGGGACCGGAGCCTGGCTGCCTCCGGCGGTCTCCGCGCGCTCCGCCGTCGACTCGGGTGAGTACGACCCCGAGCAGTTCGAGGCCGACGGCCTGCTGTCGGTCCGGGTGGCCCCCGACGACGTGGCGCCGCCCGAGATGGCGGTGGAGGCCGCCACCACCGCGCTCAAGCGCTCCGGCGCCTCCCCGGAGGACGTCGCGCTGCTGGTGCACAGCTACATCTACTTCCAGGGCATCGACGGCTGGCCGGCCGCCTCCTACGTGGCCAACCACGCCGTCGGCCCCCGGGTGACCGCGCTGGAGCTCAAGCAGGAGTGCAACGCCGGCCTGGTCGGCATGGAGCTCGCCGCCCACCGGCTGGCGTCGGCGGAGCCCGGCACCAGCGCGGTTCTCACCACGGCCGACCGCTTCGGCGCGCCGCTGATGCGCCGCTGGCGCCAGGAGCAGGGCATCGTCTACGGCGACGGCGCCGCCGCGCTGGTGCTGAACAACCAGGGCGGGTTCGCCCGCCTGGTGTCCACCGCGACGGTCTCGGACAACTCGCTGGAGGCGGTGGTCCGCGGCCGGGGCTTCGAGCCGCTGCCCAACGGCGAGCAGCAGAGCCTCGCCGAGCGGGTCGGCCACTACGTGCAGCAGCACGGCACCCTGCGCGAGGCGACCGAGCGGCTCATCGCCGTGGTCGGCGAGGCCATCGACACCGCCCTCGCGGACGCCGGCACCGACCGGCAGGGCGTGGCCTGGACGGTCATCCCGGCCACCGGCCGCAGCAAGATGGAGTGGCAGGTGCAGAAGATGCTCGGGGTCTCCGAGGAGCGCACCACCTGGGAGTTCGCCCGCCGGGCCGGACACCTCGGCGCCGCCGACCAGTTCGCCGGGCTCAACGACCTCGCCGAGACGGGCTCGCTGCGCCCCGGCGACAAGGTCCTGCTGGTCGGCAGCGGCTCCGGCTTCACCTGCACCTGTGCCGTGCTGGAGATCCTGGCGGAGCCCGAGTGGCGGGCCGCGGGCGGCCCGGGCGCCGAGGTGGGCCCGTGACCGCGGGCACGCCCACCGATCCCGAACTCGTCGCGGCGTACGGCAGTCCGCTGTACGTCTACGACGCGGCCCGGGTCCGGGCCGCCGCCCGGGACCTGAGCGAGGCCCTGCCGCAGCCCTCCCGGATCTACTACTCGCTGAAGGCCAACCCGCACCCCGCCCTGGTCGCCGAGCTGCGCCGGGCCGGCGTGCACGCCGAGGTCACCTCGCGCGGCGAGCTGGCCGCGGCGCTGGAGGCCGGACACCCGGCCGGGGAACTGCTGTACTCCGGGCCGGGCAAGGTGCCGGCCGAGCTGGCGGAGGCGGTCGGCGCCGGGGTGCGCGCCTTCTCCGTCGAGTCCTTCGGGGACCTGGAGCGGGTCGGCGCGGCCGCCGCCGCCCACGGCGCGGTGGCCGACTGCGTGCTGCGGATCAACGCCGCCGGCGCGCCGGGCACCGCGGGGCTGCGGATGACCGGCGGCCCCTCCCAGTTCGGCTTCGACCTGGACTGGCTGGAGAACGACGCCGAGCGGCTGCTGGTCGCCGGTACCCGGGTGGTCGGGCTGCACTTCTTCCCGCTGACCAACTCCGCGGACGAGGACGGCCTGATCGCCGAACTGGCCCAGAGCGTGCGCACCGCCGCCCGGCTGCGCGACCGACTCGGCATCCGGCTGGAGCTGTTGGACCTCGGCGGCGGCTTCGCCTGCCCGTACGCGACGGCCGGCGAGCGCCCGGTGTACCGGCGGCTGGGCGAGGCCCTGGCCGAGGTGCTCGACGAGAACCTGCCCGGCTGGCGCGAGGGGCGGCCGGTGGTCGCCTTCGAGTCCGGCCGCTACCTGGTCGGAGACAGCGGGCGGCTGCTGAGCACCGTGACCGACGTCAAGCCGAGCCGGGGCAGCACCTACGCGGTGCTCGACGCCGGGATCAACCACCTCGGGGGACTGTCCGGCCTCGGCCGACTGCTTCCGCTGCGGGCCCAGCCGACCGGCCCGGCCCGGACCCCGGAGACCAGGGAGCCGGCCGAGCCGGTGACCCTGGCCGGCCCGCTCTGCACCCCGGCGGACATCCTGGCGCGCGCCGTGGAGCTGCCCGGGGTCCGCTCCGGCGACCTGCTCGCGGTCCCCAACGTGGGCGCGTACGGCCTCACCGCGAGCCTGCTCGGCTTCCTCGGCCACCGGGCCCCGGCCGAGGTGCTGGTCGACGGCGACCGCGTCGTCTCCGCGACCCGGCTGGCCCTGCACCGCCAGGCCCTGGAGCCCGGCGACGGCACCCCCGCCCACGCCCCCGCAACCGAACCATCCACCGCACGGAGGTAGCACCGCCATGACCGACGAGACCCTTCAGGCCCAGCCGTGGGACACGGCCTTCGAGGAGCTGCTGCTCCAGACCCTGCCCCGGCTCGCCGCCCGCGGCCCGCTGACCGGCGACGCCAGCCTGCGCGCCGCGGGCCTGGACTCGCTCGCCATGGTCGAGCTCCTGGTCCAGGTGGAGCAGGTGTACGGGATCAGCATCCCGGACGGCGAGCTGGTGGCCGACACCTTCGCGACCCCGGCGCAGCTGTGGGACGTGATCGCCGGGCTGCGCGGCGGACGCGCGGCCTGACGCCGGACCCGACCGCCCTCCCGTCCCCGACCCGCCCCAGCACAGGAGTTCCGATGCGCGCCCTCCAGTCCCGGAGCCTCAGTTGATCTCCGCGGCGATCGTCGCGGTCGTGGTCCGCGCGGCGTTCTGGTTCCGCTCCCGGCTGCGCCGGCGGCAGGCCGAGGCGGAACAGCCCGGTACGGGCGGGGCCGGGGCGGTCGCCACGGCCGCCACAGCCGCCACGGAGCCCGGAACGGCGTCCGAGGAGCCCGACCGGGCGGCGTCCGGCCGCTGAGCCCCGGCCCCACCACCAGGCGGCTCCCGGGTCCGCGAGACTCCTCTCGCGGACCCGGGAGCCGCTTTCGTCGTGCCCGGGCACTGCTCTCCGCGGGCCCGGGGCGGTGCCGGCGGAGGTCCTCGGCCACCGGCCCCAGGTGCCGCACCGCGGGCCCGGTGGGGACCGCCGTACGGGCCCGCGCCCACCGGTCGTACGGACGGCGGCAGGCGGACGGCGAGAAGCCCCCGGACCGGAGTCCGGGGGCTTCTCGCCGTCAGGAGCGCGGGCGGGCGGAGGTCACCACACCACGGGCAGCGAGCTGATGCCGTGCACCAGCATGCCCGAGGGGCGCGGCAGGTCCTCGGGGGCCACCGCCAGCTTCAGGGTGGGGAAGCGCTGGAACAGCGAGCCGATGGCGATCTGGAGCTCCAGCCGGGCCAGGCCGGCGCCGATGCAGTAGTGGGTGCCGTGGCTGAACGCGAAGTGCGGGTTGCTCGGCCGGTGGAAGTCCAGCTCGTCCGGGTCGGTGAACTGGCGGCGGTCGCGGTTGGCCGAGGCCAGGCCGGGCAGCACCGCGGAGCCCTTGGGGATCACCACGCCGCCCAGTTCGAGCTCCTCGGTGGTGATCCGCAGCAGCCCCTCGTCACCCGGCGGGTAGGCGCGCAGCAGCTCTTCCACCGCGGCGTCGATCAGCTCGGGGTTCTCCTGCAGCTCGGCCAGCCGCTCCGGGTTGGTGAGCAGCGCGACCACGCTGTTGGCGATCTGGTTGACGGTGGTCTCGTGGCCGGCCACCAGCAGGCTGATCCCGAGGAAGATCAGCTCCTCGTGGTCGAGCCGGTCGCCGTCCTCGTCGTGGATGGAGACCAGGGCGGACAGCAGGCCGTCGTCCGGCTGCTCCCGCTTGGCCGCGACCAGCTCGGAGAGGTAGGTGAACAGGCCGACCTGCGCCTCCAGCATCTCCTCCTTGGTCCGCGAGGTGGTCGCCAGGAACGCGCTGGACCAGGCGGAGAACTTCTCGCGGTCCTCGAACGGCACCCCGAGCAGCTCGCAGATCACGGTCACCGGCAGCGGGAAGGCGAGCGCCGGGATGAGGTCCACCGGCCCCTCGCTCGCCGCCATGGCGTCCAGCAGCGCGTCGGTGTGCTCCTGGATCCGCGGCCGCAGGGCGGCCACCCGGCGGACGGTGAACTCCCGGGAGACCAGCTTGCGGACCCGGGTGTGCTCCGGCGGGTCCATGTTCAGCAGGCTCTTGAACTTCTGCGGAGCCGCCGCGAGCCGGGGCGCGCCGTCCTCCAGGGTGGCGGCCCGGCTGAAGCGCGGGTCCGAGAAGACGGTGCGCACGTCGTCGTAGCGGGTGACCAGGTACGCGTGGTCGCCGCTGGGCATGCGCACCTCGGCCACCGGCTGGTTCTCCCGCAGGTGGCCGTAGAACGGGCAGGCCTGCATCGCGGAGGGGCGCTCGAACGGGTAGTTCGGCACCTCCTGGCCGTCCGGGGCGGGTGCGGCGTCGGGCTGTGCGGTCATCGGTCTTTCCTCTCCGAGTCGGTGGTTGTCTGTCAGCTCACGGAGCCCGCGCGGTGCGGGGCCACGGGCAGGACGGCGCGTCCGCTCCGGTGCGCCTCCTGGAGCGGGTAGTAGATGCCGGCGACGATCCTGCGCTTGAGGAAGTCGTTGGAGCTCACCAGGCGGTAGGCCAGCCGGCGCAGCGCCACCGGGACGGGGTCGCTCAGCGCGAACGCCCGTTCCTGGCGCATCTGGAGGCCGCGGGAGCGGGCTACGTGCCCCTCCCGTACGTGCTGGAACCGCCGGCAGGCGGCGTGCAGCGCGCCCGGTCCGCCGCCGGCCAGCGCCTTGGCGACCAGCGGCGCCAGGACCACCGCGTCGGCGATCGCGTGGTTGACGCCCTGCCCCAGCACCGGGGTCAGGGTGTGCGCGGCGTCGCCCACCAGCACCAGGCCGGGCTGCGACCAGCGCGGCACCACGGTGGTGAAGATGTCCAGCATCGAGGTGTCCGACCAGCTGGTGACGGACTCCCGCACCCCGGCGGAGACCTCCGGGGCCAGCTCGTCGACCCGGGCGTACAGCGACTCGATGCCCTGCTTGCGCATCTCGCGCAGCCCGCCCTTGGGGATGTTGAAGCCCACCCGCACCAGGTCGGGCACGGTCGGGATGAACAGCCCGTGGCGGTCGCCCTGGATCCGGACCCGGTAGGTGTGCGGGTCCCAGGCCTGGGGCTGCGGCACCTTGAACCAGACGAAGTCCCGCTCCAGCGGGATCTTCTCGTACGGCAGCCCGGCCATCTCGCGGACCTTGCTGAACCGGCCGTCGGCCGCCACCGTCAGGGCCGCGTCGATGTCGTACTCGCCCTCGGGGCCGCGGACCCGGACACCGGTCACCGTCCCGCCGTCGCGCAGCAGTTCCACCGCGGTGGTCCGGCGCAGCAGCGTGAAGCCCGGCAGCGCGGCGGCCTCGTCGGCCAGCGCGGTCAGCAGCGGGGGCTGCGGCAGTTCCATCGGGAACGGGCAGGGCTGGTCGAAGGCGGCGAACTCGGCCTTCAGCACCGGCCGTCCGCCGTCGAGGATCTCCATCCGGTGGGTTTCCAGGGTGCTGTCCCGGACCTTGTCCAGGATGCCGAGCCGCTCCAGCAGCCACACCGAGTCCGGCGAGATCGACTCGCCCCGGAACGAGCGGTTGAAGTGGACGCTCTGCTCCACCACGGTGACCGACACCGACCGGCGGGCCAGCTCCAGCGCCAGCGTCAGCCCGGCGGGGCCGGCGCCGACGATGCACACCTGGGTGCTCACCGGCCTGGATCCGGCCGTATCAGTCATGGCTTGCTCCTCGCGTGGGTGGTGGGTCCGGAGGCACGGTCTCGGCCACCACCCTTCGCGGACCGGCTAAAGCCGTCCTTGCGAAGCCCCCCGGGAACCCGCGCAAGGGCGCCTTAAGAGGGGCCGCGCAGGCTCGGCCCGTCCACCGGAGGCAGCGAAGGAGAGACCGTGACCGCGGTTGTGAACACCCCCGCCGGCGAGCGGACCGGCCCGCTGGAGCGGCTGCGGGCCCTGCACGGCGAGGGGCGGCTGGTCGAGGAGTACCGGCAGGTGGCCGGGCTGCTGGCCGAACTGGCGGCGGGCGCGCCGGCCGGGGCGTCCGCGGACCCCGGACGGGACCTGGCCCGGGCCGGGCAGCTGCTCGCCCGGCTCGACCCGGCCGAGGTGCTGGCCCGCCACGAGGGGCTGGAGACGGTCACCGCGGCCGTCACCGGACACTCCACGCTCGGGGCCCTCACCGCCCCGCTCACCGCCGAACTCGCCCGTCACGGCGTGGTGCTGAAGACGACCACCGCCGACTACGGCTCCTGGCTGCGGGACCTCCGGGACACCGGCAGCGAGCTGTACGCGCAGGGCGTGGACCTCGCGCTGTGCGTGCTGGACGCCCAACTGGTGTTCGACGAACTGCCGCACCCCTGGCGGGCGGAGGACCTGGAGCAGGCGGTCGCGGCCAAGCTGCGCCTGCTGGCCTCGCTGGCCGCCCGCTACGTCGAGCACGGCACCGGCACGCTGGTGCTCAACACCGTGCCGCTGCTGCCCGTCCACACCCGTCAGCTGGTCGACGCCCGCTCCCGGGCGCGGATCGGCATCGCCTGGCGGGAGTTCAACGCCGGGCTGCTGCGCCTCGCCCTCGACCACGAGCGGGTGCGGGTGGTCGACCTGGACCCGCTGGTCGCCGCGGGCGGACCGGTGAACGAGCCCCGGCTGGCCGCCTACGCCAAGGCGCAGCTCGGCGAGGAGCTGCTCGGGGCGTACGCGCGGGAGGTGGGCCACCTGGTGCGCGCCCTGCGCGGCCGGGCGAAGAAGGTGCTGGTGGTCGACCTCGACAACACCCTGTGGGACGGCATCCTGGGCGACGACGGCCCGGAGGGGATCGCCGCGGCCACCACGTTCCGGGGCGAGGCGTTCGGCCGCTTCCAGCGGGTGGTGGCCCAACTCGGCTCCCAGGGCGTGCTGCTGGCGGTGTCCAGCAAGAACGACCAGGAGGCGGTGCTGGGGGTGCTGCGCGACCACCCCGACATGGTGCTCCGGGAGGGGGACTTCGTCCGGGTGAACGCCAACTGGGAGCCCAAGGACGGCAATCTGCTGGACATCGCACGCCGGCTCAACCTGGGCGTGGACAGCTTCGTCTTCGTCGACGACTCGCCGTTCGAGTGCGGGCTGGTCGCGAGCAGCCTGCCCCAGGTGGCCGTGGTGCGGCTGGACGAGGAGCCGGCCCTGCACGTGGAGCGGCTGCTCGCGGACGGCTGGTTCGACGTGGCCGCGCTGACCGCGGAGGACCGGGTCCGCGCGGACCAGTACCGGACCGAGGCCGCCCGGCAGGACCTGCTGGACGGCGCCGGTTCGATGGAGGAGTACCTGGCCCGGCTCGACGTGCGGGTCTCGCTCTCGCCGGTGCGCGAACACGAGGTGGCCAGGGCCTCCCAGATCACCCTGCGCACCAACCAGTTCAACCTCACCACCGAGCGGCTGCAGGCGGCCGACGTCCGGGCCCGGATGGAGGCGGACGAGCACCTGGTGCTCGCGGTCCGCGCCACCGACCGGTTCGGCGACAACGGGCTGGTGGGTCTCGTCCTGGTGCGCACCGCGCAGGACGGCTGGCACATCGACAACGCCCTGCTCAGCTGCCGGGTCTTCGCCCGGGGCATCGAGCAGGCCGCGCTGGCCGCCGTCCTGGAGCGGGCCCGCCTGGCCGGGGCGCCGGCCGTGCACGCCCGCTTCCGGCCCACCGCCAAGAACGGCAAGGTGCGCGGCCTCTACCCGTCGCTGGGCTTCGCGGAGAGCGGCGAGGACGCCGCCGGGGAGGTGTCGTTCCGGCACGACCTGGCGGACCTGCCCGAGGTGCCGGGGCACGTCGCCCTGGCCGCGGACTTCGGTCCGGCCCCGGGCCGGGGGGCGTAGCGGTGGGTCCGCGGGAGCGGCGGCGCGCGGCGGTGCGGCGGCTGGCGGCCGGCTGGGTCAGGGCGTTCGCCAACCTGGGCGCGATGTTCGGAGCGGTCACGGTCGAGTACCACCTGACCGTCGGCCGGGAACCGGGGCCCGTGCCGCTGGCGGAACCGCCGGCGGACCACCCCGAGCGGCTCCTGCCCGGGGTGCCGCTCTCGGAGCGGGAGCGGGAGCTGTGGGCCCAACTGGAGGGCCTGCGCAGGCGCGTGTAGCGCAACGTCGGCTTTAGTGCTCGAACTGATGATCGGTCTGGACGTGTCGACCGAACGAGGGGGATTGACGGTGGCGGAGTTCCGATCGTTCGCGGAGCTGGTGCTCGCGCGGGCGGCTGAGCGAGGGGATGCGGACGCGTACCTGTTCCTGGAGAACGGGGTGCGGGGGGTCGAGCCGGAACGGCTCACCTACGCGGGCCTGGACCGGTCCGCGAAGGAACTGGCGGCATGGCTGCAGGACCGGGGGCTGACCGGCCGTCAGGTGCTGCTGCTGTACCCGTCGGGACTGGAGTTCCTGACGGCGTTCGTCGGCTGCCTGTACGCGGGCGCGGTGGCGGTCCCGGCGCCGCTGCCCACCGAGCAGGGCCAGCACTTCCAGCGGGTGTCCGGGATCGTCCGGGACGCCCGGGTCGGAGCCGTGCTGACCATCGGCAAGCACGCGCCGGACGTCGAGGCGTGGCTGGCGGACGAGGGCTTCTCGGACGTGCTCTGCCTCGCCACGGACGGGCCGGCGGCGGGCGACGCCGCCTCCTGGCGCGACCCGGGGCTGCGCCCCGAGGACCTGGCCTTCCTCCAGTACACCTCCGGCTCCACCAGCGAGCCCAAGGGCGTGATGGTCTCGCACGGCAACCTGCTGGCCAACGAGGCCGCCATCCAGCGCGCCACCGGCAGCGACCAGGACACCGTGCTGGGCGGCTGGCTGCCCTTCTACCACGACATGGGCCTGATCGGGCACGTGCTCCAGCCGCTGTGGCTGGGCACCAGCGCGGTGCTGATGTCCCCGACCTCCTTCCTGCGCCGGCCGGTGCGCTGGCTGGAGCTGCTCAGCGAGCACCGGGTGACCATCTCCGCCGCCCCCAACTTCGCCTACGACCTCTGCCTGCGCCGGATCACCGACGCCCACCTGGAGGGCATCGACCTGTCCAGCTGGAAGGTCGCCTGCAACGGCGCGGAGCCGGTGCGGGCCGAGACGCTGCGGGCCTTCGCCGAGCGGTTCGGGCCGTACGGCTTCCGGGCCGACACCTCCTTCCCCTGCTACGGCATGGCGGAGACCACGCTGCTGGTCTCCGGCAAGCGGCACGGCCGCACGGCGCTGGTGCGCGAGGTGGACGCCGCGGGCCTGGAGGCCGGGCGGCTGGAGGGCCCGTACCTCCAGGCGCCGACGCGGACCCTGGCGTCCAGCGGGGTGGTGCGGTCCGAGGACTTCGAGGTGCGCATCGTCGACCCGCAGACCCGGGCGGAGCGCCCCGAGAGCGAGGTCGGCGAGATCTGGGTGCGGGGCGCCAGCGTCTCCTCCGGCTACTGGGACCGCCCCGAGGTCAACGCCGAGGTCTTCGGCGCCCGGATCGCCGGCGCGGAGGAGCTCGGCCCGTGGCTGCGGACCGGCGACATGGGGGCGATGGAGCGCGGCGAGCTGTTCGTGACGGGCCGGCTCAAGGAGATGGTCCTGATCAACGGCCGCAACATCTACCCGTACGACGTGGAGAACGCCGTGCGCGGGCTGGACCCGACGGCCTTCGGCGCCGGGGCGGTCTTCGCCGTCGACACCGACCGGGAGCACCTGGTGGTGGTCCACGAGGTCCGCCCGAGCGCCCTGGCGGACCAGGACCTCCCGCGGGTCACCGCCACCGTCCAGGCGCTGGTCAGCCGGGAGTTCTCGGTGCCCGCGGGCAACGTCCTGCTGGTGCGCCCGGGCACCGTCCGCCGCACCACCAGCGGCAAGATCCAGCGGACCCTGATGCGCCGGCTCTTCCTGGAGGGCGCCGTCACCCCGCTGCACGCCGTGCTCGACCCGGCGGTGCGCGAGCTCGTCGGCGCCCGCGACCCGGAACCGGTGGGCTGACATGGACCACGCGCCGTACCGCGTCGCCGAGGAGCTCGAACGGTTCCTCGGCGACCCGGACGCCCCCGAGACCGTGTTCTCGTACGCCCGCTGCCTGGAGCTGGACGAGCAGGAGGCCTTCCCGGCCGACATCTGCCGGGTGCTGGAGGACTGGCGCCTCCAGGACCACTACGTGCCGGCCGAGCACGGCGGCCGGCTCACCGACTACGAGACCGTCATGCAGGTGATGCGGACCGTCGCCCGCCGCGACCTCACCGTGGCCATCGGCCACGGCAAGACCTACCTGGGCGGGGTCTGCGTCTGGGTGTCGGGCAGCCCCGAGCAGGCCGCCCGGCTGGCCGCGGACATCCGCGCCGGCGTGCCGGTCTCGCTGGGCCTCACCGAGCGGGCGCACGGCAGCGACCTGCTCGCCGACGAGGTGCACGGCGAGCCGGACGGCGCCGGCGGCTGGCTGGTCAGCGGCGAGAAGTGGCTGATCAACAACGCCACCCGGGGCAGTGTGCTGTCCGCGCTGGTGCGCACCGACCCGGCCGGCGGGCCGCGCGGCTTCAGCGTGCTGCTGGTGGACAAGCGCGGCCTCGGCCCCGAGCACTACCGCTGCCTCGACAAGATCCGCACCCACGGGATCCGCGGCGCCGACATCAGCGGCATCGCCTACGACCGGGCCCCGGTGCCCGCCGCCGCCCTGGTCGGCACCGAGGGCGGCGGCCTGGAGACGGTGCTCAAGGCGCTCCAGCTGACCCGGACGATGTGCGCCGCGCTGTCGCTCGGCGCCGCCGACCACGCCCTCGCGCTGGCCCTGGACTTCGCCGAGGAGCGGGAGCTGTACGGCCGCCGCCTGGTGGAGCTGCCGCAGGCACGGCAGGTGCTCGCCTCGGCCGCCGCCGACGTGCTGGTCGGCGAGGCGCTGGCGACGGTGGCGATCCGCTCCGTCCACACCCTCACCGGCGAGCTCAGCGTGGCCTCCGCCGCGACCAAGTACCTGGTGCCCACCGGCACCGAGCAGGTGATGGCCGAACTGACCCGGCTGCTGGGCGCCCGCGCCTTCCTCAAGGGGGAGCACGCCGGCGGCATGTTCCAGAAGGTCGACCGGGACCACCGGATCGTCGGACTCTTCGACGGCAACACCCTGGTCAACCTCAACTCCCTGGTGAACCAGTTCCGTTCACTTTCCCGGGGCTGGGAGCGCGGCACCGGGGACACCGCCGGAGCCGTCGCCGCCTTCGACCTGGCCGCGCCGTCGCCCGCCCTGGACCCGTCCAGGCTCTCGCTGGTCGCCAAGGGCGGCAGCGGCATCGTCGCCACGCTGCCGGACTCCGTCGCCGCGCTGCGCGCCGAGGCCGGGCACAACCCCGCGCTCGCGGGCGCCCTCGAGACCGCCGAGCGGCTGCTCGCGGTGACCGACCGCGTCCACGCCGAGATGGCGGAGCACCGCTCCCCGGTCTCCGACGTACCGACCGCCGCGTTCGAGGTCGCCCGCCGGTACAGCCTCTGCCTGGCGGGCGCGGCCTGCCTGGGCCTGTGGGCGCACAACCACCGCACCGCCGCCGAGGGCCGCACCGGCGCGCTCTGGCGCGACGGCGTCTGGCTCTGGCCCGCCCTGGACCGGCTGCTGGTCCGGCTCGGCGAGCAGGACGGCCCCCGGCCGGAGGCCTACCCGGCGCTGCTGGCGCGGCTGCGCGAGACCCGGGCGGCCGGCGAGCTGCACTCCCTGCTGCCGCTGAGGCTGCACCGCCCCGTACCCACCGACGACCGTCCTGCCGAGGGGGCGCCATGCTGACCGACTCCGCGGCTCCCGGGCTCCCGCGTCCGGAAGCCCCCGCCGACCGACCCCGGGAGGGCGCCGGGGAGGCGGCCGTCCGGGCCCGGGTCGCCGAACTGGAGCACCGCTTCGGCGACCCAGCCGACCCGGCCAACCCGGTCGGCGCCGCGCGGCTGCTGGCCGCCGACGAGGCCGGCGAACTGTCCGGTCCCGGCGAACAGCTGCTGGACGACCTGGCGCTGGGCGCCGAGTTCGTCCCCGCCGAGCTGGGCGGGCGGCTCACCCGGATCGACACGCTGGCGCGGACCCTGCGCCCGGTCTTCCGCCGCGACGTCGCCCTCGGCCTCGGCTACGGCGTCACCTCGTTCATGGCGGCCGTCAACGTCTGGACCGCGGGCAGCTCCGAACAGCGCCGCAAGGTGGCCGACCTGCTGCTCGGCGGCGCCCGGATCTCGGTCGCCTACCACGAGCTGGCCCACGGCAACGACTTCCTGCGCAACGAGTTCCGGGCCCGGCCCGAGCCCGGCGGCTACCGGCTGCACGGCCGCAAACAGGTCATCAACAACGCCGACCGGGCCGCCGCCTTCGCGCTGTTCGCCCGCACCGACGACGCCCCCGGCGCGCGCAGCCACTCGGTCCTGCTGGCCGAACGCGACCAGCTCGACCCGGCCCGCTTCGCCACCCTGCCCCGCTACCCGACCGCCGGGGTGCGCGGCTGCCGGATCTCCGGCCTGGACTTCGACGACTGCCACCTCCCGGAAGACGCCCTGGTCGGCGCGCGGGGCCAGGGGGCGGACGTGGCGCTGCGCTCCTTCCAGCTCACCCGCAGCGTCCTGCCCGGAATGGCGCTCGGCGCCGCCGACACCGGCCTGCGCACCGTCGTCGGCTTCGCCCTGGGCCGGCGGCTCTACCGGCGCCCGGTCATGGAGATCCCGCACGCCCGCTCCACCCTCACCGGCGCCTTCCTGGACCTGCTGGTCTGCGACAGCCTGTCGTTGGTCGGCACCCGCGCCGTGCACCTCCTGCCGGAGGAGACCAGCGTCACCGCCGCCGTCGTGAAGTACCTGGTGCCCAAGGTGCTGACCGAGGTCATGCACGACCTCTCGATCGTGCTCGGCGCCCGGTTCTACCTCCGCGACGGCGAGTTCGGCGTCTTCCAGAAGCACCTGCGCGACCTCCCGGTGCTCAGCCTCGGCCACGCCGGCTCGGCGGCCTGCCAGGCCACCGTCATCCCGCAGCTGGCCCGGCTCGCCCGGCGGGCCTGGTTCACCGGCGACGAGGCGCCCGCGGCACTCTTCGAGACCCGTACGGACCTGCCCGGCATCCCGTTCGACCGGCTCACTCTCGCCGCCGGGCGGGACAGCCTCAGCGCCTCGCTGGTCGCCGCCCGCGACGACCAGCCCGACGGTACGCCCGAGGAGCACGCCGTGCGGGCCCTCGCCGTGGGCCTGGCGGACGAGCTGCGGCGGATCCAGCGGGACAGCCTCGCGCTCGCCCCGCAGGACCGCACCGCCCTCGCCGGGCCCGGCGCCTTCGCCCTGGCCGACCGCTACGCGGTCCTCCTCGCCGCGGCCGCCGTCCTCGGCGTGTGGCGCGCGGCCCGCGCCGACGGCACCGACCCCTTCCTCGCCGACCCCTCCTGGGCCGCCGCCGCCCTGCACCGGCTCGCCCGGCGGCTCGGACACCGCCCGGCCGACCTGCCGGCCGGCTGCGAGGAGACGGTCCACCGGGAACTGCTGCGCCGCTTCCACGAGCGCCGCGGCTACGACCTCCACGACACCCCGCTGGCCGGCTGACCGGCCGCCGCCCCGTCCTTTCCAACGCAGCAACGCGAGGAGCACGCCATGACCGTCCCCACCACCGGCCGTCCGGCCACCGCCGGCGAGCACACCGTCGAGACGCTGACCGGCTGGCTCGCCGACCGGATCTCCCTCTACCTCAAGCGCCCGGCCGACGAGATCGCCTCCGGCGTCCCGCTCGCCGAGTACGGCCTGGACTCGGTCGCCGCGCTGAGCCTGTGCGGCGACATCGAGGAGGACTTCGACCTCGTCCTGGAGCCCACCGTGGCCTGGGACTACCCGACCATCGACGCGCTCGCCGGGTACCTGGTGGAGGAGCTGCGCGCCACCGTGGGAGAGGCGTGATGCAGCCCGTCGCCATCGTCGGCATCGACTGCCGATTCCCCGGTGCACCGGACCCCGCCGCGTACTGGGACCTGCTGATGCGTTCCGGCGACGGCGTCGGACCGGTGCCCGAACAGCGGTGGAACGCCGCCGACTTCCACTCGGCCGAGGGCGCCGAGGGCCACTCCAACACCACCAGCGGCGGCTTCATCACCGACCCCGACGCCTTCGACCACGAGTTCTTCTCGATCTCGCCGCGCGAGGCCGCCGCCATGGACCCCCAGCAGCGGCTGGTGCTGCAGTGCGCCTGGCGCGCGGTCGAGGACGCCGGGATCGCGCCGCAGGACCTGGCCGGCACCGGCACCGGTGTCTTCGTCGGCGTCATGGGCAACGAGTGGGCCCACCTCCACCTCACCGACTACGCGCGGGTCACCGCGCAGGTCGGATCCGGCAACGGCTACTGCATGACCGCCAACCGGGTCTCCTACCACCTCGACCTCAAGGGACCGAGCCTGGCCGTCGACACGGCCTGCTCCTCCTCGCTGGTCGCCGTCCACCTGGCGTGCAACGCCCTGCTGGCGGGGGAGTGCGACACCGCCATCGCGGCCGGGGTGAACATCGCCCTCACGCCGGCCCTCGGCATCTTCTACACCCAGGCCGGGCTCTCCGCGCCCGACGGCCGCTGCAAGCCGTTCAGCGCCGAGGCCGACGGCATCGGCCGCGGCGAGGGCGTCGGCGCGGTGGTGCTGCGCCGCCTCGAGGACGCGATCGCCGACGGGCAGCCGGTGTACGCGGTGATCCGCGGCACCGCCGTCAACCAGGACGGCCGCAGCAACGGCCTCACCGCGCCCAACCGCTGGTCGCAGCAGGAGGTGCTGGCCTCGGCCTACCGCCGGGCCGGGGTCGAGCCGTCCGACGTCGCCTTCACCGAGGGCCACGGCACCGGCACCGTGCTCGGCGACATGATCGAGGTCAAGGCGCTCGGCGACCTGCACGCCGACCGCACCGGCAAGCCGATGGCGCTCGGCTCGGTCAAGGGCAACCTCGGCCACACCGAGGGCGCGGCCGGGATCGCCGGACTCATCAAGGTGGCGCTCTCCCTGCACCACCGGGTGGTGCCCGCCAGCCGCTTCGCCGCCAAGGAGAACCCGGCGCTGAAGCTCTCGAAGTACGGCCTGCGGCTGCTCAAGGCGCCCCTGCGGCTGGCCGCCGGGCCGACCGTCGGCGGCCTCAGCAGCTTCGGCATGGGCGGCACCAACGCCCACGCGGTGCTGGAGTCCGCGCCCGCGGGCGCCGCCCGGCCGGCGGCCGGCGCCGCCGCACCGCCCACCGGGCTCGGCGCGGCCGTGTTCACCGTCACCGCGCCCACCGAACAGGCGCTGCGCCGCAACCTGGTGGCGCAGGCCGACGCCCTCCAGCGCCACCGGCTGGCACCGGTCGGGCCGCTGGGCTGGAGCAGCAACCGGGTCAAGACCGGCCACCGGCACCGCTTCGCCGTACCGGCCACCGACACCGGCGACCTGGCGGCCGTGCTGCGGCAGGCGGCCGGGGACGAGGACCTGCTGACCCGCCTCACCGGCGGGCCGGGCGGCTCGCCGCGGGCCGCCCTGCTCTTCACCGGCCAGGGCTCGCAGTACCCGGGCATGGCTGCCGCCCTGCACCGCGACGCCCCGCTGTTCCGCCGCCACCTCGACCGGGCGGACGAGGCGCTGCGGCCGCACACCGACGGCTCGGTGCGCGACCTGCTGCTCACCGCCGACCCGGCCGTCCACCGCACCGGCTGGGCGCAGCCGGCCCTGTTCGCGGTCGGCTACGCGCTGGCCGCCACCCTGGTCGAACTCGGGGTGCGCCCCCGGATGCTCCTCGGCCACAGCATCGGCGAGTACGCGGCGGCGGTGCTCGCCGACGCGCTCCCGCTGGAGCGGGCCGCCCGGCTGGTCGCCGCCCGCGGCCGACTGATGCAGGAACTCCCCGAGGGCGGCGGGATGCTGGCGGTACGGGCGGACGCCGCCGTGCTGGCCGAGCGGATCGCCACCGAGCCGCTGATCGGCGTCGCCGCCGTCAACGGGCCCACCGCCACCGTGCTCTCCGGAGACCTCGCGGCGCTGGCCCGGATCGAGGAGGAGCTGACCCGGGCAGGGGTGCGCTCCCGCCGCCTGGAGGTGTCGCACGCCTTCCACTCGCCGCTGATGGAGCCGATGCTGGAGCGCTTCGCCGAGGTCGCGGAGGAGGTCGGCGGGGGCGTCCCGGCCCTGCCGGTGTACTCCACGCTGCGCGGGCGGCTGCTGGAGTCGGAGCCGATGGACGCGGCCTACTGGGTCGAGCACGTCAGCGCTCCGGTGCGGTTCGCGGACGCCGCAGGGGAGTTGCTCGCGCAGGCGCCGACCCACCTGCTGGAGATCGGCCCGCGGCCGGTGCTCGTCCCGATGACGCGCCGGCTGGGGCAGGCCCCCGCCGGGGCCGAGCCGCGCGGCGTCCTGCCGCTGCCGGGCGAGCAGGCCGGCGGGCGGGAGCTGGCCGAGGCCGTCGCCGAGCTGTTCCGCGGCGGCGCCGACCTGGAGTGGCGGGCGGCGTACGCCGAGGAGGACCGCACTGCGTACCGGCTGGCCCCGTACGCCTTCGCCGACGACCGCCGGTTCTGGGCCCGCCCGCCCGTACCGGCCGCGGCTGTCCCGGCCGGGGTCGGGGCGCGGCCCGAGGCCGAGCCCGGGGCCCGGCCGCGGGAGGAGGCGCCGGCCGGGCCCGGCCGGCGGACCCTCGACCCGGTCGCCCGCGCCGTCCTGGCCGCCGTCGCCCAGGTGGGCAGCTACACGCCCGAGGAGATCTCCCCGCACGCGCGGCTCTTCGAGGACCTCGGCTTCGACTCGGTGATGGTGATGGAGCTCAAGAAGCGCATCGAGGAGCGGCTGACCGGCCTCGAACCGCTCAGCGTGGAGGACCTGTTGCCCCGGCTGTCCTCGGTCGGCGACCTCATCGGCTTCCTGGGCGAACGGCACACCGCCGCCGTCTGAACCCGCCGCTCCCCGAGCCCGTACCGCTGAGTCCGTCCCGCCGAACCCCGACGGGCCGAACCGGCCCCGCGCCGGACCAGTCCCGCAGAAAGGACCGCACACCATGCAGCCGCCACCCGACCGCGATCCCGTCCAGGCGTACCTCGCCTCGGTCGGGACCGCCCTGCCCGGCGACCCGGTGGACAACGCCGCGCTCGCCAAGGTGCTCGGGGTCAACGAGGAGTGGATCGACCTCTTCATCGGCACCCGCACCCGGCACTTCGCCCGCGACCTGGCGACCGGCACGGTGCGCTGGTCGCTCGCCGACCTGTGCGCCCAGGCCGGCGCCCGGGCCATCGCCGCCGCCCGGATCGACCCGGCGGAGATCGGCTTCGTGGTGCTCGGCACCGCGACCCCGGACCACCTGATGCCCGCCACCGTCAACCACATCGCCGACCAGCTCGGCCTGGACCAGGTGCCCACGTACCAGCTCCAGTCCGGCTGCGCCGGCGCCGTCCAGGCGCTCGGCCTCGGCCGCACCCTGATCGCCGGCGAGGGCCACCGGGCTGGCCTGGTGATCGGCGGCGACGTCTGCAGCAAGCACCTCGACCTCGACCGGGACCTCGCCGGCGCCGCGCCGAGCGACCTGGTCAACTACGTGCTCTTCGGCGACGGCGCCGGAGCCGCGGTGCTCACCGCCGAGCCCCGCGGCGAGGCGGTGGCCCTGCACCGGGTGCTCAACCGGTTCACCGGCCTCGGCCGGGAGCCCGGCCAGGTCATCGACTGGTTCGGCCTGGCCGACCGGTACGACGACCGGCAGGCCGTCCGGGAGGACTACAAGGCCATCGAGGAGTTCGTCCCGGTGATGGCCGTGGAGATCCTCTGGGAGCTGCTCGACGACCTGGACTGGTCCGCCGAGGAGCTCGACTACCTGCTGCCCCCGCAGCTCTCCGGCCGGATGACCCGCCGCATCCACGAGCAGCTCGACGTGCCCGGCGCCACTGAGGTGTCCTGCGTCGCGGACACCGGCAACAACGGCAACGCGCTGCCCTTCCTCCAGCTGGAGAAGCTGCTGGGGCGGATGTCCCGCGGCGAGAAGGCCCTCGCGGTGGCCGTGGAGTCCAGCAAGTGGATCAAGGCGGGCTTCGCCCTGGAGAAGATGTGACACCCCGTCACCGATTGGACGCATGATGCAGACCCTCGACGAGTTCGCCCGCCTGGTCCGCGAGGAACTGGGCATCCCGCTGGCGGACGAGGACATCGCCGCCGACCTCGACCGGATCCCCGAGTGGGACTCCCTCTACCTGCTCAAGCTGGTCACCGCCCTGGAGCGGAGCACCGGCCGGTCGCTGCCGGTCGGCCGGGTGCTGGAGGCCCGCAGCCTGGAGGAGATCCACCGGCTGGCGGTCGACCGGTGACCGCCGCCCGCCCGCACCCGGAGCGCCGCCGGCGGCACACGCTCTACTTCCTGGAGTTCGCCGCCCGGCAGCGCCCGGTGCACCTGGACACCGAGGTCGACATGACCCGGGTCCAGCGCCACCGCGCGGCGGCCGGGGAGGCCGGGCAGCGCTACTCGGTGGTCGCGTACCTGCTGCACGCCACCGGCCGGGTGCTGGACCGCCACCCCGAGGCCAACGCCGTACTGGCCCCGGGCTGGCCCGGGCTGCGCGCCCCCCGGACGGTCCGCTTCGGCGGCGTCACCGCCAAGCTCGCCCTGGACCGGTCGGTGGACGGCGAGCGCACCGTGCTCTCCGCGCTGCTGCCGGGCCTGGAGAGCGCCGACCTGCCCGCCATCCAGGCGCGGATCGACCGCTACCGGGACCCGGCCGCCGCCGACCTGCCGGAGTTCCGCGGCGTGCGGATGCTCGGCCGGCTGCCCGTGCCGCTCGGCCGGCTGGCCTTCGCCGCCGCGCTGCGCGACCCCCGGCGCCGCCCCGGCGTCCTCGGTACCGTCGCCGTCAGCTCGCTCGGGCACCGCCCGGTGGACGGCTTCCACGCGAGCGGCGGCACCGCGGTGACGCTGAACGCCGGCCAGGTGCTCGACCGGCCCGTGGCGCGGGACGGCGAGGTCGTCGTGGCCCCGGTCATGCGGCTCGGCCTCACCTTCGACCACCGGGTCATCGACGGCGCCCTGGCCGCCGACGTCCTCGCCGACCTCAAGCAGGCCCTGGAGGGCTTCGGGGACGGCGCCGACCCGGCCGGCCCCGCCACCGACCGAACGGTCGCTGCAAGGACGGCTTAAGCCGCCGCCCGCACCATCGTTCCCGGCGGGGCCGGGCCGGGCCGGGGCCACCCCCTCGGGCCCGGACCGGCCCCGTGCCGGGCGCCACGGACCACCCCTGGGCCCGCCCCCTCGCCGGGCGCTCCGGACCACCCCCGCCAACCGCCCACCCGAGGACGGACGCACCATGGACCATCTGGCAGAGCTCAAGGAGTTCGCCCTGCTGCACGGACGCGGCCAGGGCCTGACGGAGCAGTACGTCCGCTCCGTACTGTCCCGGATCACCGGGGACGAGCCCGGCGACCCCGGCTCCTGGGCGCGGGTGTGGACCGCCGAGGGCGACCGGCTGCGGGCCGGCCGTCCGCTGGACGCCTGCCGGCGCTACGCGCTCGCCCGCTTCCCCTACCACGGCGACGAGGACCGGCTGGAGGCCCAGCGCCGCTGCGTCGACTCCTTCGACGCCTGGCGGCGCAACGGCCGCAACGGCATCGAGCGGCTGGAGTTCGACCACCCGGACGGCACCGTGGCGGCCTGGGCGGCCGGGCTGTCGGCCGACCGGCCGCGGCCGCTGCTGCTGATCACGGGCGGCATCGTCAGCGTCAAGGAGCAGTGGGCGCCGACGCTCCCGCTGTTCGCCCGGCTCGGCTTCGCCGCCGTCGCCACCGAGCTGCCCGGGGTCGGCGAGAACACGCTCCGGTACGGGGCCGACTCCTGGCGCCTGCTGCCCTACCTGATGGACCGGCTGGCCGACCGCGCCCGGGTCACCGAGACCTCGGCGCTCGCCCTCAGCTTCAGCGGGCACCTGGCGCTGCGCGCCGCCGCCGAGGACCCGCGCATCCGCAGCGTCCACACCGTCGGGGCGCCGGTCGCCGGGTTCTTCACCGACTCCGACTGGTGGCCGCGGGTCCCCGGCATCACCGTGGAGACCCTGCGCCGGCTCACCGGCACCGGTGACCGGGACGAACTCCGGGAGGTGCTGGCCGGGTTCCCGCTCACCCCGGCCCAGCTGGGCTCGGTGGACATCCCGGTCGACTACGTGGCCAGTTCGCGCGACGAGATCATCCCGGCCAGCGAGCACCGGCTGCTCGCGCTGCTGGCGCCGCGGGCCCGCTTCAAGGTCTTCGACGACGTCCACGGCTCCCCGGGACACGTCGGGGCGATGCGCCGCTGGCTGATCCTCTCCCTGCTGCGCGCCCGCCTGGGCGAGCGGCGGCGCCGGCCGGCGGCCGTCGCCGCCGCCCCGGAGGCGACGGCCGGGTCCCGCTGACGGCCGAAAGCCGTCGGCGGGACGGCCCGGTCCCGCCGGGGCCGGCCGCCCGGCCGGCCCCGACGGGACCACGTGGGACCAGCTGGGATCCGACGGCGCTCAGAGCCGCTGAGGGAGCTGCCGGGCGAGCACGTCGCCGCCCTGCCCGTCGCAGGCCCGCCCGGCACCGGCCGGGGCGAACGACGGCCGCCCCGGGTCGAGCAGCCACATGCCCGGCCGGACCTCCACCGCGGCCGCCCGCCCGTTCGGATCGCTGATCCGCTCCGCGGTACGCCGGGCGTAGGTGGCCCAGCGGCGGTCGCCGAGCCGCTCGGCGGCCCGCCCGCACTCCGCGAGCAGCCGCAGCGCCCCGAGCGGGAGCCCCTGGTGCAGGTTCACCATCGCCAGACCGCCCAGTGCGGCCACGACCCCCCGCAGGTCGTGGCCGGCCGAGCAGAGGGCCAGCGCCCGGCCGTACCGCCGGGCGGCGGTCGTCAGCCGGCCCTGACCGAGCAGCACGTCGGCCTCGCCGATCCGGCAGCGCGCGGCCCCGAGCCGGTCGCCGGCCAGGCCGAACAGCCGACGCGCCTCGGCGTACCGGCCGAGTGCCCGCTCCGCCTCGCGCCGCTGCCAGGCGAGGTCGCCCAGCGAGTGGAGCACCGCGGCCTCGGCCGCCGGGGAACCCGCCCGGCGGGCGGCGTCGAGTGCGAGCTGGTGGGTCGTCCCCCACTGGTCCCACACCGCGCAGGTCTGGAAGTACCCGGCGGCGCTGCCCGCCAGCTCCCACACCAGGGACCACAGCCCGGTCGCGTGCGCCAGCCGCGCCGCCTCCACCAGCCCGGCGGCCTCCTGCCGGAACCAGGCCAGCGGCGGCAGCCGCAGCGGAACCGTGACCCCCGCGGCGGACGGCGGCACCGGCGCCCGCTCCTCGGGGCGCGGGTCGCGGCCGGGCGCGAGCAGCGCGTCGGCGCGGCGGGCGAGGGACAGGTAGGTGGCGCACAGCCGCTCCGTCGCCGTGCGCAGCGAGTCCGTGCGCTCCTGCTGGCGCAGTTCCACCGAGAGCACCCGCAGCAGCTCGTGGAAGCCGTAGCGGACCCGGCCGTCCGGCTGCGGCCTGGTCTCCAGCAGCTGCGCCCGGACCAGGCCCTCCACCAGCTCCTCGGCGGCGTGCTGCTCGACGTCGAGCAGCGCCGCCACCGTCCACAGCGCGAAGTCGGGTCCGGGGGCCAGCCCCAGCAGCCGGAACGCCCGCTGCTGTTCGGGCTTCGCCTCCTGGTACGCCGTCATCAGGCAGGACCGCAGGTCGAGGTCGCCCTCGCGCAGCCGCTCCAGCCGGGTCCGCTCGTCGCGCAGCCGGGCCGCCAGGCCCTCGGCGGTGGTGTGCGGACGGGCGACCATCGACGCCGCCGCGACCCGCAGGGCGAGCGGCAGGTGGCCGCAGAGCCCGGCGATCTCCGCCACCGACAGCGGGTCGGCCGCCATCATGTCCCCGCCGGCCGTGTGGAGCATCTCCATCGCCTCGTCCGGGCGCAGCGGCTGGAGGACGAGGTGCCGGGCGCCGTCGAGGGCGGAGAGCATCCGCCGGCCGGTGACGATCACCGAGCAGTCGCCGAGCGCCGACAGCAGGGGGCGGATCTGCTCCTCCGAGCCGGCGTCGTCGAGCACCAGCAGCGGACGCCGTCCGCGTAAGGCCCGCTGAAGGGCGGCGGTGAGCCGACCGCGGTCCGCCGGAGCCGGCTCCGCCGTGCCGTGGTCGCCCCCGCCGAGCTGGCGCAGCAGGGCGGCGGCCGCCTCGTCGGCGGTCAGCGGCCGACCGAGGGCGCCGCGCAGCCGCAGCAGCACCTGGCCGTCCGGGAACGCGTCCGCGACCTGCCGGGCCAGCTGCACCGCGAACGCCGTCTTGCCCACGCCGGCCCGTCCGGCCACGGCCACCAGCCGCACCGGCGGCCGACCGGCCTCGCCGCGCAGCATCCGCTCGGCCGAGGCGGTCTCCTCGTGGCGGCCGATGAACCCCGGCGTCCCGCCGGGCAGCCCCCGCAGCGGCCCGGCGGACGGCGGGGCGGACGGGCCGGCCGGCTCCGGCGGCCGCCAGTCGAGGGACGGGTCCGAGTGCAGGATCCGCTCCTGGAGCCGCTTGAGCGGGCGCCCGGGCTCCACGCCGAGCTCCTCGACCAGCGAACGCCGGAGCCTGGCGTAGATCCGCAGCGCGTCCGACTGGCGGCCGGTGCGGTACAGCACCACCATCAGATGGCCGTGCAGCGCCTCCCGCAGCGGGTGCTCGGTGGCCAGCGCCATCAACTCCCCGGCGAGCTCCCGGTGGTGGCCGAGCCGCAGGTCCGCCCGGATCCGCTGCTCCAGCGACTCCATCCGCAGTTCGTCCAGCCGGATGGCGGTGCTCTCCAGGCGCACGCCGTGCGGCACGCCGGACAGCGCCGGGCCGGTCCACACCGCCAGCGCGTCGTGCAGCTGCCGGGAGGCGGTGGCGAAGTCGCCCTGCTCGAAGGCGGTGCGGCCGGCCACCCGCAGCGTCTCGAACCGGGCCAGGTCGAAGTCCTCCTCGGGCACCCGCAGCAGGTACCCCGGGGAGCGGGTGAGCAGCAGTTCCTCGGTCTCCTGTCCGGGGCCTCTGCCCTCGGCCAGCAGCTTGCGCAGCTGGGAGATGTAGACCTGGAGGGTGGTGGTCGCGGTGCGGGGCGGCTCGGTCCCCCAGAGCTCGTCGATCAGGCTGTCCGAGGAGATGACCTCCCCGGCGCGCACCAGCAGGGTCGCGAGCAGCGCGCGCGGTTTGGCGGCGGACGGCGTACGGGGGGACAGCGAGACCGGCCCCAGGATCCGGAAGCGCATCACATGGTCCTTTCGATTGGCCGGGCTCAGCAGTCCTGCAGGAGGGAGGCGGAGGCGCTGGCGACGACCCGGCTGCCCTGGCTGAAGACGACCCGCATCCGGGCGACCGGCCGGCCGGCCGAGTCCCGGGTGGGACGGCGGGAGGAGACCGTGCAGGTGAGCGGCAGGTCGGTGTCCCCGAGGCCGCGGTAGGAGGTCCGCCAGTGCGTCAGGACGGCGTGGCCCGGTTCGAAGCCGTGCAGCTCCGCGGCCACCAGCAGGGACGCCTGTCGGGAGGCCTCCAGGAACAGCGATCCGGGGATCGGGCCGTCGGCCGCCGCGCGGAACACCTCGTGCTCCGGGGCCGGGTCGACCGGCAGCAGGAACTCCCCGTCGAGGACCCTGAGCGGCGGTCCGACCAGCACGTTGCGCGGGTCGGACCGGCCGACCCGGGCCGGGCGCAGCGCCCCGTCCGCGCCGGGCCGGGGCACCGGGCAGGTGTCGTTCAGGCTCTCGCGCCTGCCCCGGGCGCGGTGGCTGCGGTGCACCCCGGGCATGACGAACACCAGCCTGGTCCGGTTGAGCCCGCAGTTGACCCCGTCGATGGCCACCCGGGCCACGCACTCCAGGCCGCGCGGGATGCCGTTGACCACGTCGCCCGGGGTCAGGGTGAGCTCCATGGCGAGGTGGGCGGCCCGCCCGGTGCGGCGCCACGGCGTGAGGTCCAGGACGTCGACGCTGCTGGAGGCGAAGGCCTCGGGCCGGTCGACCGGGACCCGGAAGTACTGCTGGGCGATGAAGTGCGCCGCCTGGTGCATCGTCTCCGCCGGGAACAGCACGTCGTGGAAGGCGCCCGGGCCGTCGGTGAACAGCTCGTGGTCGTACGGGAGTTCGGCGGACAGGACGAAGTGCTGCTCCTCCGGCGCGGTGGTGTCCAGGGCGAAGCCCTCGGCGGTGGCCGGCCGGCGCAGCAGGTGCAGCGGCGCGGGCGCGGCCCGCCGGCCGCCGGTGGGAACGGGGTCGTTCGGGTGGGCGGGTAGGGAGGGGAACGGGAGCGCAATATCCATGGGAGTGGTCCTCAGGTCGGCGGCGCCCGGAGCGTCGGGTGGGGTGGGAGCTGCTGCTACTCCCGGGGTTGCCCGTGGGGAGCGGACACCGTCCGCCACGGCGCGGAGGTGACCACGCGCAGCGCCCGGGCGGCCTCGACCGAGTCGCAGCCGGCCAGTCCGAGCGCGTCCCGCAGCTCCTCGGTCAGCATGCGCAGGACGCCGCCGACCCCGGCCTGGCCGCCGGTGGCGAGCCCCCAGAACACCGGGCGGCCGACGAGGACGCCGCCGGCGCCGAGCGCCAGGGCCTTCACGATGTCGCTGCCGGTGCGCACCCCGCCGTCGACCAGGACCTCGCAGCGGCCGTCGACGGCGTCCCGGATCTCCGGGAGCACCGCCATCGGCGGTACCGCGCCGTCGAGTTGGCGCCCGCCGTGGTTGGAGACGACGATCGCGTCGACGCCCTGCTCCGCCGCCTGCCGGGCGTCGCGCGGATCGAGGACGCCCTTGAGGACCAGACGGAGTCCGGTGCGCTCGCGGAGCCGTTCGATGTGCCGCCAGGAGAGCGAGGCGGTCATGAACGCCCTGGTGTGCTCCGCCACCGCGGACGTCCGGGCCCCGTGGGCGTGGGCCCGGGAGGCCGAGCCGTCACCGAGGTGGGCGGCCTGGACGTCCAGCGGGAGGGTGAACTGGTTGCGCACGTCGCGCAGCCGGCGCCCCATCCAGGGCAGGTCCACGGTCAGCATCAGGGCCTCGCAGCCGGCCGCCTCGGCCCGGTCGACGAGGTCGAACAGCCTGGCCTCGTCGTTGAGCCAGTACAGCTGGAGCCACAGCCGGCCGCCCTGGGCGGCGATCTCCTCCAGCGGGTAGCTGCTCAGGGTGCCGGTGACGAACGGGACGCCGGCGTCCCGGGCCGCGCGGGCCACGGCCAGTTCGCCGTCCGGGTGCACCAGCCGGTGGTAGGCCATCGGGGCGACGGCGACCGGGGCCGCGGCCTCCCGGCCCAGCAGGGGGGAGGCGGTGGCGCAGTCGGCGACGTCCCGCAGGACCCGTGGCACCAGGTGGAGCTGTTCGAAGGACGCGAGGTTGGCGCGCACCGAGGACTCGGTGCCGCTGCCGCCGGTGACGAAGTCCCAGATGTCCGGCGGGAGGACCGCGGCGGCGGCCCGCTCCAGGTCCTGGAGGCAGGCCGGCTCTCGCTGCCACCGGGCGGCGGGCTCGTCGCGGACCGGCGGGACGGGCGGGGTGGTCGTGGTCACCGCGCGGCACCGCCCTGCTTGGCCCGGTCCAGCTCGACGGCCTCGTACAGCGCCTTGATGTTGGAGCTGCCGAAGGTCTCCGCGCCCAGGCGCTCGATGACCTCGAAGAAGAGGGTGCGGCGGGGGTGCGCGGAGCGGGTGAAGATCTGGAACAGCTGGCCGGCGTGGTCCTCGTCCACCAGGAGGTTCCACCGGCGCAGGTCCTCCAGCGGGTGGTTCTTCGGGGTGAGGCGCCCGCCGAGGAGGTCGTAGTAGGAGCCGGGTGCGGTCAGGAACCGCACCCCGCGCTCGGACAGGGCGGCGACGGAGCGCACGGCGTCCTCCACCGAGAACGCGATGTGCTGCACGCCCGCCCCGCCGTGCCGGGTGAGGAAGTCGTCGATCTGCCCGGGGTCGGCGGTGGTGTCGGGCTCGATGACGGTGAAGGTCACCGTGCCCGAGGCGCTCTGGACGACCTTGGAGTCCATCGCCTGGGTGCCGGTGACGATGCGCTCCTCGAAGACGGTGTCGAAGCCCAGCACGTCGCAGTAGTGGTCGACGGTCGACTGGAGTTCGCCGGCGTTCACCAGTACGGCGAAGTGGTCGATCCGCTGGAGGCCGACGGGCGGCGCGACCGTGCGCGCGGCGGCCAGCGCGGCCGGGTCGACGACCAGCCCGTGGGGCAGCACGGGCGGCGCGGTGCCGTCGTCGGGGACGAAGGTGTGCGCGACGTCGCCGAAGCCGCCGACGGTCGCGGTGGTCCCGCCCGCCGGGTGCGGTGCCGGGGCGGCCACCGGCCGCGCACCGCGCCGGGTGGCCTCGGCGAAGGCCGCGGTCACGTCGGGGACGCGCAGGGCGATGTCGGCCACGCCGTCGCCGTGCCGGGCGCGGTACGCGCCGAGGGGGTGGTCCGCGTCCCGGCTCTCGGTGAGGACGAGGGTGATGTCCCCCTGGGCCAGGGCGGTGCTTCTGAGGCCCGCCCCGGTCGCCACCAGCGGGGCGACCACCTGGAACGCGTACTGCCCGACCCAGGCGGCCGTGCCGGCCTCGATGTCGTCCACACACAGCTCGACGTACTCGATGCCGAGGTTGCCGTAGACCGCGGACCCACTCACGTGATTCTCTCCTTGGAAATGTCGCAGGGCTCCGCCGGCGCGGGGCGGGTGCGCCGGTCGCGGAGGCTCGGGTGTCGAACCGTTCACCGCCCGGGGCCGCCGGCTCCGGGCGGTGAACGGGGGCACGCCGTCGGTCAGTTGGCGGCCATGGCCTCGACCAGGCTCTTCGGGCGCATGTCCGTCCAGTTGCCCTCGACGTAGTCCAGGCACTCCTGGCGGCCGGCCTCGCCGAACACGGTGTCCCAGCCGGCCGGCACCTCGACGGAGGCGGGCCACAGCGAGTGCTGGCCCTCCGCGTTGCGCAGCACCAGGTACGGGGCGTTGTTGTTCTCGAACGGGTTCGTCACTGTCGTTTCCTTAGCGGTGGTGGTGATTCTGCGGTGGTGGTCGTGGGCCGCGGGTCCGAGGCCGGCCGGTCCGGCCGGTTCAGCCGGCGGCCGGGACGCCGAGCCGGGACAGCAGGTCCCGGAGCAGGGCGTCCTGGTGGTCGGCGAGGTAGAAGTGGCCGCCCGCGAAGGCGCGCGCGGTGAAGGAGGCCCGGGTCACCGGCGCCCACGCGGCCGCCGATCCGGCGTCGACGTCCTCGTCGGCGTCCCCGTAGTAGGCGACGACGGGGACGTCCAGCACGGTGCCGGCGGGGTCGGCCCGGTACTCCTCCACGATGCGGTAGTCCGCCCGGATGGCCGGGAGCACCAGCTCCAGCAGGTCCGGGTGGTCCAGCGCGGCCGTCTCGCTGCCGCCCAACTCCTTGAGGTGGCGCACCAGTTCGTGGTCGGGCGCGGTCGCGTACGACTGCTCCGGGACGCTCTCCCGGCCGGGGCCGGAGCGCCCGGAGACGAACAGGGCGGCGATCCGGGCGCCGTGCGCCTCCTGGAGCCGGCGGGCGACCTCGAAGGCGACCGACGCGCCCATGCTGTGCCCGAACAGCGCCAGCGGACGGTCCAGCAGCGGGAGGCACTCGGCGACCGCCGGCGCCACCAGCTCCTCCATGGTCCGCGCGAGCGGGTCCAGCAGCCGGTCCTCCCGCCCGGGGTAGCGCACCGCGCGCAGCTCCACGCCGTCGGGGACGAACGGCCCCCACGTCTGGTAGAAGCTCGCCGCGCCGCCCGCGTGCGGGAAGCAGACGATCCTGGCGCGGGGGTCCGCCGACGGTTTCACTACTCGCAGCCACTGCTGTGGTGGGCGCACGTCTTTCCTCTCAGCCTCGGTCTCGATGGCACCCGGGGTGCCGGCGGCGCCTACCGTGCGGCGGCCGCGGCCTGCTCCCGGACGAAGCCGGCCAGCCGGTCCAGCCCCTCGTCGATCTCCGCGGGGAGCAGGTGGCTGAAGGACAGCCGCATCACCCGGCGCGGCTCGGAGTCCGCGTAGAAGTGGTGCAGCGGCGTCCACAGCACCCGGTGCTGCCCGGCGCTGGACTCCAGCAGTTCGTCGCTCGCCGCGAAGGGCACGGTGAGCAGCAGGAAGAACCCGCCGCTCGGGGTGTTCCAGGAGACGCCCGGCACCTGCCCGTCGCCGAACCGGGCGGCCAGGCCGTCCAGCATCAGCCGCAGGTTGGTGCGGTAGGTCTCCCGCTCGCGCGCGTTGGCCGCCCGCAGGCTGTGACCGTTCTCCAGCAGCTTCCCGGCGATGACGGCCTGGGCGATCGGCGAGGTGTTCACCGTCGTCATGCTCTTGATCTTCGCCAGCTCGTCGGCCAGCAGGCCGGTCCGGCCCTGCGGGCCGGTGACCGGCTGGTCCGCGACGACGTAGCCGACCCGGGCGCCGGGGAGCCCGCTCTTGGCGAACGAGCCTAGGTAGACGACCCGTCCGTCGGTGTCGAGTGCCTTCATGGTGGGCGGCCCGTCGGGGTCGCCGAGCAGGCCGTACGGGTTGTCCTCCAGCACCAGGAGGTCGAGCTCCGCGGCGGCCCGCAGCGTCCGCAGCCGGTCCTCCCGGCTCATCCGCACCCCGCCGGGGTTGGCGAAGTCCGGTACGAGGTAGAGCGCCCGCGGCCGCCGGCCGGC
This sequence comes from Kitasatospora sp. NPDC092039, assembly GCF_044756065.1. Lineage (NCBI taxonomy): Bacteria > Bacillati > Actinomycetota > Actinomycetes > Kitasatosporales > Streptomycetaceae > Kitasatospora > Kitasatospora sp. NPDC092039. The sequence continues at coordinate 361,992 of NZ_JBIVSD010000007.1, read as the reverse complement.
CGCCCTGGCCTCCCGCACCACGGCGGTGAGGTGGTCCAGGTCGACGCCGGTCGCGGACTCCCGGACCGGGAGCAGCGGCATGTCGACGAGCTGGGCGGCGCCGTGCACCCCGACGTAGCTCGGGGTCACCGCCAGCAGTACGTCCTCGGGGGTGGCGCGCAGGGCCCGCAGCGTCAGGTAGAGCGCCTCCTGGCAGCCCACGGTGACCACCACGGACTCCGGGTCCGCCTCGATGCCCTCGTCGACGGCGAGGTGGGCGGCGACCAGTTCGTGGATCACGCCCTTGGTGCGGCCGTACTGGAGCACGGTGCGCCGGACCTTCGCCTCGTCGCCGTCGAACCGCTCGGAGAGGTACCGGCGGTAGACCTCAAGGTGGCGGTGGACGTCGTCGAGGTCGAAGTAGCCCTCGAACGGCCGGCCCGCGGCGAAGGACACCGCGTCCGGGTAGTCCTGGGCCACCTCGTTGAGAAAGTTCATCGACGCGCTCACCGGGGAGCCCAGCGATTCGTGCAGGTCCCGGACGTCGAGCGGCAGGGTCGACCCTGCCTCGGCGCGGTTGCCCAACGGTCCCACTTCCCTTCTGACGGTTCGTCTTTGCGCCGGGATGCGTCCTGGCGCGTCGGCGGTGCGGCTCAGCGCACGGCGGCCACGGTCCGCGGCCGGCGGCCGGTCGCGAAGGCGTCCAGCACCCTCGCCGCGACCTCGTCGGGGGAGTCGCCCCGTGAGACCAGCCAGCCGCGCGGCTCGGCGGCCGGGGCGTCGGCGTTCAGCCTCCGGCGTCCGCCGCCCGTCACGTTGAGCAGGCAGGTCGCGTCGGGCGCGATCCGCCCGTCCCGGACGGCGTCGCACAGCGCCGCCACGGCGACCGCGGCCGCCGGCTCGATGTCGATCCCCTCCAGCTCCTCGAACATCGCCCGGGCGGCCTGCGCCTGCGCGCGGCCGGCGACCAGCATGTCGCCGGAGGTGGAGCGCAGGACGTCCCGCACCCCGCCCTCGACGAGGTAGGGGGGCGTCGCGTTGGCCAGCTCCGGGGCGTAGAGGTCGAGCGGTGCCCCGGTCCCTGACGGGTCGTCGGGCTGCTCCCGCCACGCCCGGCTGAGCGGGGCGAAGTCCGCGTTCTGGCACAGGAGCATCCGTGGCAGCGACTGTCCGTCGGCCGAGCCGGACGCGAGGATGCGCTCGGAGGCCTCGTGGACGGCGATCGCTCCGGCGCCGCTGCCCACCGCCTGGACGTAGACGTCGGGAAGCACCCCCATCTCCTCGAAGGCGGCCAGGGCGACCACGCCCAGGCCGTCACGGCGCCCGACGTTGCGGACCCCGCCCTCGGCGAAGAAGCCGGCGCCGCAGGCGATCAGCTTCCGGCTCAAGTCGATCGCGTCGTTGTAGGTGGCGTCCTCGAGCGCGACCACCTGGACGTCGGCCGACCCGCCGTCGGCCGCCGCGATCGCCGGGAGCGCCCGGCTCGGGACCACCAGCAGCCGGGGGACGCCCTCGCCCCCGGCTGCGGCGAAGGCCGCGGCGGTGTTGCCGGCCGAGGCGATGACCATCACACCGGCCTGCTCGGGGGTGCGCCCCAGCACCGTGAAGGCCTCGAGCTCCTTGAAGGAGCCGGAGGTCATGCGGCAGCCCCGTTCGGGCCAGTAGCCGCTGAAGGAGATCCACAGGTCGGTCAGGCCGAGCGCCCTGCCGAGCCCCTCGCTCCGGTAGACCGCCGGCCGGTGGGAGCCCTCGACCTCGCGACGGACCGGCAGCCAGTCGTAGCGGAAGACGCCGGACCGCTCCGGCGTGACGGTGAACCGCTGTGCCGCGTACTCGGTGCGCAGCAGGGTGTCGTCCCCGCATCGCGGGCAGCTCAGGCAGAGCCCGTCGTCGGAACTCCGCCAGTCACAGCCGGCGCACACGAGCAGGTAGGTACAAGCAGGATCCACGAGGGTGCGTTCCTTTCGTGATGAACGGCGTCCCCGCCGTGGGCGCACCCGTCCGCGGACGTCGCGGACCGGCCCCTGCCACACGGTCGGGGGCATGCGTGTTCAACCCTTTGCCGGCGTGCGCCGGGACGTGCCGGGCACGCCGAAGTGCGACGCGCGACAACCGCGGCGTCGATATTCGGGAAAAGGGAAAAAGACTGCCTGAAAACGCCTCGGCGGCCTTCGGAGCGAAGGGGACCGAGTCGTTATGACATGTTCAGGACAGATTTCAGAGGGGTGCGACCCCGAGAAGAAGAACTGCTGCGGACCCTGCTGGAATGGGCCGGAAATTAATCATCATACCCCGTTGTCCCCCGACTGTGCGACAAGCGTGTTCTGCGTGCTTGCGAGTGACCAGCATAGACGGCGCAATCGCAGTTTTCCTGTGACCGGGATCACATTGCAGGGCCCCCTCTTGATCGACTTTACTGTTCTGACGCCTGCTCAGAAGCCCTTCGGACGTCGGTTGGTTCCGTCGTCCGGACGCGGGAGCGGTGATCGCCGCGCATGGTTCATCATGTGTGCTTCGCGTGGCGAAGTGACAGCAATACGGGGGAAAGTCATGTGTGAGTGTTTTGGCGGGAAGATTTCCGCCGGATGCGGTGAAGAGCGCCCTGCGATTCGCGGTAGGGGCCGCCGGCCCGTTCCGCCCAGGGAGGGTTCTGCGTCAATGGCCGCCATTTCCTCCACACTTTTTTCGCCGGTGCTTCACTGACGCGTCGGCCGGTCCGCGCCAGGCTTGATCCGGCAGCGGACGGACCATGACCGGCCGCTCGGGATTCCCGCGTTTCCGGAGTCCCGAGGGGCGGATCGGGCTGCCCGGCGTCAGCGCCGTCGTCGCCGCCCGGCCCGGCCGCGCCCCGCCCCGCCGACCGTCCGCACGGTTCCGCCGCCCCGGGCACGCCTCCTCCACCGGCCCGGCCGGGGCCTCCGCCTGCCCCCGGACGGTCCCCGGCGGCGGCGCCTGCTGGGAGGCGCCTGCCGGGGGAGGCGCCCGCTCCGACGGCGAACGATCCCCAGCCCTGCTCGCACGCACACGTGGAAACACGCTCTCAACGGGACGATGGAGTGGTATGAGCACGTCAGAAGTCGGCGTCGCGTACAAGGAACTCTCTGCCGCGCAGCGAGGCATCTGGAACGCTCAGCAACTCGACCCGGACAACCCGATCTACAGCGTGGCCCAGTGCCTGGAGATCGAAGGGGACCTGGACCCGCGGCTGTTCGAGCAGGCCGTGCGGGAGATCACCGGCCGGGTCGAACCCCTCCACGTGCGCTTCACCGGCTCGGGCAGCTCGCTGCGCCAGTACGTGGCCGTCACGGACGACTGGCCGCTGCACACCTTCGACGTCAGCGCCGAGAGCGACCCGGTCGCCGCCGCCGAGGCCTGGATGCACGCCGACATGGCCCGGCCGATCCGGCTGGACGGCGACCGCCTCTTCACCTACGCCCTGTTCCGCGTCGCCGCCGACCGCCACCTCTGGTACCAGCGCGGCCACCACATCGCCGCCGACGGCTTCAGCGGGGCCATCGTCGCCTCGCGGGTGGCCGCGCACTACACCGCCCTCGCGGCCGGCGGCCCGGTGCCCGAGCCGGAGACGGTGCCGCTGGACACCCTCCTGGACAAGGACACCGAGTACCGCGCCTCGGAGAGCTTCGCCGAGGACCGCGCCTACTGGGCCGAAACCCTGGCCGACCGCCCGGACGTGCCCAGCCTCAGCGGCGGACGCCCGCCCGTCGGCACCCCGCACAGCCTCGCCCGGCACGCCGAGACCGTCGACGCCGAGACCTCCGCGAACCTCCGCACGGCCGCACGCGGCCTGCGGACCACCGTCTCCGGCCTCGCCATCGCCGCCTCCGTGCTCTACTTCCACCGCCTGACCGGCGTCGAGGACGTCGTCATCGGCGTCCCCGTCCTCGGCCGGAGCCGCAAGGAACTCGACGTCCCGGGCATGGCCGCGAACATGCTGCCGATCCGGGTGGCCGTGTCGGACGACCTCACCCTCCAGCAGCTCGTCCGCCGGGTCGGCACCGCGATCCGCACCGCGCTGCGCCACCAGCGGTACCGCTACGAGGACATCCTCCGGGACCTCGGGCTCGTCGGCCGCGGCACCCTGTTCAGCCTGGTCATGAGCGCCATGCCGTTCGACTACGACCTCGCCTTCGGCACCTGCGCGGTCCGGCTGAAGCCGCTGGGCGGCGGCCACTTCAACGACTTCTCGCTGTCGCTCTACGACAACTCCTCCGACGGCCTCATCGGCATCGCCTCGGACGTCAACCCCGAGCTCTACAGCGACGACGCCAACCGCTCCAAGGTGGCGCTTTTCCGCACCACCCTGCTGGCGATGGCCGCCGCCGACGCCGACACCCCGATCCGTCGGATCGAGGTGTTGGGCGAGGCGGAGCGGGAGTCGGTGCTGCGCGGGTGGAACGACACGGCGCGTGAGGTGCCGGCGGTGACGCTGCCGGAGCTGTTCGAGGCGCAGGCGGTTCGGACGCCGGGTGCGGTGGCGGTGTCGGACGCGTCGGGGAGTCTGACGTACGGGGAGTTGAACGAGCGGGCGAACCGGCTGGCGCACCTGCTGGTCGAGGGTGGCGTCGGGCCGGAGGACCTGGTCGCGGTCTGCCTGCCGCGCTCGACCGAGCTGGTGGTGTCGTTGCTGGCGATCGGCAAGGCGGGCGCGGCGTACCTGCCGCTGGACCCGGAGTACCCGGTCGAGCGGCTGACGGCGACCGTGGCGGACGCCCGGCCGTCGGTGCTGGTCGCCTCCGGTGCGACGGCGGGCCTGGCCCTGGGCGTCGACGCCGGCATGCGGCGGATCGAGCTGGACGGCGCCGAGACCGCCGAGGCGCTGGCCGCGCTGCCGGGTTCGGACCCGGAGCGGGTCGGCCACCGTGCCGAGAGTCCGGCGTACGTGATCTACACCTCGGGGTCGACGGGTCGGCCGAAGGGTGTGGTGGTGACCCAGGCGGGCCTGGTGAACTACGTGGTCCGGTGCGTGGAGGAGTACCCGGAGGTCGCGGGGCTGACGGTGCTGCACGCGTCGGTGTCCTTCGACGCCGGTGTGACCGGTCTGTACGGAGCGCTGGTGTGCGGTGGCGAGGTCGTCGTGGCCGCGCTGAACGACGCGCTGCCGGGGGTGCTGGGTGGTCGTCGTCCGTCGTTCATGAAGGTGACGCCGAGTGCTCTGGCGGTGCTGGACTCGCTGGGGGGTGCGGCGAATCCGACGGGCCGGCTGATGGTGGGCGGTGAGGCCGTCCAGGCGGCGGCGGTGGCGCAGTGGCGCGAGCGCAACCCCGGTGTCGCGGTGGTGGACCACTACGGCCCGACGGAGGCGACGGTCGGCTGCACGGACTTCGTGCTGCCGGAGGAGCTGGGCGGGTCGGAGATCGTCCCGATCGGCCGGCCGATGTGGAACACCCGGGCGTACGTCCTGGATGCCGGGCTGCGGCCGGTCCCGGTGGGTGCGGCCGGTGAGCTGTACATCGCCGGCGTGCAGCTGGCGCGCGGCTACCTGGGACGCCCGGACCTGACGGCCGAGCGGTTCGTGGCCTGCCCGTTCGGGGAGGCCGGCGAGCGGATGTACCGCACCGGCGACCTGGCGCGCTGGCGCGAGGACGGGGCGCTGGAGTACCTGGGCCGTACGGACGACCAGGTGAAGGTGCGTGGTTACCGGATCGAGTTGGGGGAGATCGAGGCGGCCCTGCTCGCCCGCCCGGGCGTGGCCCAGGGCGTGGTGATCGTCCGTGAGGACGTGCCCGGCGACAAGCGGCTGACCGCCTACGCCGTCCCGGCCGCCGGCGCCGGGCTGGACCCGGCCGGGGTCAAGGCCGCCCTGGCCACCGTGCTGCCCGACTACATGGTCCCGTCGGCGGTCGTGCTGCTGGACGCGCTGCCGCTGACGGTCAACGGCAAGCTCGACCGCCGGGCGCTGCCGGCCCCGGACCGCACCGCCGAACTCGAGGCCTCCTACCGCGCCCCCAGGACGCCCGAGGAGACCCTCCTGTGCGAGGCCTTCGCCGAAGTGCTCGGGCTGGAGCGGGTCGGCATCGACGACAACTTCTTCGAGCTGGGCGGCCACTCGCTGCTGGCGGTGACGCTGGTCGAGCAGCTGCGCGCCCGTGGAGTCTCGGTGTCGGTGCGGGCGCTGTTCCAGGCCCCGACGGTGGCCGGGCTGGCGGCCGTTGACGCGGGTCAGGCGTTCGTGGTGCCGGAGAACCGGATCCCGAAGGACGCCACCGTTCTGACGCCGGACATGGTCACGCTGGCCGAGGTCTCCGAGGGCGATCTGGCGCGGATCGTGGAGCAGGTGCCGGGTGGTGCGGCGAACGTCGCGGACGTCTACCCGCTGGCGCCGCTGCAGGAGGGGATCTTCTTCCACTACCTGCTGGACGCCGACCAGGGGCGCGACGTCTACACGCTGCCGACGGTGCTGGGCTTCGACTCCCGTGAGCGGGTCGACGGTTTCGTGTCCGCGCTGCAGTCGGTGGTGGACCGGCACGACATCCTGCGGACGGCCGTTCTGTGGGAGGGGCTCTCGCAGCCGCTGCAGGTCGTGCTGCGGCAGGCTCCGCTGGCGGTCTCCGAGATCTCCCTCACGGCCGGTGGCGACGCCGTCGCCCTGCTGCTGGCGGCGTGCCCGCCGTCGATGGACATCCGTCGGGCGCCGATGCTCGACCTGACGATCACCCAGGATCGTGATGCCGAGCGTTGGTTGGTGGCGCTCCGCAGTCACCACCTGATCCGTGACCACCAGGCGCTGGAGGTGCTGCTGGACGAGGTGCGGGCGCACCTGGAGGAGGACGTCGAGCGGCTGCCGGAGCCGGCGCCGTACCGCGACTTCGTCGCCCACGCGCGCCTGGCGGTCGCGGCCGACCAGCACCGTGCGTTCTTCGAGCGGGTCCTGGGCGAGGTGGAGGAGCCGACCGCGCCGTACGGGGTGCTGGACATCCACGGCGACGGCAGCGAGGCCGCCGAGACGGTCGTGGAGCTGTCGGACGAGCTGGCGGAGCGCGTCCGCGAGCAGGCGCGCCGCCACGGCGTGAGCGCGGCGGCGTTCTTCCACCTGGCGTGGGCGCGGGTGGCCGCGGCGACGACGGGGCAGGCGCATCCGGTGTTCGGCACCGTGCTGCTGGGGCGCATGGACGCGGGCGGTGCGGCGAGCCGTACCCCGGGCCTGTACATCAACACCCTGCCGATCCGCATCGACGCGACCCAGCGGCTGGGCGCCGGACTGCGGTCGGCGCAGGCGCAGTTGGGCGAGCTGCTGACCCACGAGCACGCCCCGCTGGCCCTCGCCCAGCAGGCGACCGGCGTTCCGGCGCAGAGCCCGCTGTTCACCTCGCTCCTCAACTACCGTCACAGCAAGTCGGGTTCTGGCAGTGGGCGGGGGCATCTCCCGGAGACCGGGATCTCGGGTATCGACATCCTGTACGCCCACGAGGGCAACAACTACCCGTTGACGGTGTCGGTGGACGACACCGGTGTCGGGTTCCGGTTCACCGTGCAGGCGTGCGCTCCGATGGATTCGGACGTGGTGTGCGGTCTGCTGTGCACGGCGGTGGAGAACCTGGTCGGCGGGCTGGAGCAGGATTCCGCCACCACGCTCGACCGGATCGCCGTTCTCGACGGCGCGCAGCGGGAGTTGGTGCTGCGCGGGTGGAACGACACCGCCCGTGAGGTGCCGGCCGCCACGCTGCCGGGGCTGTTCGAGGCGCAGGCCGCGCGGACGCCGGACGCCACGGCCGTGGTGTTCGGCAGCGGTGCGGCGCGCGAGGTCGTCTCGTACGCCGAGTTGAACGAGCGGGCGAACCGCCTGGCGCACCTGCTGGTGGCCGAGGGCGTCGGCCCGGAGCATCTGGTGGCGGTCTGTTTGCCGCGCTCGACCGAGCTGGTGGTGTCGCTGCTGGCGATCGGCAAGGCCGGTGCGGCGTACCTGCCGCTGGACCCGGACTACCCGGCCGACCGGCTCGCCTCCACCCTGGCGGACGGCCGTCCGACCGCCCTGGTCACCGACAGCGTGACGATGGACGAGGCGCTGTCGGCAGGTGTCCGTCGGATCGACCTGGACGCGGCCGAAACGGTCAACGCGCTTGATGCTCAGCAGGTTTCGAACCCGGTGCGTGCGGGTCACGGGCCGCAGAGCCCGGCGTATGTCATCTACACCTCGGGGTCGACGGGCCGCCCGAAGGGTGTGGTGGTCGCGCACGACGGTGTGGTGAACCGTCTGGCGTGGATGCAGGAGGACTACCAGCTGACGCCGTCGGACCGGGTGCTGCAGAAGACCCCGGTCGGGTTCGACGTCTCCGTCTGGGAGTTCTTCTGGCCCCTGACCACCGGTGCGACTCTCGTCGTCGCCCGCCCCGACGGGCACCGCGACCCCGCGTACCTTGCGGAGGTGATCCGTGGCGAGGGTGTGACGGTCACGCACTTCATCCCGTCGATGATGCAGGTCTTCCTGCTGGAGCCGGCCGCCCGCACCTGCACGACGCTGCGCGCGGTGTTCGCCAGTGGTGAGGCGCTGTCGCCGGAGCTGCGGGACGCGTTCCTGCGGGATCTCGGTGTTCCGCTGCACAACCTGTACGGCCCCACCGAGGCGTCCATTGACGTCACCGCCTGGGAGTGCGTGCCGGGTACGGCGACCGTCCCGATCGGCGGCCCGGTCGGCAACACCCAGGTGTACGTGCTGGACGCGACACTGCAGCCCGTTCCGGTCGGTGTGGCAGGTGAGCTCTACCTCGCCGGTGTCCAGTTGGCGCGCGGCTATCTCAACCGTCCGGGCCTGTCGGCGGAGCGCTTTGTGGCGTGCCCGTTCGGCGCGCCCGGCGAGCGGATGTACCGCACCGGTGACCTCGCCCGCTGGCGCGAGGACGGCACCCTCGACTACCTCGGGCGCACCGACGACCAGGTGAAGGTGCGCGGTTACCGCATCGAGCTGGGCGAGATCGAGGCGGCCGTCCTCGGCCGGCCCGGCGTTGCCCAGGCCGCCGTGATCGTCCGCGAGGACGTCCCCGGCGACAAGCGCATCGCCGCCTACGTCGTCCCGGCCGTGGACGCGGAGGTGGATGTTGTCGCGCTGCGGGATGCGCTCGCGACTACGCTTCCCGACTACATGGTCCCGTCCGCGATCATGACGCTGGACGAACTCCCGCTGACCGTCAACGGCAAGCTGGACCGCCGCGCCCTGCCGGCCCCCGAGGTCACCGTGATCCAGGAGGCCTACCGGGCGCCGCGCACCGCCGACGAGGAACTGCTCTGCGAGGTGTTCGCCGACGTTCTCGGTCTGCCCCGGGTCGGTATCGACGACAACTTCTTCGAGCTGGGCGGCCACTCGCTGCTGGCGGTCACCCTGGTCGAGCGACTGCGCTCGCGGGGCCTGCAGGTGTCGGTGCGGGCGCTGTTCCAGGCCCCGACGGCGGCCGGACTCGCGGCCGTCGACGCGGGCCAGGCGTTCGTGGTCCCGGAGAACCGGATCCCGAAGGACGCCACCGTTCTGACGCCGGACATGGTCACCCTCGCCGAGCTGAGCCCCACGGACCTCGACCGTCTCGTGGAGCAGGTCCCCGGCGGTGCGGCGAACATCGCCGACGTCTACCCGCTCGCCCCGCTGCAGGAAGGCATCTTCTTCCACCACCTGCTGGACGCCGACCAGGGCCGCGACGTCTACATCGTCCCGGTGGTCCTGGGCTTCGACTCCCGTGAGCGGGTCGACGCGTTCGTGACCGCACTCCAGGCGGTCGTGAACCGGCACGACATCCTGCGGACGGCCGTGCTGTGGGAAAACCTGCCCCAGCCGCTCCAGATCGTCCTGCGACAAGCGCCGCTGCTGGTCGAGGAGGTCGTCCTCGCGGGGAACCCGGGGGACTCCGCCGGTGACCCGATGGTCCGACTGCTGGCGGCCTGCCCGCCGTCGATGGACATCCGCCAGGCGCCGATGCTCGATCTGACGATCACGCATGACGGCTCGGGCGACCGCTGGTTGATCGCTCTGCGCAGCCACCACCTGATCCGCGACCACCAGGCCCTGGAGATCCTGCTGGACGAGGTGCGCGCACACCTGGAGCACGAGGAGGACCGCCTGCCCGAGCCGGCGCCGTACCGCGACTTCGTCGCCCACGCCCGCCTGGCCGTCACCCCGGAGCAGCACCGCGCCTACTTCGAGCGCGCCCTGGGCGACGTCGAGGAGCCCACCGCGCCCTACGGCGTGTTGAGTACCCGTGTCGACGGCGGTGACACCGGCGAGGCCGTCGTCGAGTTGTCGGCCGACCTGGCCGACCGGGTCCGCGAGCAGGCTCGCCGCCACGGCGCCAGTGCCGCCGCGCTGTTCCACCTCGCCTGGGCGCGCGTCGCCGCCGCCACCACCGGCCAGACCCACCCCGTCTTCGGCACCGTGCTGCTCGGCCGGATGGACGCCGGGGACACGGCGAGCCGTACCCCGGGTCTGTACATCAACACCCTGCCGATCCGGATCGACGCCACCCGTCCGCTGGACGCCGGACTGCGCGCGGTCCAGGTGCAGTTGGGCGAGCTGCTGCGGCACGAGCACGCCCCGCTGGCTCTCGCCCAGCAGGTGGCCGGCCTGCCGGCGCAGACCCCGCTGTTCACCTCGCTCCTCAACTACCGTCACAGCAAGCCGCGTTCCGAGTCCGCGCAGCGGAACCTGCTGGAGACCGGGATCGCGGGCGTCGACATCCTGTACGCCCACGAGCGGAACAACTACCCGCTCACCGCCTCGGTGGACGACACCGGTGCCGGCTTCCGGCTCACGGTGCACGCGGCCGAGCCGATCGACTCCGCCACCGTCTGCGGTCTGCTGCACACCGCCGTCGAGAACCTGGTCGGCGCCCTGGAGACGCACCCCGCCACCACGCTGGACACGGTCGCCGTCCTGGACGACGGCCGGCAGGAGCAGCTGCTGCGCGGCTGGAACGACACCGCCGTCGGGCTGCCGGCGGCCACGCTGCCGGAGCTGTTCGAGGCGCAGGTCGCGCGGACGCCGGACGCGGTCGCACTGGTGCGCACGCGCGGCATGGACCCGGACGCCGCGGACCGCGCGGCCGCGGGCGGCGGTACGGACCACGAGACGCTGACCTACGCCGAACTCGACGCGCGCGCCGACCGGTTGGCCCGCGTCCTGGCCGGACACGGGGTCGGGCCGGAGACGCTGGTCGCCGTCGGCATGCACCGCTCCACGGAGCTGGTGACCACCTTCCTGGCGATCGCCAAGGCGGGCGGCGTGTTCGTCCCGCTGGACCTGCGTTCGCCGCGGGCGCGGATGGCGGCCGTCCTGGCGGACGCCCGGCCGCACCTGCTGGTGGCCGACTCCGCCCTGCGGGAGCACGAGGTCGTGCACGCGGCCGGGGAGCAGGGGACCCCGGTCCTCCTCGTCGGCGCCGACGGGGCGTCCGAGCCCGGAGCGAACGGCCCGGTCACGCCGGAGGAAGCCGTCCGCCCCGCGCGGGTGCTGCCGGACCAGGCGGCGTACATCATGTACACCTCCGGCTCCACCGGCACCCCCAAGGGCATCGTCACCACCCACGCCGACCTCGCCGCCCTGGTCCGGGATTCGCGCTGGAACGTCGGCCCGGCCGACCGCGTGCTGTTCCACGCCCCGCACGCCTTCGACGCGTCCACCTACGAGCTGTGGGTCCCGCTCGTCCACGGCGGCAGCGTCTCCATCGCCCCCGAGGTCAAGCTCGACAGCGCCACCCTGCACCGGCTGATCACCGACACCCGGGCGACCCACGTCCACGTCACCGCAGGGCTCTTCCGCGTCATCGGTGAGGAGAACCCCGAGATCTTCGCCGAGGTGACGGAGGTCCTCACGGGCGGCGACGTCGTGCCGCCCACGGCGGTCGCGCGGCTGCTCGACGCCCTGCCGCACTTGACGGTCCGTCACCTGTACGGTCCGACCGAGACCACGCTGTGCGCCACCCAGCACCCGATGGCCGCCGGGGCCGAGCTCGGCCACACGCTGCCCATCGGAAGCCCGATGGACGACACCCGGGTGTACGTGCTGGACGCCGCGCTGCGGCCGGTGCCGGTGGGGGTGCCCGGCGAGCTGTACATCGCCGGCACCGGGCTGGCCCGGGGCTACCTGAACCGCCCGGGCCTGACCGCGGAGCGCTTCGTGGCCTGCCCGTTCGGCGGGACCGGGCATGGGCCCCTCCTGTCCGATGGCGGGCAAGGAGGGAGGATGTACCGCACCGGCGACCTCGCCCGCTGGCGCGAGGACGGCACGCTCGACTACCTGGGCCGCACCGACGACCAGGTGAAGATCCGCGGCTTCCGCATCGAGCTGGCGGAGATCGAGGCCGCGCTGCTCGCCCGCCCGGGCGTCGCCCAGGGCGTGGTGATCGTCCGCGAGGACGTGCCCGGCGACAAGCGACTGACCGCCTACGTGGTGCCCGAGACGGGCGTGGCGGTGGACACCTCCGCCCTGCGCGCGGAGCTGGCGGCGGTGCTGCCGGACTACATGGTCCCGTCCGCGGTGCTGGTGCTGGAGGCGCTGCCGCTGACGGCCAACAGCAAGCTGGACCGGCGCGCCCTCCCGGCTCCGGACCACGCCGCGGCGCTGGAGGCGTCCTACCGGGCGCCGCGGACACCGGAGGAGCAGCTGCTCGCCGAGGCGTTCGCCGACGTCCTGGGCCTGCCGCAGGTCGGCGTCGACGACGACTTCTTCGAGCTCGGCGGGCACTCGCTGCTGGCCACCCGGCTGGTCGGCCGGGTCCGCTCGGCCCTGCGGGTGGAACTGCCGCTGCGGGTGGTCTTCGAGAGCCCGACCGTGGCCGCGCTGGCGCCCCGGTTGTCCAAGGCGGAGCAGGCCGCGCCCGCGCTGGTCGCCACCGCCCGTCCGGACGTGCTGCCGCTCTCCCTGGAGCAGCGGCGGATGTGGTTCCTCAACGAGCTGGACGGCGCGAACGCGGCCTACAACATCCCGCTGGCGCTGCGGCTCGGGGGCGCCCTGGACCGCTCGGCGCTGGCGGACGCCCTGCGGGACGTGGTGGCGCGGCACGAGGTGCTGCGGACGGTCTTCCCGGCCCCGGCCGGGGAGCCGCGGCAGCGGGTCCTCGGCGCGGACGAGTACCGCTGCGAGCTCGCGGTCGTCCCGGCGGCCGCGGCGGACCTCGACGGGCTGCTGGCCCGGGAGGCCGCCCGCCCCTTCGACCTGGCCACCGGGATCCCGATCCGGGCCACCCTGTTCGAGGTCGGTCCCGAGGAGCACGTCCTGCTGGTGGTGATCCACCACATCGCCGGGGACGGCTGGTCGATGCGGCCGCTGGCCCAGGACCTCTCGGCGGCCTACACGGCGCGCAGCACCGGCGGCGCGCCCGACTGGGCCCCGCTCCCGGTGCAGTACGCCGACTACACGGTGTGGCAGCGCGACCTGCTCGGCGCGGACGACGACCCGGGCAGCGTGCTGAACCGTCAGCTCGCCTACTGGGAGAAGACGCTCGACGGCGCCCGGCAGCAGCTGGAGCTCCCGGCGGACCACCCGCGCCCGGCGGCGCTGACCCACCGCGGTGGGGTCGTCGAACTGACCGTCCCGGCCGGGCTGCACGAGGAGCTGACCCGACTGGCCCGGGCCGAGGGGGTGACCATGTTCATGGTGCTCCAGGCCGCCCTGGCCACGATGCTGTCCCGCCTCGGCGCGGGGGAGGACATCCCGATCGGCACCGCGGTCGCCGGGCGTACCGACGCCGCCATGGACGACCTGGTCGGGTTCTTCGTCAACACCCTGGTCCTGCGGACGGACCTCTCGGGTTCGCCGACGTTCTCCGGACTGCTGCACCGGGTCCGCGAGGCGGGACTGGAGGCGTTCGCGCACCAGGACGTCCCGTTCGAGCGCCTGGTGGAGAGCCTGTCCCCGGCCCGCTCGCTGACCCACCACCCGCTGTTCCAGGTCATGCTGGTCCTGCAGAACAACGAGGGCGCCACCCTCGAACTGCCCGGGCTGGACGTCAGCGGCCTGCCGAGCGGCAGCTGGCCGGCCAAGTACGACCTCGACTTCACCTTCGAGGAGTGCTTCACCGCCGACCGGCGCCCGGCAGGCCTGCGGGGCCGCATCGTCTACGCCAGGGACCTCTTCGAGCACGGCACGGCCGAGCAGTTCGGTGCCAGGCTGCACCGGGTGCTCGCGGCGATGGCCGCCGATCCGCGCCAGCCGGCCCTCCGCGTCGAGGTGTTGGGCGAGGCGGAGCGGGAGTCGGTGCTGCGCGGGTGGAACGACACGGCGCGTGAGGTGCCGGCGGTGACGCTGCCGGAGCTGTTCGAGGCGCAGGCGGTCCGGACGCCGGGTGCGGTGGCGGTGTCGGACGCGTCGGGGAGCCTGACGTACGGGGAGTTGAACGAGCGGGCGAACCGGCTGGCGCACCTGCTGGTCGAGGGCGGGGTCGGGCCGGAGGACCTGGTCGCGGTCTGCCTGCCGCGCTCGACCGAGCTGGTGGTGTCGTTGCTGGCGATCGGCAAGGCCGGGGCGGCGTACCTGCCGCTGGACCCGGAGTACCCCGTCGAGCGGCTCGCCGCGACGGTGGCCGACAGCGGCCCCGTGGCGCTGCTGACCGCCGCCGCCGTCGGTGTGGCCGGGGACGTGGCCGCCGGTGTCCGGCGGATCGACCTGGACGCCACCGGAACGGTCAACGCACTCGCCGGACAGCCGGGTTCGGACCCGGAGCGGGTCGGCCACCGTGCCGAGAGTCCGGCGTACGTGATCTACACCTCGGGGTCGACGGGTCGGCCGAAGGGTGTGGTGGTGACCCAGGCGGGCCTGGTGAACTACGTGGTCCGGTGCGTGGAGGAGTACCCGGAGGTCGCGGGGCTGACGGTGCTGCACGCGTCGGTGTCCTTCGACGCCGGTGTGACCGGTCTGTACGGAGCGCTGGTGTGCGGTGGCGAGGTCGTCGTGGCCGCGCTGAACGACGCGCTGCCGGGGGTGCTGGGTGGTCGTCGTCCGTCGTTCATGAAGGTGACGCCGAGTGCTCTGGCGGTGCTGGACTCGCTGGGCGGCGCCGTGAGCCCGACGGGCCGGCTGATGGTGGGCGGCGAGGCCGTCCAGGCGGCGGCGGTGGCGCAGTGGCGCGAGCGCAACCCCGGTGTCGCGGTGGTGGACCACTACGGCCCGACGGAGGCGACGGTCGGCTGCACGGACTTCGTGCTGCCGGAGGAGCTGGACGGGTCGGAGATCGTCCCGATCGGCCGGCCGATGTGGAACACCCGCGCCTACGTGCTGGACGGCTCCCTGCGTCCGCTTCCGGTCGGTGTCCCCGGTGAGCTGTACATCGCCGGCGTGCAGCTGGCGCGCGGCTACCTGGGACGCCCGGACCTGACGGCCGAGCGGTTCGTGGCCTGCCCGTTCGGGGAGGCCGGCGAGCGGATGTACCGCACCGGCGACCTCGCCCGCTGGCGGGCCGACGGCACCCTCGACTACCTCGGTCGCACCGACGACCAGGTGAAGGTGCGCGGCTTCCGCATCGAGCTGGGCGAGATCGAGGCCGCCCTGCTCGCCCGCCCGGGCGTGGCCCAGGGCGTGGTGATCGTCCGCGAGGACGTGCCCGGCGACAAGCGGCTGACCGCCTACGCCGTCCCGGCCGCCGGCGCCGGGCTGGACCCGGCCGGGGTCAAGGCCGCCCTGGCCACCGTGCTGCCCGACTACATGGTCCCGTCGGCAGTCGTGCTCATGGACGCGCTGCCGCTGACCGTCAACGGCAAGCTCGACCGCCGCGCCCTGCCGGCCCCGGACCGCACCGCCGAACTCGAGGCCTCCTACCGCGCCCCCAGGACGCCCGAGGAGACCCTCCTGTGCGAGGCCTTCGCCGAAGTGCTCGGGCTGGAGCGGGTCGGCATCGACGACAGCTTCTTCGAGCTCGGCGGGCACTCCCTACTGGCCACCCGGCTGGTCAGCCGGATCCGTTCGGCCCTGGAGGTCGAACTGCCCCTCCGGGCGATCTTCGAGAGCCCCACCGTGGCGGGCCTTTCGTCCCACATCAACCGTCCCAAGCGCACCAGGCCCGCCCTGCGTCGTCGCACCAGGCAGGAGGAGATCTGATGATCCCGTTGTCGTACGCTCAGCAGCGGCTGTGGTTCCTCGGGCAGTTGGAGGGGCCGAGCGACACCTACAACATCTCGCTGCCCCTGCGGCTGCGCGGCGCCCTCGACCGCGACGCCCTGCGGGACGCCCTGCGGGACGTGGTGGAGCGCCACGAGGTCCTGCGGACCGTCTTCCCGGCCAAGGACGGCAAGCCGTACCAGAAGGTCCTCGCCCCCGACCTGGCCCGGATCGACCTGCCGGTGACCGAGGTGGCCGCCGCCGACCTGCCGGCGGCCCTGGCCGAGGCGGCCAGGCACACCTTCGACCTGGAGCACGACATCCCGCTGCGGGCCTGGCTGTTCGCCACCGCGCCGGACGACCACGCGCTGATCGTCGTGGTGCACCACATCGCCAGCGACGGCTGGTCCAGGGGCCCGCTCGCCCGGGACCTCTCGGTCGCCTACGCGGCGCGCCTCGGCGGGCAGGCGCCCGAGTGGGAGCAGCTCGAGGTCCAGTACGCCGACTACACCTACTGGCAGCAGGACGTCCTCGGCGCCGACGACGACCCGGAGAGCCTGCTCAACGAGCAGCTGGCGCACTGGCGCCAGGCGCTCGCGGGCATGCCGCACGAGCTCGAACTGCCGGTGGACCGGCCGCGACCCACCCGGGCCTCACACGTCGGCGGCGTGGTCGACCTGACCGTGCCCGCCGACCTCCACGGGCGGCTGGTGCGGACCGCCAAGGCCGAGGGCGCCACCGTCTTCATGGCGGCGCAGGCCGCCCTCGCGGTGCTGCTGTCGCGGCTCGGCGCGGGCGACGACATCCCGATCGGTGTGCCGATCGCCGGGCGCCTGGACGAGGGCCTGCACGACCTGGTCGGCCTGTTCGTCAACACCCTGGTGCTCCGCGCCCGGGTGGCCGACCAGGCCACCTTCCGGGAGCTGCTGCGGCAGGTCCGGGAGACGTCGCTGGAGGCGTTCTCCCACCAGGAGCTGCCGTTCGAGCGCCTGGTCGAGGACCTGGCGCCGGCCCGCTCGATGTCCCGCCACCCGCTGTTCCAGGTCACCCTCAGCGTCCAGAACAACGCGGACGCCGTGCTGCGGCTGCCCGGCCTGGAGGTCGAGCCGCTGAGCGGAGACCAGCGCCCGGCCAAGTTCGACCTCGACGTCCAGCTCAGCGAGCGGTTCGACGCCCAGGGCCGGCCCGCCGGCCTGGCCGGCAGCATCACCTTCGCCGCCGACCTGTTCGACGCGGCGACCGTCGAGGCGATGGCCCGGCGGTTCGTCCAGGTCCTCGACTCGGTGATCGAGCACCCCGACCAGCCGCTCGGACTGCTGGAGGTGACCAGCCCGGCCGAGCGCCACCGCCTGCTGGACACCTGGCACACCCCCGCGCGCAGCACCCGCCCGGCGGCTACCCTGCCGGAGCTCTTCGCGGCGCAGGTGGATCGGACGCCGGACGCCGTCGCCGCGGTCTTCGGCGAGGAGCGGATCCGCTACGCGGAGCTGGCCGAGCGTTCGGACGCGCTGGCCGCCCTGCTGGTCCGGCACGGCGTCGGGCCCGAGACGTCCGTCGCGGTCTGCCTCGAACGCTCGCTCGACCTGGTCGTGGCCCTGCTCGCCGTGCTGAAGGCCGGCGGCGCCTACCTGCCGATCGACCCGGCCTCGCCGTCGGACCGCATCAGCTTCGTGTTCGCGGACTGCGCACCCTCCCTGGTGATCACCTCCACCGCGTCGGCCGGCGCGGTCGCGCACGAGGACGCCGTCCGCCGGGTGGTCCTGGACGACCCGGAGACCCGCGCCCTGCTGTCCGCCGGCAAGGGCGACGCGGCCCTGCCGGCCGAGGTCCCCGGCGCGCTCTCCCCGGCGAACGCCGCGTACATCATCTACACCTCGGGTTCCACCGGCCGCCCCAAGGGCGTCGTCGTCCCGCACGGGAACGTGGTGCGGCTGCTCGACGAGACGCAGCCGTGGTTCGAGTTCGGCGCCGACGACGTGTGGACCTGGTTCCACTCCTTCGCCTTCGACTTCTCGGTGTGGGAGCTGTGGGGCGCCCTGCTCTACGGCGGCCGGCTGGTCGTCGTGCCGGTCGAGGTGTCCAGGTCGCCGGCGGAGTTCCTGCGCCTGCTGGTGAACGAGGGCGTCACCGTCCTCAACCAGACCCCGTCCGCGTTCTACCAGCTGGCCCAGGCCGAGGCCCAGAGCCCGGCCCTCGGAGCCGAACTCCGGCTGCGCACCGTCGTGTTCGGCGGCGAGGCGCTGGACGCCGGCCGCCTGCGCGAGTGGTACGCGCGGCACCGGGACGACGCCCCGAGGCTCGTCAACATGTACGGCATCACCGAGACGACCGTGCACGTCAGCCACCTCCGGCTCGACGAGTCGACGGCGGCCGACGGCTCCCTGGGCAGCCCGATCGGCGAGGGCATCCCCGGACTGCGCGTCTACGTGCTGGACGCCGGACTGCGGCCGGCCCCGGTCGGCGTGCCGGGCGAGATGTACGTCGCGGGCGGCCAGCTGGCACGCGGCTATCTGAACCGTCCGGGCCTGTCGGCGGAGCGCTTCGTGGCCTGCCCGTTCGGCGGCGCCGGCGAGCGGATGTACCGCACCGGCGACCTCGCCCGCTGGCGCGAGGACGGCACGCTGGAGTACCTGGGCCGCACCGACGACCAGGTGAAGATCCGCGGCTTCCGGATCGAGCTGGGCGAGATCGAGGCGGCCCTGCTGGGGCAGCCGGACGTCGCCCAGGCCGCCGTGATCGTCCGCGAGGACGTGCCCGGCGACAAGCGGCTCACCGCCTACGTGGTGCCGGCCACCGGCGCGGGGACCGACACCGCCGTGCTGCGCGGCGCCCTCGCGACCATGCTGCCGGAGTACATGGTCCCGTCCGCGGTCGTGGTCCTGGAGACGCTTCCGCTGACCGTCAACGGCAAGCTGGACCGCCGGGCCCTTCCGGCGCCGGACCGCGGGGCGCTGCCGGGGGCCTCCTACCGGGCGCCGCGCACGCCGGACGAGGAACTCCTCTGCGAGGTGTTCGCCGACGTGCTCGGACTGGAGCGGGTCGGCATCGACGACAACTTCTTCGAGCTGGGCGGGCACTCGCTGCTGGCGGTGACGCTGGTCGAGCGGCTGCGCTCGCGCGGCCTGCCGGTGTCGGTGAAGGCGCTGTTCCAGGCCCCGACGCCCGCCGGGCTGTCGGCGGCGGACGAGGCCGCCCGGGCGTTCGTGGTGCCGGAGAACCGGATCCCGGACGGCGCGACCGTCCTCACCCCGGACATGGTCACCCTCGCCGAGCTGAGCCCGGCGGACCTCGACCGGATCGTGGAGCAGGTCCCCGGCGGTGCGGCGAACATCGCCGACGTCTACCCGCTGGCGCCGCTGCAGGAGGGAATCTTCTTCCACCACCTGCTGGACGCCGAGCAGGGCCGCGACGTCTACATCCTGCCGACCGTGCTGGCCTTCGACTCCCGCGAGCGGGTCGACGCGTTCGTCACCGCACTCCAGGCGGTCGTCGACCGCCACGACATCCTGCGGACGGCCGTGCTGTGGGAGAACCTGCCCCAGCCGCTCCAGGTCGTGCTGCGACAGGCCTCCCTGCCGGTGCACGAGGTCATGCTGTCCGGTGGCGCCGACGACTCCGGTGACGACGCGGTGGCCCGGCTGCTGGCGGCCTGCCCGCCCGCGATGGACATCCGCCGCGCACCCATGGCGGATCTGACGATCACTCAGGACCTTGCTGCTGAGCGCTGGTTGATGGCGCTGCGCAGCCACCACCTGACGCGTGACCACACCGCGCTGGAGATCCTGCTGGACGAGGTGCGCGCGCACCTGGACCAGGACGTCGAGCGGCTGCCCGAGCCGGCGCCGTACCGCGACTTCGTCGCCCACGCCCGCCTCGCCGTCACCCCGGAGCAGCACCGCGCCTACTTCGAGCGTGCGCTCGCCGACGTCGAGGAGCCCACCGCGCCCTACGGCGTGCTGGACACCCACGGCGACGGCAGCGACACCGGCGAGGCCGTCGTCGAGCTGTCGGCCGACCTGGCCGACCGCGTCCGCGAGCAGGCCCGCCGCCACGGCGTCAGCGCGGCCGCGTTCTTCCACCTCGCCTGGGCACGCGTCGCCGCCGCCACCACCGGCCAGACCCACCCCGTCTTCGGCACCGTGCTGCTCGGCCGGATGGACGCCGGCGGCACCGCGCACCGGACGCCGGGTCTGTACATCAACACCCTGCCGATCCGGATCGACGCCACCCGTCCGCTGGACGCCGGACTGCGCGCCGTCCAGGTCCAGTTGGGCGAGCTGCTGCGGCACGAGCACGCCCCGCTGACCCTCGCCCAGCAGGCCACCGGCGTCCCCGCCCAGAGCCCGCTGTTCACCTCGCTGCTCAACTACCGCCACAGCCCGGGCGCCGCGAACGAGGGCACCGGACTCGCCGGCATCCAGGTGCTGTACGGGCACGAGCGGACCAACTACCCGCTCACGGTGTCGGTGGACGACACCGTCGTCGGCTTCCGGCTCTCCGTGCAGGCCGTTCCCGCGATCGACCCGGACGTGGTCTGCGGCCTGCTGCACACCGCCGTCGAGCGCCTGGCCGGCGAGCTGGAGCAGGACTCCCGCATCCCGCTCGACCGCCTCCCCGTCCTCGGCGACCGGCAGCGCGACCAGCTGCTGACCGCCTGGAACGACACCGCCGCCGAGCTGCCGGCCGCGACCCTGCCCGGGCTCTTCGAGGCGCAGGCCGCCCGCACGCCGGACGCCACCGCGCTGGTCACCGCCGACGGCAGCCTGACCTACGCGGAGCTGAACGAGCGGGCCAACCGCCTGGCACACCTGCTGGCGGCCGACGGCGTCGGCCCCGAGCACCTGGTGGCCGTCTGCCTGCCGCGCTCGACCGAGCTGGTCGTGTCGCTGCTGGCCGTCTCCAAGGCGGGCGCGGCCTACCTGCCGCTCGACCCGGACTACCCGGTCGAGCGCCTGGCGGCGACCCTGGCCGACGGGCGCCCCACCGCCCTGCTCACTGACAGCGTGACGACGGGCGAGGCCCTGGCCGCCGACGCGGGCGTCCGACGGATCGACCTCGACAGCCCGGAGACCGTCGACGCGCTCGGCGCACAGCCGGTGTCGAACCCGCGGCGCCCCGGCCACCGGCCGGAGAACCCGGCGTACGTCATCTTCACCTCCGGCTCGACCGGCCGCCCCAAGGGCGTCGTCGTCCCGCACAGCGCGCTGAACAACTTCCTCGCGGCGATGGGCCACCACCTGCGGGTCACCGAGCAGGACCGGCTGCTGGCCGTGACCACCATCGGCTTCGACATCGCCGGGCTCGAACTGCACCTTCCGCTGGTGTCCGGCGCCGCCG
Source organism: Kitasatospora sp. NPDC092039 (assembly GCF_044756065.1). Classification (NCBI taxonomy): domain Bacteria; kingdom Bacillati; phylum Actinomycetota; class Actinomycetes; order Kitasatosporales; family Streptomycetaceae; genus Kitasatospora; species Kitasatospora sp. NPDC092039. The sequence goes on along the minus strand of NZ_JBIVSD010000007.1, from coordinate 340,646 downwards.
TCGTCCTCGCCGACCGCGACGAGGTGCGCGACCCGGACGCCCTGCGCTCTCTGCTCGTGCGCGAGGCCGTCACCGTCATGCAGGCCACGCCCAGCCTGTGGCGGGCGCTGGCGGACGACGACGTCCTGCGGTCCGTCCGGGCCTTGGTCGGCGGCGAGGCGCTGCCCGGCGAGCTCGCCCGTACCCTGGCGGGCACCGCCGCCTCCGTCACCAACCTGTACGGCCCGACCGAGACGACCATCTGGTCCACGGCCTCGACCGTCTCGGCGGACACCCCGGTCTCCATCGGCCGGCCCGTCCTCAACACCCGGGTGTACGTGCTGGACGCCGCCCTGCGGCCGGTCCCGGTCGGTGTGCCCGGTGAGCTGTACATCGCCGGCAGCGGCCTGGCGCGCGGCTACCTCAACCGTCCGGGCCTGTCGGCGGAGCGCTTCGTGGCCTGTCCGTTCGGGGAGGCCGGCGAGCGGATGTACCGCACCGGCGACCTCGTGCGCTGGCGCGAGGACGGCACGCTGGAGTACCTGCGCCGCACCGACGACCAGGTGAAGGTGCGCGGCTACCGCATCGAGCTGGGCGAGATCGAATCCGCCCTGCTCGACCGGGCGGGCGTCGCCCAGGCCGTCGCCGTCGTCCGCGAGGACGTCCCGGGCGACAAGCGCATCGTCGCCTACGTCGTTCCGGACGCGGCCGTGGCCGTGCGGGCCGATGCCGCCGAGCTGCGGGACGCGCTCGCGGTGACGCTGCCCGACTACATGGTCCCGTCCGCCGTGGTCGTGCTGGACGAGCTCCCGCTGACCGCGAACGGAAAGATCAACCGCCGGGGCCTGCCCGCGCCGGACCGGGCGGCCCTGCTGGAGGCGTCCTACCGGGCGCCGCGCACCCCGGACGAGGAGCTGCTCTGCGAGGTGTTCGCCGAGGTCCTCGGGCTGGAGCGGGTCGGCATCGACGACAACTTCTTCGAGCTGGGCGGTCACTCGCTGCTGGCCGTGAAGCTGGTCGAGCGGCTGCGCGCCCGGGGCCTGCAGGTGTCGGTGAAGGCGCTGTTCCAGACGCCGACGCCGCTCGGACTGGCGGCCGTCGACGCGGGTCAGGTGTTCGTGGTGCCGGAGAACCGGATCCCCAAGGACGCCACCGTTCTGACGCCGGACATGGTCACGCTGGCCGAGGTCACCGAGGACGATCTCGCGCGGATCGTGGAGTTCGTCCCGGGTGGTGCGGCGAACGTCGCGGACGTCTACCCGCTGGCGCCGCTGCAGGAGGGGATCTTCTTCCACCACCTGCTGGACGCCGACCAGGGCCGTGACATCTACGTCTTCCCGACGGTGCTGGCCTTCGACTCCCGTGAGCGGGTCGACGGTTTCGTGTCCGCGCTGCAGTCGGTGGTGGACCGGCACGACATCCTGCGGACGGCCGTTCTGTGGGAGGGGCTCTCGCAGCCGCTGCAGGTCGTGCTGCGGCAGGCTCCGCTGGCGGTCTCCGAGATCGTCCTCACGGCCGGTGGTGCCGGTGACGACGCGGTGGCCGAGCTGTTGGCGGCCTGCCCGTCCGCGATGGACATCCGCACGGCACCGCTGATCGACCTGACGGTCAGTCGTGACGCCGCTGGTGAGCGGTGGTTGGTCGCTCTGCGCAGTCACCACCTGATCCGCGACCACCAGGCGCTGGAGATCCTGCTGGACGAGGTGCGGGCGCACCTGGAGGAGGACGTCGAGCGGCTCCCGGAGCCGGCGCCGTACCGCGACTTCGTCGCCCACGCGCGCCTGGCCGTCACCCCGGAGCAGCACCGCACCTACTTCGAGCGGGTCCTGGGCGAGGTGGAGGAGCCGACCGCGCCCTACGGGGTGCTGGACACCCACGGCGACGGCAGCGAGACCGCCGAGACGGTCGTCGAGCTGTCGGACGAGCTGGCGGAGCGCGTCCGCGAGCAGGCGCGCCGCCACGGCGTGAGCGCGGCGGCGTTCTTCCACCTGGCGTGGGCGCGCGTCGCGGCGGCGACGACGGGGCAGGCGCACCCGGTGTTCGGCACCGTGCTGCTGGGCCGGATGGACGCCGGGGACACGGCGAGCCGTACCCCGGGTCTGTACATCAACACCCTGCCGATCCGGGTCGACGCGACCCAGCGGCTGGACGCCGGACTGCGGTCGGCGCAGGCGCAGTTGGGCGAGCTGCTGACCCACGAGCACGCCCCGCTGACCCTGGCGCGACAGGCGACCGGCCTGCCGGCCCAGAGCCCGCTGTTCACCTCGCTCCTCAACTACCGCCGTACCCTCGCCACCGAGGCCGGGGCCGACGGCGGAACGGCGCGGACGATCGCCGGAATCCAGCTCCTCCGCGCTCAGGAGCGGACGAACTACCCGTTGACGGTGTCGGTGGACGACAGCGGTGTCGGGTTCCGGTTCACCGTGCAGGCGTGCGCTCCGATGGATTCGGACGTGGTGTGCAGTCTGCTGTGCACGGCGGTGGAGAACCTGGTCGGCGGGCTGGAGCAGGATTCCGCCACCACGCTCGACCGGATCGCCGTTCTCGACGGCGCGCAGCGGGAGTCGGTGCTGCGAGGGTGGAACGACACTGTGCGTGAGGTGGCGGCGGGGACGCTGCCGGGCCTGTTCGAGGCGCAGGTGGCGCGGACGCCGGATGCGGATGCGGTGGTGTTCGGCAGCGGTGCGGCGCGTGAGGTGGTGTCGTACGCGGAGTTGAACGAGCGGGCGAACCGTCTGGCGCACCTGCTGGTGGCGGAGGGCGTCGGTCCGGAGCATCTGGTGGCGGTGTGCCTGCCGCGCTCGACCGAGCTGGTGGTGGCGTTGCTGGCGATCGAGAAGGCGGGGGCGGCGTATCTGCCGCTGGATCCGGACTATCCGGCGGAGCGTCTGGCCTCGACCTTGGAGGACGGGCGTCCGACGGTGCTGGTCACCGACAGTGTGACGATGGACGGGGCGCTGTCGGCGGGTGTCCGTCGGATCGACCTGGGCAGCCCGGAGACCGTCAACGCGCTTGCCGTGCAGCCGGTTTCGGATCCGGTGCGTGCGGGTCACGGGCCGCAGAGCCCGGCGTACGTCATCTACACCTCCGGATCGACGGGGCGTCCGAAGGGTGTGGTGGTCGCGCACGACGGTGTGGTGAACCGCCTGGCGTGGATGCAGGACGACTACCGGCTCACGCCGTCGGACCGGGTGCTGCAGAAGACGCCGGTCGGGTTCGACGTCTCCGTGTGGGAGTTCTTCTGGCCCCTGACCACGGGCGCGACGCTGGTGGTGGCGCGTCCGGACGGGCACCGCGACCCGGCCTACCTGGCGGAGGTGATCCGGGCGGAGGGTGTGACGGTCGCGCACTTCATCCCGTCGATGATGCAGGTCTTCCTGCTGGAGCCGGCCGCCCGTACCTGCACCTCGCTGCGCGCGGTGTTCGCCAGTGGTGAGGCGTTGTCGCCGGAGCTGCGGGACGCGTTCCTGCGGGATCTGGGTGTTCCGCTGCACAACCTGTACGGGCCGACGGAGGCGTCGATCGACGTCACGGCGTGGGAGTGCGTGCCGGGTACGGCGACGGTGCCGATCGGCGGGCCGGTCGGCAACACCCAGGTGTATGTGCTGGACGCGGCTCTGCAGCCCGTTCCGGTCGGTGTGGCAGGTGAGTTGTACCTCGCCGGTGTGCAGTTGGCGCGTGGCTATCTGAACCGTCCGGGCCTGTCGGCGGAGCGTTTCGTGGCGTGCCCGTTCGGCGCGCCGGGGGAGCGGATGTACCGCACGGGTGACCTGGCGCGTTGGCGCGAGGACGGCACCCTGGACTATCTCGGTCGCACCGACGACCAGGTGAAGGTGCGTGGTTACCGCATCGAGCTGGGCGAGATCGAGGCGGCCGTCCTCGGCCGGCCGGGTGTCGCGCAGGCGGCCGTGATCGTCCGCGAGGACGTCCCCGGCGACAAGCGCATCGCCGCCTACGTCGTCCCGGCCGTGGACGCGGAGGTGGATGTCGTCGCCCTGCGGGACGCGCTCGCGACTACGCTTCCCGACTACATGGTCCCGTCCGCGATCATGACGCTGGACGAACTCCCACTGACCGTCAACGGCAAGCTCGACCGCCGCGCTCTCCCGGCGCCGGACCGCGGCGCGCTGTCGGAGGCGTCCTACCGGGCGCCGCGCACGGCGGACGAGGAACTGCTCTGCGAGGTGTTCGCCGACGTTCTCGGTCTGCCCCGGGTCGGCATCGACGACAACTTCTTCGAGCTGGGCGGCCACTCCTTGCTGGCGGTCACCCTGGTCGAGCGACTGCGCTCACGGGGCCTGCAGGTGTCGGTGCGGGCGCTGTTCCAGGCCCCGACGGCGGCCGGACTCGCGGCCGTCGACGCGGGTCAGGCGTTCGTGGTCCCGGAGAACCGGATCCCGAAGGACGCCACCGTTCTGACGCCGGACATGGTCACGCTGGCCGAGGTCTCCGAAGACGATCTCGCGCGGATCGTGGAGTTCGTCCCGGGTGGTGCGGCGAACGTCGCCGACGTCTACCCGCTGGCGCCGCTGCAGGAGGGGATCTTCTTCCACCACCTGCTGGACGCGGAGCAGGGCCGTGACGTCTACATCCTGCCGACTGTGCTGGCCTTCGACTCCCGTGAGCGGGTCGACGCGTTCGTGACCGCACTCCAGGCGGTTGTCGATCGGCATGACATCCTGCGGACGGCCGTGCTGTGGGAGAACCTGCCCCAGCCGCTCCAGGTCGTGCTGCGGCAGGCGGAGTTGCCCGTCCACGAGGTCACCCTGTCCGGTGACTCCGGCGGCGACGCGGTGGCCCGGCTGCTGGCGGCCTGCCCGCCCGCGATGGACATCCGTCGCGCACCCATGGTCGACCTGACGATCACTCAGGACACCGCTGATGGCCGCTGGTTGATGGCCCTGCGCAGCCACCACCTCACCCGCGACCACCAGGCCCTGGAGATCCTGTTCGACGAGGTGCGCGCACACCTGGAGCACGAGGAGGACCGCCTGCCCGAGCCGGCGCCCTACCGCGACTTCGTCGCCCACGCGCGCCTGGCCGTCACCCCGGAGCAGCACCGCGCCTACTTCGAGCGCGCCCTGGGCGACGTCGAGGAGCCCACCGCGCCCTACGGCGTGCTGGACACCCACGGTGACGGCAGCGACACCGGCGAGGCCGTCGTCGAGCTGTCGGCCGACCTGGCCGACCGGGTCCGCGAGCAGGCGCGCCGCCACGGCGTCAGCGCGGCCGCGTTCTTCCACCTCGCCTGGGCGCGCGTCGCCGCCGCCACCACCGGCCAGACCCACCCCGTCTTCGGCACCGTGCTGCTGGGCCGGATGGACGCCGGGGACACGGCGAGCCGCACCCCGGGCCTGTACATCAACACCCTGCCGATCCGGGTCGACGCGACCCAGCCGCTGGTGGCGGGTCTGAAGGTGGCGCAGCAGCAGTTGGGTGAGCTGCTGCGCCACGAGCACGCCCCGCTGACCCTCGCCCAGCAGGTGACCGGCGTTCCGGCGCAGAGCCCCCTGTTCACCTCGCTCCTCAACTACCGCCACAGCCTGCCCAGCCCTCAGCCCGACCAGCAGGGGGCTTCCGGTGGCGGGACCACGGGCATCGACATCGTGTACGCCTCCGAGCGGACGAACTACCCGCTGACGGTGTCGGTCGACGACACCGGTGTCGGGTTCCGGTTCACCGTGCAGGCGTGCGCGCCGATGGATTCGGACGTGGTGTGCGGTCTGCTGTGCACGGCGGTGGAGAACCTGGTCGGCGGGCTGGAGCAGGACTCCGCCACCACGCTCGACCGGATCGCCGTTCTCGACGGCGCCCAGCGGGAGTCGGTGCTGCGCGGCTGGAACGACACCGCCCGCGAGGTGCCGGCCGCGACGCTGCCGGAGCTGTTCGAGGCGCAGGCCGCGCGGACGCCGGATGCGGACGCGGTGGTGTTCGGCAGCGGTGCGGCGCGCGAGGTCGTCTCGTACGCCGAGTTGAACGAGCGGGCGAACCGCCTCGCGCACCTCCTGATCGAGGACGGTGCCGGCCCCGAGCACCTGGTGGCGGTCTGCCTGCCGCGCTCGGTGAACCTGGTCGTGGCGCTGCTGGCGATCGGCAAGGCCGGGGCGGCGTACCTGCCGCTGGACCCGGACTACCCGGCCGACCGCCTCGCCTCCACCCTGGAGGACGGCCGTCCGACCGCCCTGGTCACCGACAGCGTGACGATGGACGGGGCCCTGGTGGCGGAGTCGGGCGTCCGGCGGATCGACCTGGACGCCGCGGGGACCGCCGACGCGCTGGCCGCGCAGTCGGGTGCGAATCCGGAGCGCCCGGGCCACCGCCCGGAGAGTCCGGCGTACGTCATCTACACCTCCGGTTCCACCGGCCGCCCCAAGGGCGTGGTGATCTCCCACCAGGGGATCGTCAACCGCCTCTCCTGGGGTCAGCAGGACTACCGGCTGACGCCGTCGGACCGGGTGCTGCAGAAGACGCCGGTCGGGTTCGACGTCTCCGTGTGGGAGTTCTTCTGGCCGCTGATCACGGGCGCGACCCTGGTGGTGGCGCGTCCGGACGGGCACCGCGACCCGGCCTACCTGGCGGAGGTGATCCGCGCGGAGGGCGTGACCGTCGCGCACTTCATCCCGTCGATGATGCAGGTCTTCCTGCTGGAGCCGGCCGCCCGCACCTGCACCTCGCTGCGCGCGGTGTTCGCGAGCGGTGAGGCGCTCTCGCCGGAGCTGCGGGACGCGTTCCTGCGGGACCTGGGCATCCCGCTGCACAACCTGTACGGGCCCACCGAGGTGTCCATCGAGGTCACCGCCTGGGAGTGCGTGCCGGGTACGGCGACCGTCCCGATCGGCGGTCCGGTCGGCAACACCCGTGCGTACGTGCTGGACGCCGCGCTGCGTCCGGTGCCGGCCGGAGTGGCGGGCGAGCTGTACATCGCCGGTGTGCAGCTGGCGCGCGGGTACCTCAACCGCCCGGGTCTGACGGCGGAGCGCTTCGTGGCCTGCCCGTTCGGGGAGGCGGGGGAGCGGATGTACCGCACCGGTGACCTCGCCCGCTGGCGCGAGGACGGCACGATCGACTACCTGGGCCGTACCGACGACCAGGTGAAGGTGCGTGGCTACCGCATCGAGCTGGGCGAGATCGAAGCCGGTCTGCTCGGCCAGGCGGGTGTCGCCCAGGCGGCCGTGATCGTCCGCGAGGACGTCCCCGGCGACAAGCGCATCGCCGCCTACGTGGTGCCCGCCGCCGGTACGGAGGTGGACACCGCCGAGATCCGGGCGGGCCTGGGCGCCGTACTGCCCGAGTACATGGTCCCGTCCGCGGTCATGGTGTTGGACGCCCTGCCGCTGACCGTCAACGGCAAGCTCGACCGCCGCGCCCTGCCGGTGCCCGACCGGACGGAGCTGCTGGAGTCGTCCTACCGGGCGCCGCGCACCGCGGACGAGCAGCTGCTCAGCGAGGTGTTCGCCGAAGTGCTCGGGCTGGAGCGGGTCGGCATCGACGACAACTTCTTCGAGCTGGGCGGCCACTCGCTGCTGGCGGTGACGCTGGTCGAGCGGCTGCGGGCGAGCGGTCTGCCGGTGTCGGTGAAGGCCCTGTTCCAGGCCCCGACGCCGGCGGCGCTGGCCGCCGTCGACGCGGGTCAGTCCTTCGTGGTGCCGGAGAATCGGATCCCGAAGGACGCGACGACGCTCACTCCGGACATGATCACCCTCGCCGAGCTGAGCCCCGCGGACCTCGACCGTCTCGTGGAGCAGGTCCCCGGTGGCGCGGCGAACATCGCCGACGTCTACCCGCTCGCCCCGCTGCAGGAAGGCATCTTCTTCCACCACCTGCTGGACGCCGACCAGGGCCGCGACGTCTACATCGTCCCGGTGGTCCTGGGCTTCGACTCCCGCGAGCGGGTCGACGCCTTCGTCACCGCGCTCCAGCACGTCGTCGACCGGCACGACATCCTGCGGACGGCCGTGCTGTGGGAGAACCTGCCCCAGCCGCTCCAGGTCGTCCTGCGGCAGGCCCCGGTGGCGGTCGAGGAGGTCGTCCTCACCGGGAAGACCGGCGCCGACGTGGTGGCCGAGCTGCTGGCGGCGTGCCCGCCGTCGATGGACATCCGCCGCGCCCCGATGATGCAGCTCGTCGTCGCGCGGGACCCGGGCCAGGACCGCTGGCTGATGGCCCTGCAAAGCCACCACCTGATCCGGGACCACCAGGCCCTGGAGATCCTGTTCGACGAGGTGCGCGCGCACCTGGAGCAGGAGCAGGACCGCCTGCCGGAGCCGGCGCCGTACCGCGACTTCGTGGCGCACGCCCGCCTGGCGGTCACGGCCGACCAGCACCGCGCGTTCTTCGAGCGCGCTCTGGGCGAGGTGGAGGAGCCGACCGCGCCGTACGGGGTGCTGGACACCCACGGCGACGGCAGCGAGACCGGCGAGGCCGTGGTCGACCTCTCGGGCGAGCTGGCCGACCGGGTCCGGGAGTTGGCGCGCCGCCACGGTGTGAGCGCGGCGGCGTTCTTCCACCTGGCGTGGGCGCGGGTGGCCGCGGCGACGACGGGGCAGACGCACCCGGTGTTCGGCACCGTGCTGTTCGGCCGGATGGACGCCGGGGACACGGCGAGCCGCACTCCGGGCCTGTACATCAACACCCTGCCGATCCGCATCGACGCGACCCAGTCGCTGCTGGCGGGGCTGAAGGTCACCCAGCAGCAGCTGGGCGAGCTGCTGCGACACGAGCACGCCCCGCTGACCTTGGCCCAGCAGGCGACCGGCGTTCCGGCGCAGAGCCCGCTGTTCACCTCGCTCCTCAACTACCGCCACAGCCGCACGGCCGCCACGCACCAGACCGTCCTCGCGGGCGTCACCCCGCTGTTCGGGCAGGAGCGGACGAACTACCCGCTGACGGTGTCGGTCGACGACACCGGTGTCGGGTTCCGGCTGACGGTGCAGGCGTGCGCGCCGATGGACTCGGACGTGGTCTGCGACCTGTTCGAGGCCCTGGTGGAGCGACTCGCCGACGGGCTGGAGCGTGAGCCCGATCTGACGCTGGACCGGGTCTCGGTCCTGGACGGCGCGCAGCGGGAGTTGGTGCTGCGGGGGTGGAACGACACTGTGCGTGAGGTGGCGGCGGGGACGCTGCCGGGGTTGTTCGAGGCGCAGGTGGCGCGGACGCCGGACGCCACGGCCGTGGTGTTCGGCAGTGGTGCGGCGCGTGAGGTGGTGTCGTACGCGGAGTTGAACGAGCGGGCGAACCGTCTGGCGCACCTGCTGGTGGCGGAGGGCGTTGGTCCGGAGCATCTGGTGGCGGTGTGCCTGCCGCGCTCGGTGGATCTGGTCGTGTCGTTGCTGGCGATTGAGAAGGCGGGGGCGGCGTACCTGCCGCTGGACCCGGACTATCCGGCGGAGCGTCTGGCCTCCACTCTGGAGGACGGGCGTCCGACGGTGCTGGTCACCGACAGTGTGACGATGGACGGGGCGCTGTCGGCGGGTGTCCGTCGGATCGACCTGGACGCGGCTGAGACGGTCAACGCTCTTGCCGTGCAGCCGGTTTCGGATCCGGTGCGTGCGGGTCACGGCCCGCAGAGCCCGGCGTACGTCATCTACACCTCCGGGTCGACGGGGCGTCCGAAGGGTGTGGTGGTCGCGCACGACGGTGTGGTGAACCGCCTGGCGTGGATGCAGGACGACTACCGGCTCACCGCGTCGGACCGGGTGCTGCAGAAGACGCCGGTCGGGTTCGACGTCTCCGTGTGGGAGTTCTTCTGGCCGCTGACCACCGGTGCGACGCTGGTGGTGGCGCGTCCGGACGGGCACCGCGACCCGGCCTACCTGGCGGAGGTGATCCGGGCGGAGGGTGTGACGGTCGCGCACTTCATCCCGTCGATGATGCAGGTCTTCCTGCTGGAGCCGGCCGCCCGCACCTGCACCTCGCTGCGCGCGGTGTTCGCCAGTGGTGAGGCGTTGTCGCCGGAGCTGCGGGACGCGTTCCTGCGGGATCTGGGTGTTCCGCTGCACAACCTGTACGGGCCGACGGAGGCGTCGATCGACGTCACGGCGTGGGAGTGCGTGCCGGGTACGGCGACGGTGCCGATCGGCGGGCCCGTGGGCAACACCCAGGTGTACGTGCTGGACGCGGCTCTGCAGCCCGTTCCGGTCGGTGTGGCAGGCGAGTTGTACCTCGCCGGTGTGCAGTTGGCGCGTGGCTACCTGAACCGTCCGGGCCTGTCGGCGGAGCGTTTCGTGGCGTGCCCGTTCGGCGCGCCGGGGGAGCGGATGTACCGCACCGGCGACCTCGCCCGCTGGCGGGCCGACGGCACCCTCGACTATCTCGGTCGCACCGACGACCAGGTGAAGGTGCGTGGCTACCGCATCGAGCTGGGCGAGATCGAGGCGGCCGTCCTCGGCCGGCCCGGTGTCGCGCAGGCGGCCGTGATCGTCCGCGAGGACGTCCCCGGCGACAAGCGCATCGCCGCCTACGTCGTCCCCGCCGCCGGTGCCGAGATCGACACCGCCGAAGTCCGGGCCGGGCTGGGTGCCGTACTGCCGGAGTACATGGTGCCGTCCGCGATCATGACGCTGGACGAGCTCCCGCTGACGGTCAACGGAAAGCTCGACCGCCGCGCTCTGCCGGCCCCCGAGGTCACCGCGATCCAGGAGGCCTACCGCGCACCGCGTACGGTGGACGAGCAGGTGGTCTGCGAGGTGTTCGCCGACGTTCTCGGTCTGCCCCGGGTCGGCATCGACGACAACTTCTTCGAGCTCGGCGGCCACTCCCTGCTGGCGGTCACCCTGGTCGAGCGACTGCGCTCACGGGGCCTGCAGGTGTCGGTGCGCGGACTGTTCCAGGTGCCGACGCCCGCCGGGCTGGCGGCTGCCGAGACCGGCCAGGCGTTCGTGGTCCCGGAGAACCGGATCCCGGACGGCGCGACCGCACTCACTCCGGACATGGTCACCCTCGCCGAGCTGAGCCCCACGGACCTCGACCGGATCAGCGCGGCGGTCCCGGGCGGTGCGGCGAACGTCGCCGACGTCTACCCGCTGGCGCCGCTGCAGGAGGGGATCTTCTTCCACCACCTGCTGGACGCCGACCAGGGCCGCGACGTCTACATCGTCCCGGTGGTCCTGGGCTTCGACTCCCGCGAGCGGGTCGACGCGTTCGTGACCGCACTCCAGGCGGTTGTCGATCGGCATGACATCCTGCGGACGGCCGTGCTGTGGGAGAACCTGCCCCAGCCGCTCCAGGTCGTGCTGCGACAGGCCGATTTGCCCGTCCACGAGGTCACCCTGACCGGTAGCGCCGGCGACTCCGGCGGCGACGCGGTGGCCCGGCTGCTGGCGGCGTGCCCGCCGTCGATGGACATCCGCCGCGCACCCATGGTCGATGTGACGATCACTCAGGATGCGGCTGATGGCGGCTGGTTGATGGCCCTGCGCAGCCACCACCTCACCCGTGACCACCAGGCCCTGGAGATCCTGTTCGACGAGGTGCGCGCACACCTGGAGCACGAGGAGGACCGCCTGCCCGAGCCGGCGCCGTACCGCGACTTCGTCGCCCACGCCCGCCTGGCCGTCACCCCGGAGCAGCACCGCGCCTACTTCGAGCGCGCCCTGGGCGACGTCGAGGAGCCCACCGCGCCCTACGGCGTGCTGGACACCCACGGCGACGGCAGCGACACCGGCGAGGCCGTCGTCGAGATGTCGGACGAGCTGGCGGAGCGCGTCCGCGAGCAGGCCCGCCGCCACGGCGTCAGCGCGGCCGCGTTCTTCCACCTCGCCTGGGCGCGCGTCGCCGCGGCCACCACCGGCCAGACCCACCCCGTCTTCGGCACCGTGTTCCTCGGCCGGATGGACGCCGGCGGCACCGCGCACCGGACGCCGGGCCTGTACATCAACACCCTGCCGATCCGGATCGACGCCACCCGCCCGCTGGACGCCGGACTGCGCGCCGTCCAGGTCCAGTTGGGCGAGCTGCTGCGGCACGAGCACGCCCCGCTGACCCTCGCGCAGCAGGCCACCGGCCTGCCTGCCCAGAGCCCGCTGTTCACCTCGCTGCTCAACTACCGCCACAGCCCGAGTGCGTCGGGTGAGGGGACCGGCCTCGCCGGGATCCGGGTGCTGTACGGGCACGAGCGGACCAACTACCCGCTCACCGCCTCGGTGGACGACACCGGTGCCGGCTTCCGGCTCTCCGTGCAGGCGGGTTCGCCGATCGACCCGGACGTCGTGTGCGGCCTGCTGCACACGGCGGTCGAGAACATGGTCGACGCGCTGGAGCAGGACGCCCGTACGCCGCTGCGGCGGGTCCCGGTCCTCGACGGCCGGCAGCGCGACCTGCTGCTGACCGCGTGGAACGACACCGCCTCCGAGGTCCCGGCTGCGACGGTCGGGGCGCTCTTCGAGGCGCAGGTGGCGCGGATGCCGGAGGCGGTCGCGGTGGCCGCCGACGGGGTCGAGGTGTCCTACCAGGAGCTGGACGTCCGGGCGAACCGGCTGGCGCACCTGCTGGTGTCGCGGGGCGTGGGCGCGGAGTCGGTGGTCGGCGTCTGCCTGGAGCGCGGGGTCGAGCTGATGGTCGCGCTGCTGGCGATCGTCAAGGCGGGCGGGGCGTACATGCCGATCGACCCGGCGTACCCGGCGGACCGCATCGGCTACATGCTGGAGGACGCGGCGCCGGTGACGGTGCTGGCCTCGTCGGCCACGGCGTCGGTGCTGCCCGGTTCCGGCACGCTGGTCCTGGACGCGCCGGAGACGGTGGCGGAGCTGGCCGGTCTGGACGGCGGCGCGCTGGTGGGCCGCGTGGTGCGGACCGCGGACGCGGCGTACGTGATCTACACCTCCGGGTCGACCGGCCGCCCCAAGGGCGTGCTGGTGTCCCACGCCGGTGTGGCGAGCCTGGTGGCCGGCCAGGTGCGCTACCTGGGGGTCGGCTCCGGTTCGAGGGTCGGGCAGTTCGCCTCGGCGGGCTTCGACACCTTCGGCTGGGAGTGGTTCATGGCCCTGCTGACCGGTGCGGCCCTGGTGGTGATCCCGCAGGACCGCCGGCTGGGCGAGGCCCTGCCGCACTTCCTGGCGGAGCAGCGGGTCACCCACGTGACGCTGCCGCCGGCCGTGCTGGCGACCCTGGACGAGCGGTCGATCGCCGACGACGTCGTCCTGGTGACCGCCGGTGAGGCCTGTCCGCCGGACGTGATGGCCCGCTGGATGCGGGACCACCGGGTGTTCAACTCGTACGGTCCGACCGAGACGACGGTGGACGCCACGATGTGGCCGTGCGACCCGTCGGCGGGCGAGGTGTCGATCGGTTCGCCGGTGGTCGACACCCGGGTGTTCGTGCTGGACGAGTTCCTCGCACCGGTTCCGGTCGGGGTGCCCGGTGAGATGTACGTGGCGGGTGCCGGTCTGGCCCGGGGCTACCTGGGCCGCCGGGGCCTGACGGCGGAGCGGTTCGTGGCCTGCCCGTTCGGTGCTCCGGGGGAGCGGATGTACCGCACCGGCGACCTGGCGCGCTGGCGTGCGGACGGGACGCTGGACTACCTGGGCCGCACCGACGACCAGGTGAAGATCCGCGGCCACCGGATCGAGCTGGGCGAGATCGAGGAGGCCCTGCTCGGCCGGTCCGGGATCGCCCAGGCCACCGCGATCGTCCGTGAGGACGTTCCGGGGGACCGCCGCATCGCCGCCTACGTGGTGCCCGCCGCCGGTGCGCGGGTGGACACCGCCGAGGTCCGGGCGGGGCTGGGCGCGGTGCTGCCGGAGTACATGGTCCCGTCCGCGATCACGGTGCTGGCGGCGCTGCCGCTGACCGTCAACGGCAAGCTGGACCGCCGGGCGCTTCCGGCGCCGGACCGGTCGGAGTTGCTGGAGGCGTCCTACCGGGCGCCGCGCACCGCGGACGAGCGGGTGGTCTGCGAGGTGTTCGCCGAGGTCCTCGGGCTGGAGCGGGTCGGCATCGACGACAACTTCTTCGAGCTGGGCGGCCATTCGCTGCTGGCGGTGACGCTGGTCGACCGGCTGCGGTCGACGCTCGGGGTCGTGGTCGGGGTCCGGAACCTCTTCGAGGGCCCGACGGTCGAGTCCCTGGTCCGGGGGCTGAGCCGGCCGGCGGGCGTGGAGGGGCTCAAGGTCCTGCTCCCGTTGCGCGCGGGTGGCGAGCGCCCGCCGTTCTTCGCGGTGCACCCGGCCGGCGGCCTCAGCTGGTGCTACGCGCCGCTGACCGGGATCATGCCCGAGGAGTGGCCGCTGTACGGCCTCCAGGCGCGCGGTCTGAGCGAGCCGGGCGCGCTGCCGGGCTCCGTCAAGGAGATGGCGGCGGACTACGTCGAGCAGATCCGCGCGGTGCAGCCGAGCGGCCCGTACCACCTGCTGGGCTGGTCGCTGGGCGGCGTGGTCGCGCAGGAGATGGCGGTGCAGCTGCAGGCCGTCGGCGAGGAGGTCGGCGCGCTGGTGGTGCTCGACGGCTACCCGTCGGTCCACGTGGAGCAGGGCGTGGACGAGCCCGGGATCGAGGAGGTCGACTGGACCGACGCCGTCCTGCGGGTCGGCGAGCGCTTCGGGCTCGACCTCTCCGAGGAGGAGCTGGCCGTGGCCGAGGGCGTCCGGGCGAACAACGTGGAGATCGCGACGGCGCACGTCCCCGGCACGTTCCGGGGCGACCTGGTCCACGTGGCGGCGCTGCTGGACAAGCCGGCCGGCACGGCGCTCGGGGCCCGCTGGGCGCCGTACGCCACCGGTGAGGTCGTGCAGACGACCCTGCCGTGCCGGCACCACGAGCTGGCCCAGCCGGAGGCGCTGCGCGCGGCCTGGGCCGCGACCGACCGGTGGCTGGAGGGCACGGAGGGCTAAGGCCCTCGGCCGGACGCACGAAGAGGGGCCCGCCGGACGACCGGCGGGCCCCTCGGGGTTCCGGGTGGTTCCGGGCGGCTCCAGGTGTTCGTGCTTATGACAACGGCATTGACGTGTTGCGGCACCGCCGGTTTCATGGCTGCACTTCCCGCCCGCGTCACCCCCTGCGACCGGTGCGGGCGTTCCCCCACACGCGCACCCCACGACCAAGGCGGTGATCCGTTGGCATCGACGGTGAAGGACACGGGCGGCGGCCCGAGAAGCGATGCGCGAGGCTCCCACGTCGCGATGCGCAAGTCGCTCGGCCTGCTGGACGGAGCGGCGATCGCCGCCTCCAGTACGGCCGCCACCAGCAGCATCGGGATCGGCCTGGGCCTGATGGCCGGGGTGGTCGGCCTGCACCTCCCGGCGATCATGCTGCTGGCCTTCCTGCCGGTGCTCGCCATCGCCGGCGGGTACGGGCGGCTGAACGCCGTCGAGCCGGACGCGGGCAGCAGCTACCGGTGGGTCGGGCGCACCCTCAGCCCCTGGCTGGGCTTCCTGACCGGGTGGGTGAACACCGTGGGGACCGTGGTCTTCATGGCGTACACCACGACCGTCACCGGCTCCTCGGTCATCCAGCTGCTCGACCAGGCCCACGTGCGCAGCGTCGCCGGGCTGCGGCTGGACGCCGACTCGACCGTCCAGTGCACCCTGCTGGGCCTGGTGGTGCTGGTGGGCGCCGCGGTGGTCGCGGTGCGCGGGCTGGACCTGGCGGCGCGGCTGCAGAAGTCGCTGCTGGTCTTCGAGTACGTCGTGCTGCTCGGCTTCTGCGGCTACGGGCTGTTCGCCGGCGACCAGCCGTTCTCGCTCCAGTGGTACAACCCCTTCGACATCCCCTCCTTCGACGCGGTCGCGCAGGGCATGGTGCTGGCGGTGTTCTGCTACTGGGGCTTCGAGTCGGTGTTCAGCGTCGGCGAGGAGGTGCGCGACCCGCGGGACGCCTCCCGCGGCGGCCTGCTGGCCCTGGTGGTGATGCTGGCGCTGTTCCTGCTCGCCGGCACCGCCTTCCAACGGGTGCTGCCGATCAACGAGTTGGCCGACAACGGCGCCCACGGGCTGACCTACTTCGGCACCAAGCTCGCCGAACAGCCCCTGGCCGCACTGCCGTTGATCGCGCTGATGTTCTCCGCCGTGGCGTCGCTGCAGTCCTCGGTGATCCCGACCGCGCGCGGGATGTACGCGATGGGGCGCGACCGGGTGCTCGGCCCGGTCTGGACCCGGCTGCACCCCCGGCACGCCACGCCCGCCGTCGGCACCCTGCTGATCACCGGCGTCGCTGTCGCCCTGGCGCTGGCCTCGATCGCCATCCCGACCGTCAACGACCTGATCTCGGCCGCGGTCAACGCGATCGGCATCGTCGTCGCCCTCTACTACGCGCTGACCGCCGTCGCCGCCGCCGTCCGGTTCCGTCACCTGCTGCGCACCGGCCTGCTGGAGGGGTTGCGCGCGGTGGTCGGGCCGCTGCTGGGCGCGGCGGCGCTGCTGGCCGTCGGCGGCTACCTCGCCTGGACCTTCTACGACTCCACGGACCACTTCGAACTCGCCGCCGACAACGGTTGGTTCGAGCTGTCCGTGGTGATCATGATGATCGTCAGCGGGCTGCCGGCGGCGGCCTGGGCCCGCTGGCGGCGGCGCTCGCCGTACTTCCTGCGGGAGGGCGCGGCGGCCGAGTGACACCCGTACGACGCAACACCGGGCACCACCACGCGAGAACGGAGCACCACCCATGACCCAGGCCGATCTGGTCTTCACCCACGGCCCCGTCCACACCGGCGACGCGGCCCGCACCCGGGCGAGCGGCCTGGCGGTCGTCGGCGAGCGGATCGCCGCCGTCGGGCACGACGAGGTCCGGGAGCTGATCGGGCCGGGGACGGAGGTCGTCGACCTCACCGGCAAGCTGCTGCTGCCCGGCTTCCAGGACGCGCACATCCACGCGGTGGGCGGCGGCGCGGAGCTGGCGTCCTGCGACCTCACCGGGACGGTCGGCGTCGCCGACTACCTGGCGCGCGTGCGGGCGTACGCCGAGGCCAACCCCGAGCTGGAGTGGATCACCGGCAGCGGCTGGTCGATGGAGAGCTTCGAGGGCGGCCTGCCGACCCGGCAACTGCTCGACTCCGTCGTCCCCGACCGGCCGGTCTACCTGACCAACCGGGACCACCACGGCGCCTGGGCCAACACCCGGGCGCTGGAACTCGCCGGCCTCACCGCCGACACCCCCGACCCGGCCGACGGACGGATCGAGCGCGACGCCGACGGCACCCCGAGCGGCACGCTCCAGGAGGGGGCCACCGCCCTGGTCGCCCGGCTGCTGCCGCCCACCACCGAAGCCGACCGCCTCGACGGGCTGCTGCGCGCCCAGCGGCTGCTGCACTCGCTCGGCATCACCGGCTGGCAGGACGCGCTGCTCGGCGAGTTCAACGGCATGGCGGACCCGTCCACCGCCTACCTGGCCGCCGCCCGCTCCGGCGCGCTGACCGCCCGGGTCACCGGCGCGCTCTGGTGGGACCGCGACCGGGGCGCCGAACAGATCCCCGAACTCGTCCGGCGACGCGAGGAGTTGAGCCACGGGCGGTTCCGGGCCGGCTCGGTGAAGATCATGCAGGACGGCATCGCGGAGAACTTCACCGCCGCGATGACCACCCCGTACCTGGACGGCTGCGGCTGCGCCACCGCCAACTCCGGCCTCAGCTTCGTCGACCCGGCGGCGCTGCGCGGGTACGTCACCGAACTCGACGCGCTCGACTTCCAGGTGCACTTCCACGCTCTCGGCGACCGGGCCGTGCGCGAGGCGCTGGACGCCGTCGAGGCCGCCCGCACCGCCAACGGCCGGCGCGGCACCCGGCACCACCTCGCCCACCTCCAGGTCGTCCACCCGGACGACCTCCCGCGCTTCGCCCGGCTCGGCGCCGTCGCCAACATCCAGCCGCTGTGGGCCGCGCACGAACCGCAGATGGACGAGCTGACCATCCCCTTCCTCGGGCCGGAACGGGCCGCCTGGCAGTACCCGTTCGGCGCTCTCCAGCGGGCCGGCGCCACCCTGGCGGCGGGCAGCGACTGGCCGGTCAGCAGCCCGGACCCGCTGGAGGGGCTGCACGTGGCGGTCAACCGGATGGAGCCGGGCGCCACCGACGGCCGGGTCTTCCTGCCCGAGCAGCGGCTCGACCTGGCCTCCGCCATCGCCGCGTACACGGCCGGCAGCGCCCACGTGAACGGGCACGACGACGCCGGGGTGCTGGCGGCCGGGCGGCTCGCCGACCTGGTGGTGCTCGACCGGGACATCCTCACCGGGCCGCCGGAGGAGATCGCGAGCGCCCGGGTGCTGCGCACCTACGTCGGCGGGGAGCTGGTGCACGCGGCGGACTGAACCGGTCGGCGAGGGCGGCGACGGTCCGCCGGTGGTGGGCGCACGGGGGCCCGCCACCGGCGGCCCGCGCGTACCCGGGTCCGTCGTGCCGTGCCGTGTCGTGCCGGTGGGCCGGGCGGGACCCCGGCGCCTCGCCCCGCCGCCCTCCTCAGCCGCCGAAGGCCCGCAGCCGGGCCTCGGCGGCCTCCAGCAGCAGGTCCAGGGCGTACGGGTACCCGCTGCGGCGCATGTCGGCGGTGAGCAGGTGGGCGGTGGCCGCGATGTGGGGGTGGTCGGCGGCGTCGAGCCGGGCGTAGGAGGCCTGCCACACCTGGAGGTCGGCGTTCTGGGCGGCGGCCGGGAGGGCGAGCGTGGCGGCGTCCAGGGCGGCGAAGCCGAGGCTCTGGTCGACGAAGGCGTGGTAGATCCGGACGGCCTCCGGGTCCGGGAAGCCCGCCGTGCGCAGCACGCCGAGGATCGCCTCGACGGCGGCGATCTCGTGGGTGCGGCCGGTGGTGCGGTGGGCGGCGAGGATGGCCGCCTGCGGATGGGCCTGGTAGCTGGCGTGGATGCGCAGGCCGATGGCGCGCAGGTCGGCGCGCCAGTCGCCGGTGGGCCGCCAGCCCTGCTGGGCGCGGCCGATCAGCTCGTCCGCCACGGCCAGCAGCAGGTCGTCGGTGCTGTGGAAGTAGCGGTAGACCGCGCTCGGGTCGGCGCCGAGCGCGGCGCCGAGCCGCCGCACCGTCAGGGCCTCGGCGCCGTGCCCGCCGATCAGCCGGATCGCGGTGTCGACGATCAGCCCGGCGGACAGCACCACGCCCTGCCGGGTGGGGCGGCGCCGACGCCGTTGCGGTTCGGGGACTACGCGGTCGGTCATCCGGCGAGGTTATGCCAACACCGTTGACATGGGCCAGGGGGCGGCCGAGCCGGGCTCAGCCGTCGGTCGGGGTCGGCGCCCAGGCCCTGCCGTCGTGGAAGTAGCCGGGCGCGCCCTGCAGGCCCGCCGTACGGAACGGACGGCCGTGGTCGTCCACCGTCAGGGTGTCCTGCTGCCCGCCGCTGCTCCACACCAGGTCGAGGTACCAGCTGACGTCCGAGGCGCGGGTGGTGGCGTCCACCTCGATCACCTGCGGGTCGCTGTTCGAGACCCGGTACGGGAAGTCGGTCGGCGGGGTCTTCCGGGTGCCCTCCCGGCCCGGGGCGGGGAGGGCACGGGGCTGCGCCGCGTCGAGGTCCACCGAGAAGGAGGCCGGAGTGAGCTCGCCGCCGCAGCCGGCCCCCGGGGTGTAGGCGTTCCACTTGGGGGCGGGCTGGGTGCTGACCACCCGCACGTTCGCCCCGAGCAGCACGACGGGCGTGGTGCTCGAACCCTGGGCGGTCAGCTGGAGGCGCAGGTGGCCGGCCGGGACGGCGTGCTGGGCGGCCGCCCAGCGCTCGATCCCGGCGGTGCTGTCCGGGGGCGGGCCCACCTGGGCGGGGGTGCGGGAGGACAGGAACCACTGGCCGCAGGGGCTGCCCCAGTTGTCGGTGAGGACGGTGACGCGGAAGGGGGCGGGCGCATGCCCCTCGGCGGGCGTCGAGGCGGCCGCGGGCGGGACGGCCGTGGCGGGCCCGGTCGCGGCCGGGTCGGTCGGCGTGGGGACGGTCGGCGTGGGGACGGTCGCGGCCGGGGTGCCGGTGGGCGCGGCCGTGGCGGCGAGGGCCGGCCCGGACACGCCCGTCGCCGAGCGGTCCGACGTGTCACCGGTGTGGCGCAGGACGAGGACCGAGACCACGGTGGCCAGCGCGGCCACGGCGGTGGCGCTCAGCAGCACCCGCCTGCGGGCGCGGCGGCGCGGTTCGGCGGTCGGGGCCACGGGCCGCACGGTCGTCACCTCCTCCTCCGGTGCGGCGGCGGCGCCCGGCTCGGGCGGGGCCGCGGGGGCCGGAGCCGCTGGGGCCGGCGGAGCCGCGGCCGAGGCCGGCTGCGGTGCGGGGGCGGGCTCGGCGGTCGGTGCGGGCCGCGCCGTTGCGGCCGCCGGAGCGCTCGCCGGGGAAGCCTCCCGGCGGCGGGCCGCGTCGGCCAGGATCCACCGGCGGTGCAGCTCGACCAGTTCCTCGCCGCCCGCCCCGCAGACCCGGGCCAGCCGCTCCACCGGCGCGTACTCGGTCGGCACCGCGGCGCCGTTGCAGTAGCGGTGCAGCGTGGAGGTGCTGACGTGCAGCCGGGTGGCCAGGGCGCCGTAGCTGCGGCCCGAACGCTCCTTGAGCTCGCGCAGCATCGCCGCGAACTCCTCGGTCTCCACACTCATGTGCCGCCCTTCCCCCACCCCGGCCCGGCCCGGGATGCCGTTGATCCGCGGATCACGGTACCCGTACCCGGGGCGCAGGCCCGGCCCAGGGGGAGCGCAGCGGGCCAGGTCAGGCCTGCCGGTCGGCGGTGGCGGCGGAGGCGGCCGCCTCGGCGACGGTGGCGCCGTACAGGCCGAGCTTCGGCCTGCCCGCCTTCGCGCCGGCGCCCAGCGGGAAGTTCCGGGTCTCGGCGGTGGGCATGTGCTCGCCGTCGGGCAGGACGTTCAGCTGGTCCACGCCGGCCGCCCCGCCGCCGCCGGGGTTGAGGTCCAGCACGGCGTACGCCGTCTGACCGGGCGCCACCGCGTAGGCCGGGGCGCCGCCCAGCCCGCTCGGCACCAGCGGCGTGACGTCCTTGCCGTGGTCGGCGGCCTTCGAGTCGCCGAGGCTGACGAGCGGGTAGTAGCTCAGGCCGCAGGCGGTGGTGCCCTGGTTGCGCACCTCGATCACCCGCTGGGTGGGCGCCTCGGCCCGGGCCGTCACCTTGACGGTCAGGCTCCTGGCCTCGCAGGGGTGGGAGTAGGCGTAGGCCTCACCGCCGGCGCCAGCGCCAGCGCCAGCGCCACCGGCCCCGCCCCCGCTGCCCGGGGCGGAGGCGGCGGGGTTCTTGGGGCGGGCCGAGGTGCCGGCGGCGGGCGCCGCGGCGGAGGGGGCACCGGCGGCCGGGGCGGGAGCGCCGGCGGCCGGCTGGGCGGCGGGTGCGGCACCGGCACCGGCCGTGCCGTCCGGCGCGGCGCCGGTGCTGGTGCCGGTGCTGGCCGGGGCGCCGGACGCGGCGGACTGGGCGGGCTTCGCCTCGCCGCCGTCGCCGCCGGACTGGCAGGCGGTCAGGGTGAGGGCGGCGCCCAGGGCGAGGGCGGCCGGGACGAACAGGGCGCGGCGAGCGGACACGGCACGGCGAGCGGACATGGAGGTTCCCCCGTAACGGATGCGGATGAAGGAGTGGACCGGGCGGCGGGCCATCGGCGCCGACCGCTGGGCTGAACTCTGCTCGGCCGTCCCCCCGGTCCGCCAGGCTTCCCGGCCGAGTCGGGACGCTGGAACGGTTCCACCCCCTCTGACCTGCGGATTCGTGCCTCCCTGGAACGGTCCTCGGGAACGTTCCGGCGGCTTCCCCGCCCCTGCCGCCAACCTGCCGCCGCCCCTGCGGCCAACCTGCCACCGTCCCTGCCGTCGGCCTGTCGTCCGGCCGAGCCGTCCCGCCGTCCGCCGCCGGACCTCCGTGCGGACCCGCGCGGCCGCCACCCGGGTGACGCGGGTTTGGCCGTCCGTCCGCCACGGAAGGACTTCCCGCCGTACCCGCAGCGGCACCAGGTTGTGCCCGAACCCGAGGGGTGGCATGGCGACCGCAGACTCCCAGGGGTCTCCCCGGCAGGCGCGGGCGCTGACGCTCGCCCGGCACCCGAAGCTGTGGCTCTTCCCGAGCATCCTGTGCGGTCTGCTGGCCGTCCTCCTCTCGCTGCTCTACATGGGCGGCATCATCAACCCGAGCGGCCATCTGCACCGGCTGCCGATCGCCCTGGTGAACGAGGACCAGGGCCCGCCGCCACCCGGCCAGCCGGAGCCGCTCGGCGCCCGGCTGGCCGCCGCGGTGGTGGCCGGCACGCCCGGCAGCACCGTCGACTGGCGCCGGGTGGACGCGGCCGGACTGCGCGAGCAGCTCGCCTCCGGCAAGGTCTACGGCGCGCTGGTCGTCCCGAAGGGCTTCAGCGCCGACGTCACCGCGCTGGCCGCCGGCGGCGCCACCGAACGGCCGGCCGTGACGGTGCTGACCAACCCCGGCATGGGCAGCCTCGGCGCCTCGATCGCCGCGCAGATCGCCCAGAACGCCGCCCACCAGGCCTCACTGGCGGCCGGCAAGCAGCTGCTCGCGGCCGTGCCCGCCTCCGGCGCCCCGGGCCCCGACACCGGTGCCACCGCCCGGCTGCTGCTCGCCGACCCGATCGCCGTCACCACCCAGGTCGGCCACCCGATCGGCGGCCACAGCGGGCTCGGCCTGAGCGCCTTCTACTACACCCTGCTGGCCGTGCTGACCGGCTTCATCGGCGGCAACATCATCCACAACGGCGTCGACGGCGCGCTCGGCTACAGCGACAGCGAGATCGGCCCCTGGCACACCCGCCGCCCGACCGTCCCGATCAGCCGCACCCAGACCCTGCTGCTCAAGATGGTCATGACCGCCGGGATCACGCTGCTCACCAGCTCGCTGGTGCTGCTCTGCTCGGTCGGCGTCCTGGACATGGACGCCCCGCACCAGGCGTTGCTCTGGATCTTCTCCTACTGCGCGAGCCTCGCCGTCGGCCTCGGGGTGCAGGCGATCAACGCCGCGTTCGGCGGGATCGGGCAGCTGGTGTCGATGTTCGTCTTCATCGCGCTGGCGCTGCCCTCCTCCGGCGCCACCATCCCGCTCCAGGCGGTGCCCGGTTTCTACCGCTTCCTGAGCGTCTTCGAGCCGATGCGCCAGCTCAGCGACGGCATCCGGGCGATCCTCTTCTTCGACGCCCGGGCCGACGCCGGGCTGACCCGGGGCTGGATCATGATCGGCGTCGGCGCGGTGCTGGCCCTGCTCTTCGGCTTCGGGATGACCCGCTACTACGACCGCAAGGGCCTGCACCGCTGGACGCCCCAGCCGTCCGACTGACGCGGACCTAGGCCTTCGTGACGGTCACCTTCAGGTGCTTCATGATCGGCTGGTCGCTCTGGGTGCTGTAGTCGCCGATCGCGCACAGCACGTTCAGCTCCGGCATGTACCCGGCCGCGCAGCCGCGCGGGATGTCGTACGGAACGGCCAGGAAGCCGTGCACCGAGCGGGTGCTGCCGTCCCGGGCGGTGCTGGTGACGTCCACCCGGTCGAACTCGGCCAGGCCGCGCTCGCGCATGTCGTCCCGGTTCATGAACACCAGGGTGCGCAGGTTCCGGACGCCCCGGTAGCGGTCGTCGTCCGAGTAGATGGTGGTGTTCCACTGGTCGTGCGAGCGCATCGTGCCCAGCGCCAGGGTGCCCGGCTCGGGGACGACGTCGGGCAGCGGGGCAGTGGAGAACTCGGCCTTGCCGGAGGGGGTCCCGAAGACCAGCTCGCGGGCCGGCTGCTTGATCCGGAAGCCCAGCGGCAGCCGCACCCGGCGGTTGAAGTCCTCGAAGCCGTCCAGCACCTGGGCCATGGTGTCGCGGATGCGGTCGTAGTCCTCGACGTACCACTCCCACGGGGTGGGGCTGTCCGGCAGCGCCGCGCGGGCCATCCCGGCGATGATCGCGGGCTCGGAGAGCAGGTGCGGCGAGGCCGGGCGCTTCATGCCGACCGACAGGTGCACCATGCTCATCGAGTCCTCGACCGAGGTGGACTGCACCCCGGCCCGCTGGTGGTCCTTCTCGGTCCGGCCCAGGCACGGCAGGATCAGCGCCCGCCGCCCGTGCACCAGGTGGCTGCGGTTCAGCTTGGTGCTCACCTGGACGGTCAGCTCGCAGGACTCCAGCGCCCGGTGGGTGTACGGGGTGTCGGGCGCGGCGAGCGCGAAGTTGCCGCCCAGGCCGACGAACACCGTGACGTCGCCGCGCAGCATCGCCTCGATCGTGCCGACGGTGTCCAGCCCGTGCTCGCGCGGCGGCTCGATCCCGCACACCTCGGCGAGCCGGTCCAGGAAACCGGTGGTGGGCCGGTGGTCGATGCCGCAGGTGCGGTTGCCCTGGACGTTGCTGTGTCCGCGCACCGGGGAGGGGCCGGCCCCCTCGCGGCCCAGGTTGCCGCGCAGCAGCAGGAGGTTGACGATCTCGCGGACGGTGTCCACGCCGTGCTCGTGCTGGGTGACGCCCAGGCACCAGCTGAAGATCGAGCGGTCGGCCTCCCGGTAGACCCGGGCCGCCTTGAGGATGTCGGCCCGGTCCAGCCCGCTCTGGCGCTCGATCTCCTCCCAGGGCGTGGCCGCGCAGACGTCGCGGTAGGCCTCGAAGCCGGAGGTGTGGCGGTCGATGAACAGCCGGTCCAGCGCCCGCTCGTCGGTCGCGGACTGCTCCAGGACCGCCTTCGCCATGCCGCGCAGCAGCGCCATGTCGCCGCCGATCCGCGGCTGGAGGTTCAGGGTGCTGGTGCGGGTGGACCGGTTCAGCGCCATGTCGGTGAAGTCGTGCGGGATGATCGTCCGGGTCGCCGCCGCCTCGACCAGCGGGTTGACGTGCACGATCTGTGCGCCGCGCTTGTACGCCTCGGCGAGCGAGGTGAGCATCCGGGGCGCGTTGGAGGCCGCGTTGACGCCCAGGATGAACAGCGCGTCGGTGACCTCCCAGTCCTTGAGGTCGACCGTCCCCTTCCCGGTGCCGAGCGCGGCCTGCATGGCCCGGCCGCTGGCCTCGTGGCACATGTTCGAGCAGTCGGGCAGGTTGTTGGTGCCCAGCTCGCGGGCCATCAGCTGGTAGAGGAAGGTCGCCTCGTTGCCGAGCCGGCCGGAGGTGTAGAACGCGGCCCGGTTCGGATCGTCCAGCCCGCGCAGGGTGTGGCCGACCAGCTCGAAGGCGTCCTTCCAGCTGATCGGGACGTAGTGGTCGGTGGCCGGGTCGTAGACCATCGGCTCGGTGAGCCGGCCCTGGTCCTCCAGCGCGAAGTCGCTCCACCCGGACAGCTCGGTCACCGTGTGGGCGGCGAAGAACTCCCGGCCGACCCGCTTGCGGGTCATCTCCCAGGTGACGTGCTTGATGCCGTTCTCGCAGATGTCCAGGTGCAGGCCCTTGGTGTCGTCGGGCCAGGCGCAGCCGGGGCAGTCGAAGCCGCCGTCCTCGTGGTTCATCCGCATCACCGCCCGCGGCCCGTCCAGGTACGCGCCCTCGCGGACCAGGAAGCGGGTGACGCTCCTGGCGGCGCCCCAGCCGGCGGCCGGGTGGTGGTACGGCTCGGCGTGGGGCCGGCCGGCGGGGGAGGGGCCGACGTCCTCCGTCGGCTCTGGCGGGGGAGTGGTGAGGGCGTCGTCGGAGGTGGTCACGGTGGTCGCCTTCCGTCGCACGGGGCCTGACCCCGGTATGTCGGGGTCGAGGCTACGCCGGGTGGTCGGGCCCCGCGCGTCGGGCGGCCGGAGCTCTCGGACGTGGGGCGGTCGGGGCGTTCGGACACGGGGCGGCCGGGGCTCCTGTGCCGGGTGCTCACGCCTCCGGCAGGCTGCCGAGGAGGGCGGCCACCTCGGTGCGCCGGGCGACCTCCAGCAGCGCGCGGGCCATTACCGAGCCCGGCTCCCGGGCGGCGATCACCAGTCCGATCGGCGCGCTGTGCGCCGGTTCCGTCAGCGGGACGGCCCGCATCCCGTGCGGCACGCCGAACACGTGCAGCCAGGCGTACGGCACGATGCTCGCCCAGTGGCCGGTGCGGACGTGGGCGAAGAGCGAGGCCACCGAGTCCGTCTCGACCCGGGGCGTCGGCTCCAGCCCGAGGCCCGCGAACACCTCGTCCAGCACCCGGCGGCCCTGCATGCCCGGGTGCAGCAGGCACAGCGGCAGCCGGGAGGCCTCCTCCCAGGTCGCCCGCGGGTGGCGGGCCAGCTCGTCGGCCGGGCCGGTCAGCAGGACGTACCGCTCCTCGTAGAGCGGGAGCGCGCGCAGGTCGTCGGTGCCCAGGCCGGACAGGTAGGTGATGCCCGCGTCGATCTCGAAGTTCCTTACCTGGCGCAGGAGTTCGTCGGAGCGCAGGTCGGTGGAGAGTTCCACGGCGGCCAGCGGGTGGGCGGCGCAGAACGGCCCGGTGAGCAGTGGGACTGCGCCCGAGGCGGTCGGCACCGAGCCGATCCGCAGCCGTCCGCTCAGGCCGGTGCGCAGCGCGTCCACCTCGTCCCGCAGGGCGTCCCGGTCGGCCAGGATCCGCTGCGCCCGGAGCACGATCCGCTCGCCCTCGGCGGTCAGCCCCTGGTAGCTGCGGCCGCGCCGCACCAGCAGCACCTTCAGTTCGTCCTCCAGCTTGCGCAGGGCCTCGGAGAGGGCGGGCTGGGAGACGTGGCAGGCCTGGGCGGCGCGGGCGAAGTGGCGTTCGCGGGCGAGCGCGACGAGGTACTCGAGCTGGCGGAAGAGCATCTAGCCGTCTTCCCGGGCGGTGCCGACGCGGTCGGTACCGGTCCCGGTACCGATGTCGGTGGTGCCGGTGGTGCCGGTGGTGTCGACGCGGTCGGTGCGGGTGTAGACGTTCATCGAGTCGCCGCGCAGGAAGCCGACCAGGCTCAGTCCGCTCTCCTCGGCGAGGTCCACGGCCAGCGAGGACGGCGCGGAGACCGCCGCGAGCACCGGGATGCCCGCCATCACGGCCTTCTGCACCAGCTCGAAGGAGGCCCGGCCGCTGACCATCAGCACCGTGCCGCGGGCCGGCAGCAGGCCCTCGCGCAGCGCGTGGCCGACCACCTTGTCCACGGCGTTGTGCCGGCCCACGTCCTCGCGCAGGCAGAGCAGCCGCCCGTCGGCGTCGAACAGCCCGGCGGCGTGCAGGCCGCCGGTGCTGTCGAAGACCTTCTGGGCGGCGCGCAGCCGTTCGGGCAGCGCGGACAGCAGCGCCGGGGTGACGCGCAGCCCGTCCTCGGCGACGCTCCACGGCGCGGTGGTGCGCACCGCGTCCAGGCTGGCCTTGCCGCACAGGCCGCAGGAGGAGGTGGTGTAGAAGTTGCGTTCCAGCGAGGCGTCGGGGGCGGGCACGCCGGGGGCGAGCAGCACGTCCACCACGTTGTAGGTGTTGCCGCCGTCGGCGGTGGCGCCGGCGCAGTAGCGGATGCCGGCCACCTGCCCGGCGGCGTGCACCACGCCCTCGCTGACCAGGAAGCCGGCCGCCAGGTCGAAGTCGTTGCCGGGGGTGCGCATGGTCACCGTCAGCGGGCGCCCCCCGACCCGGATCTCCATCGGCTCCTCGGCGGCCAGGGTGTCGGGACGGTACGAGGGCGCGCCCTGGCGCAGACGCAGCACCCTGCGCGGTACGGTCACTCGGCCCATGGTCGTCGGCTCCTCGGTGGTGTCGGTCCGGTCGGTGCGGATTCCGTCGGTGCGGACTCCGTCGGTGCGGATTCCGTCGGTGTGGACTCTACGGATGCATCCTCGCGCGTCCGGGGCTCCCCGGGCTCCCTGCGCTCCCGGCGTGCTCCCTGCGCCCCATGGTCCCTCCCTCCCCGTGCCCTCCGGCGGGCAGGTGGCGGCGGCTGTGCGCGGCGGTGACCGCCAGGCAGAGCAGGCCGACGGCCGCCATGCCCGCCAGTAGCGCCGGGTAGGACGCGTGGCCGGCGGTGCCGGCGAGCAGCAGCGGGGTGAGGAAGCCGCTGGAGGTGGTGCTCTGGTAGAGCGAGGCGGAGGTGGGCCCGGACGACCGCGGGGTCAGCCGCTCCACCTCGTGCAGCCCCGCGCCGAGCGTCAGCCCGTACCCGGTGCCGAGGACGAGGGCGGCCAGCAGCACCAGGCCCACCGAGTCGCGGGCCGCGGCGAGCGCGCCGAGCAGCAGCCCGGCGATCACGGTGGCCATCGCGGTGAGGGTGGCCCGGGCGCTGTCCGCGTCGTCCAGCCGGGCGGCGAAGGGCTGGGCGACCACACCGGTGGCCAGGGTCAGCGCCGCGACCAGGCCGCTGAACAGCGGCGCGTAGCCGGGCACCCGGTCGGCGACCAGCGGCGGCAGCACCACGTACGCCACGGTGGCGGCGCCGAGCACGGCCGGACTGGCGGGCAGGACGACGTAGCGGAACCGGGGATGGCGGACGGCCGCCGTGCGGTGCGGCGGCGGGGCGTGGCGGCGGCTCCGGGCGGTCTCCGGGAGTCCCCGGGTGGCCCGTAGGACCAGCAGGCAGCCCAGCGCGTGGGCGAGCTCGGGCAGCACCGTCGGGCCGGGCAGCCACTCGGCGATCACCCCGGAGGCCAGCGCGCCCGCCGCGAAGCCCGTCCCGGTGGCGTACACCGCCCGGCGGGCCGCCTGCTCGGGCGGGACGGCGGGCCCGGAGAGCTCGCGCAGCCAGGTCGTCCCGGCCAGGAAGACCAGTCCGGCCGCGAAGCCGGTGGCCAGCCGGGCGGCGTACACCGACGGCTCGTCCGGCAGCGCCAGCAGGACGCTGGCGGCGGCGGACAGGCCCAGCGCGCCGCGCACCGTCCGCCGCCGGCCGTACCGGTCGGCCGCGGGGCCGCCCAGCAGCAGACCGGGCACCAGGCCGACCAGGTAGACCGAGAACATCGCCGCCAACGAGAGCGCCGACCAGTCGGTGCGCGCCCGGTACACGGTGGCCAGCGCGGTGAACTGGTTGGCGCCCCAGGCGGCGACGGCGACGGCGGCCGCCGCCGGGAGCCAGCGGGCGGTGCGGGGCACGGGCATTTCGTCAGTGCTGCCCATGCGCTTTCCTGCCCCGTTCTCCGGCCTTTTCGGCCATTCCTGGATTTCCGCGGTCCCAGTGTGCGGTCCGCCGCGGTGGGGCGTCAAAGAGGTGATTCCTGTGAGCTGATAGGCGGCGCCTATGGCCGCCCGTCGCGCCGGACCGAGGAGCGTTCCCGTCCCGGGAATTCCGCAGATGGCCCGGCCCGGTGTTCCCGGGGGATGCTCGTCTCGGAAAGCGCGATCGGGGATTCCGCTCCGGCCTCTACCGATCCGGCTGTTCCGCTCGGCTTGTTCCGTTCCCGCGATTCCGTCCCGGCTATTCCGCTACGGCGATTCCGCTTCGGCTATTCCGTCCCGCCCACCGACAGCACCATCGCGCTGGCGGCGCCGGCCGGTGTCTCGTAGTTCACCGTCTCCCCGGCGTGCCGCCCGAGCAGCGCCTTCCCGAGCGGGCTGTCGAAGGTCACCAGGGTGAGGTCCCGCTCCTCCGCCAACTCCGAGATCTCCACGGTCTCCTCCGTGCCGTCGCCGAACCGCACGGTCACCGTCGATCCCACCCCGACCACCCGCGCGGACGGCTCCCCGGCCACCTCGGCCTCGCGCAGCCGGGCCTCCAGCTCGGTGATCCGCCGGTCCAGCCGGGTCACCTCCGACGCCCGCTGCAACTCGTCCGCCGCATCCGCCCGGTCCCCCACCGGCTCCACCCCGCGCAGCGTCGCGGCCACCTTCCCCCGCTCCGCCCGCAGTTGCGCCAGCTCCTCCTGCACCGCACGCAGGCCCTCGGCACTGATCGGTTCCGGCCCACCGCTCATCCCAAGCTCCCGGGGCTGCTCGTCACCCGCTCGAACACCGGCCGCCTCCCATTACCCCACCGCGCGGAGCCCCGGGCAACTCCACCGGGCTAGCTGCTAGAGGTGTCTTCAGAGGCCAGGCCCAGACCGGGCCGAGGCGATGGCGAGGCGGCAGATTGGACGTGCGGGACTTGTCGTAGCCGAGGCCAGGCCACACCATTGTTTGAGCCGGTTGAAGCAGCGTTCGGTGATGTTGCCAGTCGGTGGACATGTCGTCGGTCGACTCCGGGTGGCCGGTCGTTGTGTGACCCGCGGGTGAGGCGGCACTGAAGGCGACTTCTAGGCCTCGCCGGTCGGCGCCTTCCGCGGGCGTACCTCGGGGGCCCACGTGCCGGGTTCGTAGTCGCCGTCGGCGGCGACCCAGTACGAGCCCTGGATCAGCGCTGCGGGCCGCTTGTCACGCGGTTCGGGCGCAGGAATGACCTGTACGGAGATGAACTCGCCTTTGTCCGGTATTTCGAGACCGAGCATCCGCGCTACCACTGGGTCGCCCTCCTGGTGGCCGAGGACGAGGATCCCGAGGCGCCGGAGGTAGTCGCGTGCTCCTCCGTTGCTGCGTGCGCGCTTCAGAGGATCCTTGAGTCCGTGGCCGACGGTCTCGAGGGTCACCCGGCGGATGACTTCGCGCTGGCATTCTATGAAGAGCTGATTGATCCGGGCCTGTCCGTGCTGATCTTTGGCCTTGCTCTTCGCGGACATGATCCGAGTGCGCTTCTCCGTGTCCATCCGTAGCAGCTGGTTGGGTGCGAGCCTGTTCTCGCCTCCCCAGAGCCAGGACACAGCCGCAACTCCGACGGTATTGAGCCGTCGCTTCCTATCCCGGTTCTCCGTGGACCTGAGGTGCTCCTCAGAAGCCCGTACCAGCCCGGCCCGCCATGTGCCGGCCTTGTCGTCGGCTGTTATCACCAGGCAGATGCAGCCCACCAGCTCCGGTCCGATCTCCCATTTGCCGATGCCCTTCGCGTATTTGCAGTCGACTTCGATCCCGGAGATGAGGTAATCCGCCTTCTTGCCTTCTGCGAGTTTGAACTCCTTGTAGATGTTGATCTCGACGAGCGTCCCCAGATGAGTCTTCTCGGTCTTGTGCAACTGTTCGTAGTCCCAGCGGCCCATCCGCTGGCCGTCGAGCAACTGGTCGATCGTTTCGCGGATCACGCGGCCCATCGTCTGGCCGGTTGGGTCCAGGACGTAGAGGGCGGCTTTGACCGCCTGGATCTCCGCGTCCGCAGCGGGGTCATCGAGCTCGAACATCGGCAGCATCACGTGCGGCAGCCTATCCACCTGGGATCCCGGCAGACCGACCGCGCCTGAACAACGAGGGCGCGCGAGGAGGTAGCGGAGGCCGGGAGGGGGAGCACTAGGCTGGTAGCGCCTGATAGTTGGAGCAGTTGAGGATCGCGGTGGTGCCCTACGCCTGGTCCTCCGAGCAGCAGGAGCCGATACCTTGGCCAGTGGCACACCAGAAAAGCCGCCGCAGCAGTGGGCCCCGCCGCCCGGGTCCTGGGCGTCATCGGCCGCCAACCGCCGGAGCATGGTGGGCAACCGAAGCCGGGACACCCAGCCGGAACTCGCGCTGCGTCGGCTGGTCCATGCTGCGGGGCTGCGCTACCGGGTGGCGGCGAAGCCGCTGCAGGGCATGAGGCGCAGCGCAGACCTGCTGTTCCGCCCTGCAAGGGTCGCTGTTTTTGTCGATGGCTGCTTCTGGCACGGGTGCCCCGAGCACTTCGTCCCTCCCAAGACGAACCCGGACTACTGGCGGGAGAAGATCGGCCGTAACGTCCAGCGGGACCGGGACACCGATGCCCGGCTTGCCGCCGAGGGCTGGCTCGTCCTGCGGTTCTGGGAGCATGAGGCGGCTGAGACCTGTGCACCGATGGTGGTCGCGAACGTCCGGCAGCGGCGCACAGGCGGTACCGTCAGCTGACCTTCCCCCGGTGCTGGGCGAAGTAGTCGTGGCGGGCATGGTCCTGCTGGCCGATGAAGGCCTTGAACTCGCCGAGTTCGTACGCCAGCTCGCCGTTGTTGCGGATGGTCTTCTCCACGTGGAAATCGCGCTCGATGTGGGCGATGCGCCGTTCGATCTCCGGCACGGGGAGCTTCTTGCCGCCGGACTTCGCAATGAGGTCGGCCAGCTTCTGAGCGGTGAGGGGCTTCTTGTCCGGATGGTGGCGGAGCAGCAGGTACACCGGGTCGAGGTCGGGGCGCGTCGACTCGACCGAGTCAGCGCGCTTCACCTCCTTGCGCAGGGCGCTCGCGATCGCCTCGCCGAGGGCCTTGGCGACGGGTGGGGGAAAGGCGTTGCCGATCTGGCGGTAGACGGTGGTCTTACGGCCCTGGAACTCCCAGTGATAGTCCTTGCCGTACCAGCCCTGGATGCGGGCGACCATGGCGGTGGTCAGCTTCGGAAGGTGGTCCCCATCCATGCTGGCGTCCGGAGCGGCGTTGGCGACGCCCATCGCGTCGACTCCCAGCTGCCGCCAGGCGGCCTTGGCCCGGGTCGGGCCGAGGTCGGCGCCGCCGTGCTTCTTGGAGCCGCCGACGATGGTGGGCGCGATGGAGGAGGCTTTCTCGACCCAGGCAGCCACGTGCTCGGGAGCCCAGCCGTTGGCTCCCATGAGGTCCTTGAGCAGCTCGCCAACAGTGGGTGCCGCGTCCTCAGAGGGCTCAGGCCAGTGGAAGTACGCGGCGTACTCCTTCTGCAGAGCGACCAGCACGAACCGAGGCCGCAGCTGGGAGACGCCGAACTGGTGGGCCTCGAGCAAGCGCCACTCGCCGACGTAACCGGCGTCGTGGAGAAGCTCGAGGATGTGCTGGCGGTAGGCGGAGAACCGGTTGCCGCTCAGACCCTTGACGTTCTCCAGGAGCAGCGCCTTCGGCTGGATGTCCTTGCACAGGTGCACAGCCCAGGCGAACAGGTCCCGCTCGTCGGTCGCCCCGAGCTGGTTGCCGGCGATGCTGAAGGGCGGGCAGGGGACACCCCCTGCGAGGAGGTCGACACCCTTGTACGCGTACGGGTCCCACAGCGCCTTGTCGGCGACGTCGCCGACCTTGACGATGGATGCGGCCTCCTGATCGGCATCCTCAAGGCTGGTGCCCTCGGCCACGAGGAGCCGGGCGAGGTTGTGCCGGAGGGTCGTTGCAGCGTTCTGGTCGAGCTCGAGGGCGAGCTTGTGCGTGAATCCGGCGTTGTGCAGGCCCAGGGACTGACCGCCCGCGCCGGCGCAGATCTCGACCACCTCAAGGCGCTCAGGTGCCATGAGACCTCCTCTCGGTGGCGCCGCACCTGGGCGGACGCCGACGTGTTCCTCTGCCGTTCGCAGCCGACTACCCGCTGCTACTGCTGACGACAGGGGCCAGAAGCTATCCATTGTGCTTGAAGGCCGCTCTGCACGGATGTCACCAGCAGAACCAGAAGCGTAGGCGACACCACTGACACAGCCCAAAACGCCGTACTCGGGTGGCGCTGGGGCATCGAGGGACATGCCTGGGAGCCGTACCGGATGCGTGCTGGCGACGCTTGGGGGCTCGTCAGCGTGCCGGTGAGCAGAGTCCGAGCCCGGGCGGTGCGGGCCGGAACTATCACGGAGACTGCAGAGCGTGATCGAGCCTTGACGGTTTCCGTCGGCGTCGACAGGATGGGGGCCCGCAGCAGGGAGGGAATGAGGAAGCGTGGGCCAGGCCGATCTACCGATGGTGGAGCAGTTCAGGTGCTGGATCCTCCCCGATAGCGGCTCGGGGACAGCGGACCGGAGGGCTTTCTTCTCGGATTCCCTTGTCGTGCTCGACACCAATGTGCTGCTCAGCCTGTACGAGTACAACCCTGGCGTGCGGAACCAGGTCATTGCAGCACTGGAACAGATTTCCGACCGCCTCTGGCTCCCGTACCGCGTCGGGCAGGAGTTCGTCAGGGGCCGGCGCCGCGTGATCGTCGAGCGCGCAAAGGAGCTCAGCGGAGCGTCTGCGGCCATCGACCGCCACCTCCAGCAGGCCTATCAGGCGGTTCTCAACGCCAGCGAGCACGTGAAGAGCCTGCTGATGAAGTACGCCAACGACGATGCCTCCCAGACGGGCCTGGACGAGGCGATCAACGAGGCGGCGGTGAAGGGCCTGCTGAGCGACTGGCAGAACCTGCTGAAGGAGCACGTCAAGCAGCTGAAGTCCGGTCATGACCTCAAGCCGGCTGCCATCAAGTCGGACGATCCCGTCCTGCCGAAGGTAGCCGCCCTGTTCGGTGACCGCATTGCTCCGCCCACGGAATACCGGACGGTGCAGCAGTGGCTTGACGAGGCGCTTTCCTTCCGTTTCCCGAACCGGATTCCGCCGGGATTCGCCGACCAAGGAAAGGGGACGCCGCTGGACCAGGTCGGCGACTACTTCATCTGGGCGGAGATCCTGGAAAAGGCAGCTGCGCCCGAGGTGGAACGGGTCCTGTTCGTGTCGGCTGACACGAAAGACGACTGGTACCAGAAGCTCGACGACGGTGGCAAGCGGCCGTGGCCGCAGCTCTTCGACGAATTGCGCCAGCGTACGGGCGCGGAACTGCTCATTGAGCAGCCGCGGCAGTTCTTCCAGGGCATTGAGGAGTTCCTTGCGCCGAAACTGGAGCTCAGCAATGCCACGTACGACGAGATCGACCGCGCGGCTGAGGCGGTGGCGCAGCGGAGTGCGGAGGAACGTCCCGCAGTGACGGATGACAATGCCCACATCGTTACGCCGCCGGACGGCCTGGCCCTGGAGGCGTACCGGGCCGCCGGGCTCACGACGCGCACGGCTCGGCAGCTCGCGGAGTCGGACCGGCGCCGTCACTTCCAGTGGTGGCTGATCGGTGTGACCGCTGAACTCGGTTACCGCGATCCTGCCGATGACGAGCCCCCTGTGGACCTCTACGCAGCGGTCCGGTCCGAGGTCAGGCCCGCTCCGGAGTGGTACCCGGGGACGGCGCTGGCACAGGGCGAGTGGCCGTTCCGGAGCGACACCTGGGTCGCTCCCTGGTTCATCCAGCTTGTGCGTGACGTCGGCGAGACCGACCGGCTCCCGCTGCAGCGGCTGGCTGCGCGCCAGGTCCAGCCGAAGGCCTGACCACGCGTACCCGCCCGGACCGTCCGCTGCAGATCACTACGCTGACGGTGCGAGCCCACCATTTGAACTTGGACACGGAGCCGACCAGAAGATGGCGCACAAGCTGCTCGACATCACCCCCAACCCCAAGGTGCTCGTGGCGCTCACGCGCACCCCGATCCTTCCGATCGACGCGCTCAGCGAGCTCATCGACAACGCCATCGACTCGTTCCGGGCCGCAGCCACCGCAGGCGTCCCTTCAGCGGTTCGCCAAGTGATCATCGAAGTCCCGGGGCCGGCCGAGGTCGCCCGGGGCGAAGGGATGATCCGTGTCCGCGATACCGGACCGGGCCTTACCGAGGAGCAGATCGCTGACTCCATGCGGGCCGGTTATACGTCGAAGAACCATTTCGACACCCTCGGCCTGTTCGGGATGGGCTTCAACATCGCCACTGGGAAGCTCGGCCGTATCACCCGGGTGGTCTCCGCGCGCGAAGAGGATGACCACGCGATCCAGGTCACTCTCGACCTGCCCGAGCTCATGCAGTCCCAGAAATTTTCTGCGGCAGCCGAGCAGATCGAGAAGCCGGAGGGCCTGCGCCACGGGACCGTCGTCGAGATCCGGGGCTGGTGGCCCGATGGGGACGCCAACAGCGGCTTCATCCGGGAACTCGCGAAAATGCCGAAGAAGACGCTGCGCAGTCGGCTCGGACGACGGTATGCCACTCTGCTGCGGCCGGATGCGGCCAATCCGGTGGTGATCACTGTGAACAACGAGCGCTGCCAGGCCTTCGAGCACTGCGTGTGGTCGCAGGAGCGCTTCGTCGAGCGGAAGGCCCACGGCAAGATTCCCGCGAGGATCGGCTTCGACCAGGTGATCAGCCGCGCGCGGCGCTGCCTTCACGACGGCACCGACTTCGGCGAGGACGGCGCCTGCCCGCGGTGCGGCGGGACGGAGAGCCGGGAGATAAACCACCGGGTGCACGGCTGGGTGGGCATCCAGCGCTACGACGACCAGAACGACTTCGGTATCGACCTGATCCGCAATGGGCGGGCTATCCGCCAGGCGGAGAAGGCGGCGTTCTTCGAGTTCTCCGACGAGACCACCGGGCGTGCCGAGCGCGAGTACCCGGTGGACCAGCAGTACGGCCGCATCGTCGGCGAGGTCCACCTCGACCAGGTTCCGGTGGACTTCCAGAAACAGCACTTCCAGCAGGCCTCAGACGAGTGGCAGGAGGCCATCCGGTTCCTTCGCGGGGGTTCGCTGCTACCGAACAACTGGACCGACGGCGAGGTGAACAGCTCGCCTGTATCGCTGCTCTTCCAGGGCTATCGCAAGGTGCGAAACTTTGGTCGTGGCGACATGTACATGGGCAAGTACAACCCGGCCAAGGGCAAGGCCGACCGGATCCCCCGGAGCGTCGAAGAGGACTACTACCAGCGCTTCCTCAACCGCGAGCCCGGCTACTTCGACGATGCGAGGTGGTGGGAGCTCGTCGAAACGGCCGGGGAGCCGCCGATCCAGGTGCTTCCCGAATGCCCGGAGTGCGGCTTCCAGAACACCCCCTCAGCTGAGGAGTGCGGGGGCTGCGGCGAGGTACTCGACGGCAAGCCGTGCCTGGATGCCGGGTGTGGCAAGAAGATCCTTCGATCCGCGACGGCGTGCCCGCACTGCGGCACGTCCCAGGTGCTCAAGGTGCAGCTGCCGTGGAAGTGCACCTTCTGTGCCCAGGAGAACAAGGCAGGGGCGGAGCGCTGCGAGGTGTGCGGACACGTCAAGGACGCACCCCACCCCGCCAGCCCTGAGGCGCTGGCCGGAGCGTCCGCGGATGCCGAGGAGCTCAGCGCGGACCAGCTGGCCGTCGTGCTGGCGGATGGCAAGGCGAGCAGCCCGTTGGACGTCCGGGTGCGGACCACCCACCGTCCGATCCTCCCCGCTTTCGGACAGGCTGCCGTCCCGCTCGTCACCAGCGCGGACACCCGGCAGATCACCCTCTACATCGACCCGACCCACGCGGTGTTCACGGAGATGGGGTTGCGGCCGGAGTACCTGATCGCGACTGAGGTGGCCCAGTTCCTTCACTCCCTCCACCGCAACCTCCA
Organism: Kitasatospora sp. NPDC092039; assembly: GCF_044756065.1. Lineage (NCBI taxonomy): Bacteria > Bacillati > Actinomycetota > Actinomycetes > Kitasatosporales > Streptomycetaceae > Kitasatospora > Kitasatospora sp. NPDC092039. The sequence goes on along the minus strand of NZ_JBIVSD010000007.1, from coordinate 303,815 downwards.
GAGCCGTCCCGGGCACACTGCCGCCGTGCTCACGGCAGAGGTCCTTAAGAAGGGGTGGGGTGACGCGGTGACGGACAGCGCTGACAGTGTCAGGAGCGACATCAAGTCGCTGTTCGACCAGATCACCGAGCGGATCCTCCTGGCACCGCACGCAGACCGCTTCTATGACGAGCTCGACGACTCCCAGCAGCTGGCGCTCGCTGATTCCATGATCAAGTCCGGGGCTGAACTCACTGAGCTCGGTCGGCTCAAGGCTACCGGCGGCTACCTCCGCTACTGTGACCGCGAGACGGTCACCGCCTTTTTCGCCCGGCACGCTGAGGGCTGGTTCGGCGGCCTGGTCTGGGAGGACCCGTGGCCCAGTGAGAGCGTGGCCGGCCCGGTGATCGCCCGGAAGCTGCAGGAGGACCTCCGCGTCAAGTACCTGCGCTGCCTTGAGGACTGTGCTTCATACCTCCGCTACGACCAGCCGGAGCGGCTCATCGTCGTCCGCGCGCGGGCGGCCGTCGACTTCCTGGTCGGAAAGCTCGCATGACCCAGCGCATCGTCACCGACCTCAACCTCGCCGGGACCGGCTGGCAGTCCTTCGAACGGACTGTGCAACGCCTCATCATGGCCCGCGGCTATTCGGGCGTCCAGCTCGCCGGGGCCTCCGGCGACGGCGGAGCCGACGTAATCGGCAGCCTCAACGGGCGGCGCTGGCTGTTCCAGATGAAGCGCTGGCGCTCGCCCGTCGGCCCCGAAGTCATTGCGCAGACCGTCGACGCCTGTCGGCGCTACGACGCGGATATCCCGGTCGTCGTCAGCTTGAACGGATTCGAGGCTTCGGTCAGAGCCCAGCAGGAACAGCTCGCGGCTAGAGGCATCCCCCTGCAGCTGTGGGACCGGCGCACCTTGCAGAAACAGGCGGAGCGTGTTCTGGAGGCTCCGCCGGCGCTGCAGGACCCGGACCGGTTCCAGCTCCGCCCGTACCAGGAGCGGGCCGTCGACGGACTCATGGACGAGTTGGTGAACGGTGCGCGAAGCGCACTCATCGTTCTCGCCACGGGGCTCGGCAAGACCTTCGTGGCGGCTGAGTTCCACCGGCGCGCCCGGGCCCTGCGTCCCCGGGCGAGGACGCTGGTCCTCGCGCACCGAAACGAGCTCGTCTACCAACTCGAGCGCGCGTTCTGGCCGTTGCTCCCCGCATCGGCGGCCACCGGGGTGTGGAACGGCTACGAGCGTCCGGACAAGGATGCGCTCAACGACCTGGACGTTGTGTTCGCCTGCGTGGACAGTGTCGCAACCGCTGTCAAGGCGGGGCGCGAACTCCCCGAGTTCGGCCTGGTCGTCGTCGACGAGTGCCACCATCTCGGGACCACGGCCTACGATGCGGTGCTCGGAGAGCTGTCAGCCGCTGACGGCGGAGCGTTCCTCTTGGGGATGACCGCGACGCCCTGGCGGCCCGACGGGAAGTCCCTGGGTACGTGGTTCGACTTCCCGGTCGTGGACATCGACATGGTGCGCGGGCTCCGCGAGGGGTACCTCGCTAACGTCGACTACCGGATGTTCACCGACAACATCGACTGGGACGCGCTGGCAGCCGGGCTCGCCGAGACCGCCCCCGCGCTTACTCCCCGGGGGATCAACCGCACCGTCTTCATCGACGAGTGGGACGACGCGGTCGTCGACCGACTCGCCGAGGCCTGGGGCGATCAGAAGAACCCGCGAGGCATCGTCTTCTGCGGAACCATCGACCACGCCGAGCGGATGGCGGGGAGGATCAACGCGCTCGGTTTCACCAGCGCCGAGGTGATCGCCTCCCGGACGGCGCAGGGCAAGGCCGTGGACGCAGCCACCCGGAACCGCATCCTCTGGGACTTCGCGGACGGCCGTACAGGCATCCTGTGCGCCGTGGACGTCCTGAACGAGGGTGTGGACGTCCCGGACGTCAACATCGTCGTTTTCCAACGGGTCACCCACAGCCGCCGGATCTTCGTCCAGCAGCTCGGCCGTGGACTCCGTCTGGCCGCGGGCAAGGAGAAGGTGGTCGTACTCGACTTCGTGTCCGACATCCGTCGCTTCGCCGCTGGATTGAGCCTTCAGGACTCGCTTGCTAACCGGGGCGCCGTCGCCCGCGACCCGCGGGTGAAGATTGGCAGCCAGGTCAGGTTCATGCGGGCCAACCGTGCGGACCAGGAGGGCGAGCAGTTCCTCCGTGAATGGCTCGACGACCTCGAGGCGGTCGAGGACGCCGGTGAGGATGTGCACATCCTCCGATACCCACCCGACAGCTCGATCACGGCTGCGGCGAAACGATAGGACGTGAGACTGTGCCCGACCACGACACCAGCCCCGTCAGCGACTGGCACCGGCTCAAGCCGGACACCGAATACGCGGTGGAGGAGGTCCTCAAACAACTGAGGGACGACCAGGCCGATCCGCAGGACCTCCTGGACGCCTACCTGTACGCGAAGCGCCTGTTGGCGGAATCCATGCAAGCCCTCGTGCGGACCAACCTGCCTGCGGAGTGCGACACCTTCGCGGACCTTCGCGCACAGCTCGCCGACCGCATGGCCGCGGAGTACGGGGAACGGGTTCCTGCGCGCTACCTGACGGTGCCCTATGGCAGCCGCACGCATGAGGAGCTGTTCGCGATTCTCCTTGGGCGGTTCACGAAGCCCGTAAGCGCGGCCTTCCTGCGCGTGGTGACCAGGGACTCCGTCCACACCGAGCGTCGGACGCGCGAACTCCGAGAGTTGGGTCTCGACATCGTCACGGGCCGCGAGGGTGGGAACGATGTCTACACCCTGAGGTCGCTCGAGCTCGATACGTCGATGATTCCCACGATCATCACGAACAACCTTCGGGACAAGAAGGCACCCGAGCACGAGAAGAGGGCGGTCCTGGCCGTGTTGTCGGGAGCGGACGGCTGACCTGTTGCGGCGGCTGCGGCCGCGGCACCCGGTTTGCCGACCCGGGCCCGTGCTGCTGTGGCGGGGCCCGCGGGCGGCTTCCGAGGGTGGCGGTGATCACCTTCGGGGGCGGGGCCGGGGGTGAAAGGGCAGGTCGGGGGCTCGGGCGGGGAGGGCGGGGGAGGGACCGGCGGTCGGGGCGCGAGCGGGCGAAGCTACCATGTGGGCAACACCCTCAGCTCGAAAGATGGACTTGTGACTGTCAACGACGACGTGTTCACGGACTGGAAGAACCGCGAGGAGATCGCGGAGTCGATGATCCCGATCATCGGGCGGCTGCACCGGGAGCGGGACGTCACCGTCCTGTGCCACAGCCGTTCCCTGGTGAACAAGTCGGTGGTCAGCATCCTCAAGACGCACCGCTTCGCCCGGCAGATAGCCGGCGAGGAGCTCTCGGTCACCGAGACGATGCCGTTCCTGGAGGCCCTGACCGCCCTGGACCTCGGCCCCTCGCAGATCGACCTCGGCATGCTCGCCGCGACGTACAAGGCGGACGACCACGGCCTGTCGGTGGCGGAGTTCACCGCCCAGGCCGTCGTCGGCGCCACCGGCGAGAACAAGCTGGAGCGCCGGTCCGGGCAGGACGTCGTGCTGTACGGGTTCGGCCGCATCGGCCGGCTGGTCGCCCGGCTGCTGGTCGAGAAGGCCTCGGCCAACGGCCTGCGGCTGAAGGCCATCGTCGTGCGCAACAGCGGCGGCGACGACCTGGTCAAGCGCGCCTCGCTGCTGCGCCGTGACTCCATCCACGGCCAGTTCCAGGGCACGATCACCGTCGACGAGGCGAACAACAAGATCATCGCCAACGGCAACGAGATCAAGGTGATCTACTCCGACGACCCGACCAAGGTCGACTACACGGAGTACGGGATCAAGGACGCGATCCTGATCGACAACACCGGCCGCTGGCGCGACCGCGAGGGCCTGTCGAAGCACCTGCGCCCCGGCATCGCCAAGGTCGTGCTGACCGCGCCGGGCAAGGGCGACGTCCCGAACATCGTGCACGGTGTGAACCACGACACGATCAAGCCGGACGAGCAGATCCTGTCCTGCGCCTCCTGCACCACCAACGCCATCGTCCCGCCGCTGAAGGCGATGGAGGACGAGTACGGCGTGATCCGCGGCCACGTGGAGACCGTCCACTCGTTCACCAACGACCAGAACCTGCTGGACAACTACCACAAGGCCGACCGCCGCGGCCGCTCGGCGCCGCTGAACATGGTGATCACCGAGACCGGTGCCGCCTCGGCCGTCGCCAAGGCCCTGCCGGACCTCGAGGCGAAGATCACCGGCAGCTCGATCCGCGTCCCGGTGCCGGACGTCTCCATCGCGATCCTCAACCTCCAGCTGAAGCGGGAGACCAACCGCGAGGACGTCCTGGAGTACCTGCGGAACGTCTCGCTGACCTCGCCGCTGAAGCGCCAGATCGACTTCATCGACTCGCCCGACGCCGTCTCCAGCGACTTCATCGGCTCGCGCCACGCCTCGATCGTGGACGCCGGCGCGACCAAGGTCGACGGCGACAACGCGATCCTCTACCTGTGGTACGACAACGAGTTCGGCTACTCGTGCCAGGTGATCCGGGTCGTCCAGTACATCTCGGGCGTCGAGTACCCGACCTTCCCGGTCCCGGCGGTCTGATCCACCGGTAGGGCCTGCCCGAGGGGGCGGGACGATCGAGCAGTACGGCGGGGCGGTGACCGGTTGGTCACCGCCCCGTCGGCGTCCCGGGTTCCGACGGTTCCCGGGCGCGGTACCGTGCGGTGGGATGCGCCGAGTGGGATGCGCCGAGCGGGATGCGCGGAGCGGGCAGCGCGCGGTGGGAGGGGTGGGGCGGTGGACGGGTGGCCGACGGTCGAGCTGGACCCGGTGCGGCGGCTGCGGGTGCTGGCGGCGTCCGGGGCCGGGCGTCCGCTGTTCGCCGAGCGGCGGCTCGCGGCCGGGTTCGACGCGGTGTGGTCGGTCGCCGGTGACCTGTCCGGTGAACTGCCCGGGCTGATCAGCGGGTTGCGCTCCTTCGAGGTCGGGCCGGCGACGGAGGAGGACGGCGAGGGCGGTGCGCACGGCCGGGACGGCCGGCTGACGGGGGTCGCGGTGAGCGTGGTCGGTCACCGGGAGCGGTTCGAGATCGTGCTGCGCAGCGGCTGGTGCCTGATGCAGAGCCGGGTGCTGCTGGGCGGGATGGCCGCCGTGCGGGACGGGGACGGGACGCGCTTCGCGCTGCTCGGCAGCCTGCGGGTGCCCGGTGCCGCGTCGGTGCAGCACCTCCTCGGCGGGCTCGCCGAGCGGCGCGGCGAGGTGCTACTGGACCGGCTGGAGCGGCGGGTCGCGGAGCGGTCACGGGCGGGGCAGTAGCCGCCGTACGGCTTCGGCGACTGCCTCGGGCCGCTCGTGCGGCAGGTAGTGGCCGCAGCCGGGCAGGACCTCGGCGCGCAGGTCGTCGGCGGGGGCGCCGGTCGGGGAGAGCAGGGACGGGCGGATCACCGGGTCCCGGTCGCCGCCGAGCAGCAGGGTGGGGACGGTGAGGCGGCGGCCGCGGTACCGGCCGAGTGCCAGGCGCGGGATGTCCCGGACGACGAACCCCCAGTGCAGCCGCTCGGCGGCGCGGGCCGCCTCGGGGGTGCTGCCGGCACTCACGTACTCGGCCAACTCCTCGGCAGGCCAGGGGTGTTCGGCGGTGGTGGCGCGCCGCAGCAGGTGGCCGAGCAGCCCGGGTCGGTGGCGGACGACGCGGCGGCCGATGCCCGGGTACTCCAGCAGGGCGGTGTACCAGAACCGCCAGGCCGTACCGATCAGGGCACGCTGCCGCGGCCAGGGGTGGGTCATGTTGAGCGCGAGGAGCCCGGTGAACCGCCCGGGTGCGCGCAGGGTCAGCTCGAAGGCCGTCCAGGCGCCCCAGTCGTGGCCGACCAGGCCCACCCGCGGCAGGCCGAGCCGGTCGAGGGCGGCGAGCACCAGGCGGGCGCGGTCGTCGGTGGTGTGGCCGCGGCGGGGCGCCTCGGACCAGCCGAAGCCGGGCAGGTCCAGGCAGAGCAGCCGGTACTCGCCGTCGAGCAGCGGGATCACCTGCCGCCAGGCGTACCAGTGCTGGGGGAAGCCGTGCAGGAGCAGCAGCGGGACGCCGTCCGGGGCGCCGGCCTCGGCGAGGTGGAGGCGGACGCCGTCCGCGTCGACGTGGTGGTGGCGCACGCCGGGCAGCTCGGGCAGCGGGCGGGGGCGAGGGTGGGGATGGGGGCGGGGCATCGGGGTCGTCCTCTCCTGGGCGTGGTCTCAGGAGAGGAGAGGGCGGGGGAGGGCCCCGCAATCCCCGGGGCGGCGGACTTTTTTCCCGGCTCAGTGCGGCTCGGCTTTCCCGGCTCAGTGCGGCTCGGCGCCCCAGGCGGCGCGGAAGCCGTGCCGGGCGCGGAAGAGTCGTGAACGGACGGTCCCCAGCGGGAGGTCGAGGATCTCGGCCACGGACCTCTCGTCCAGACCCTCGACGTGGCGCAGGGTCAGGACGGCGCGGTGACCGGGCGGGAGGCGCTCCAGCACGTCCCGGATGTCGGTCGCCAGCTCCGGGTCGCGGTCGTCGGGCCGGTCGTCGACGGCCTCCGGCCGGGGGCGCCGCCGGGTGGCGAACCGGACGGCCTCGCGGGCGGCGATCGCCCGGGCCCAGCCGAACAGGGCCTCGGGGGCGAGGAGCTGGTGCAGGTTCCGGACGATCGCGATCATCGCCTCCTGGGCGGCGTCGGGTGCGTCCTGCAGCGCGATCGGGGCGCAGACGCGGCCGACGTACGGCATCAGCAGACCGAGCACCTCGTCCAGGGCCAGCGCGTCGCCCCGCTGCGCGGCGCGGACCAACGCGCCCAGATCCGGTCCTCGTCCGTCCGCGCCCGTCATGTCGCTGTCGCCCCCCGTCGGCGGTCCTCGCCCCCCGGGGGACGGTACTGGACGGGGGCCCGGGGCCCGGCGGTGGGTGGGGGCGGAGCTGCGGCTATCTTGAGGGGTCACTGACAGGACTGGGGAAGGCGACGGGGATGGGTGGTCGGCGGGTGCTCGCCGCGGTGGCGGCGGCCGGGGTACTGACGGGCGTGCTGGCCGGGTGCTCCTCCGGGGGGTCGAAGAACGCCGGCGGGCCGGCTGCTCCCGCCTCGTCCGCGGCGAGTCCGGCGGCCGCGGCGCCGACGGCCGCGGGGACGGCCGCGGCCCCCGCGACCGCCCCGGCGGCGGCCGACGCCCCCGGGGCGGGTGCGGCGACCGGCTCCGCGCCCGCGCAGGCGTCGGCCCCGGCCGCCGCGGAGGCGCCGCGCGGGGACCTGGAGGCGGCGCTGCTGGACGACAAGGTGGTCGGGCAGGTGCTGCCGGACGCCAAGGTCATGGCCGGGTGGGAGGAGGAGAAGCGCCGGGTCGACACGGCCGACCACAAGGTCACCTGCACCGGTGCCGCCGCTGCCTCCTGCGCCGGCAAGCCGCTCAGCGGCTCGGTCCGGTTCTCCTCGGGGGACGTGGTCGTCCGCTTCCTGGTGGACACCCTGCCCAGCCGGGACGCGGCGGCGCAGCGGCTGAAGGAGAGCTACGCCTCGTACTCCGCCGGGCCGTTCAAGAAGGTCGACATCCCGGCGCTGGGCAGCGAGAGCCAGGCCTTCCAGGGACCGCTGGCCGAGGGGGAGGGCGTCGGCATCGTGGTGCGCTCTGGCACCGTGGTGGCGAGCGTGACCAGCGAGGGCGGCCCGGTGGACCTGCCGGCGGCGCGGAGGTTCGCGGTGATGCTGGTCAAGCGGATCGAGCAGGCGCAGGCGGGCAAGACGCCGGACTCCGGGCTCGGTGTGGGCTGACGGACGGCGGCGGGGCGGCGTGGGCTGAGGGTCCATCGGCGGGACGGTGGGGCCTGAGGGTCCAGCGCCGGGCGCCGGGCGGCGGGGCGGGCCTCCTCCCCGGTGTTCGAACCGGGCCGACCGGGGCCGGCCCGGTTCGCCGCCCCGCCACCGCCGCCTTCCCGGGCGCCCAGGGCGCTGGGCTGCGCAAACGGATGTCAGTCGACCGTGATATGTACCTATCGCATGGCCGCCGTGCGGCCATGCGGAAGATGCCGATGACGTTCGAGGGGGCCAGACATGCCGCTGTTCCGACGCCGCTCCGGCGGGGAGGGCGAGCAGGACCGGGCCGGGCGGCGCGGGTTCGGGTTCGGCTTCGGCCGGCGGGGTACCGGATCGCCCGCGGCTCCCGGTGGTGGTGAGCCGCGGCTCGACCCGGCGTACGGGGACGAGTCGGTGCGCCTGGCGCTCCGGCACGCCGCCGACGGGGACTGGGCCGCGCTGCGGCCCGCGCTGGCCGCGGCCGAGGGCGAGGACCTGACCTTCCTCGTCGGGACGCTCTCCCACGTGCCCCGGGTCGAGCAGTGGACGTCCCGGGCGCTGGCCGACACCCCGGAGGACACGCTGCTGCTGTTGCTGTCCGGCGCCCGGCACGTCGCCTGGGCCTGGGAGGCCAGGACGGGCGCCCGGGCCAAGGACGTCACCGAGGAGCGGTGGAAGGTGTTCCACGAGCGGCTGGAGGTCGCCGAGGAACAACTGCTGGAGGTGGCCGAGCGCGAGCCGTCCTGGCACGCCCCTTGGCGGTTCCTGCAGACCAGCGCCCGCGGGGCCTCGCTCGCCCCGGACGTCGCCACCTGCCGCTTCGAGGCCGCGGTGCGCCGGGCTCCCGGGAACGCCGGCTCGCACTGGGACCGGCTGCAGCAGCTGAGCGCGAAGTGGGGCGGTTCGCACGAGGAGATGCACGCGTTCGCCCGCTCGGTGATGCTCGCCGCCCCGGAGGGCAGCCGCCTCGGCGAGCTGGTCGCGGTCGCGCACCTGGAACACTGGCTGGCCCTCCCGGACGGCGAGGACCGCGCGTACCTGACCAGCCCGGCCGTGGTGGGCGGGCTCCAGGAGGCGGCCTTCCGGTCCGTCCTGCACCCGGACTTCACGCCGGTGCGCGGCTGGCAGGACTCCTTCAACGCCTTCGCGATGGCCTTCTCCCTCGCCGACCAGCCGAAGACGGCCCGCCTGCTCTTCGACGCGTTGGACGGCTTCGTGACCGAGGCGCCCTGGAACTACCTGGCGGGCGGCCCGGTCAAGGCCTTCCGCTCCCACCGCGACCGCTGCGCCCACCCCTGGCGCTGAGCCGTACCGGCCCGGCAGCGCACAACCCCCGCCACCGCCATCCACCCGCGACCGAAAGAGCCTCCGGTGTCCCCTACCGACAACCCGACGAGTGCGCACACCTTCCAGGTGGACCTGCGCGGCCTGGTGGACCTGCTCTCCCACCACCTCTACTCCAGCCCGCGCGTCTACCTGCGCGAGCTGCTGCAGAACGCCGTGGACGCGATCTCCGCCCGCCGCGGCCTCGACCCCGGGGCGCCGGCCACCATCACCGTCCGGGCCGGCGACGAGCTGTCCGTCACCGACACCGGCATCGGCCTGACCGAGAAGGACGTCCACACCTTCCTCGCCACCATCGGCCGCAGTTCCAAGCGCGACGCCGACGGCCGGCTGGACGGCGCCGGGCTGGCCCGGGCCCGCGGCGACTTCATCGGCCAGTTCGGCATCGGCCTGCTCGCCTGCTTCGTGGTCGCCGACGAGATCACCGTGGTCACCCGCTCCGCCGCCACCCCGGACGCCCCGGTGATCGAGTGGCGCGGCAGCTCCGACGGCAGCTACACCATCCGCACCCTGCCCGCCTCGGCCAAGCCCGAGCCGGGCACCACCGTCACACTGGCCCCGCGCGCCGACGCCGCCGAGTGGACCGGCCCCGGCCGGGTGCTCACCCTCGCCCGGGACTTCGGCAGCCTGCTGCGCCACGACGTCACCGTGGTCGACGCGAGCGGCACCGAGCACCGGGTCAACCGCACCCCGCCGTGGGCCGAGCGCCACGCCTCCCCGCTGGCCAGGTGCGACGCGCTCGCCGAGTACTGCCGCGCCGCCTTCGACTTCACCCCGCTCGACACCATCGAGCTGGACCTGCCGCTGGTCGGCCTGCGCGGCGTCGCGTACGTCCTGCCGGACGCCGCCCCGCCGTCGCGCCGCAACGGCCACCGGGTGCACCTCAAGGGCATGCTGCTCTCCGACCAGGCCGACGAACTGCTGCCGGACTGGGCGTTCTTCGTCCGCTGCGTGGTCGACACCGACGGGCTGCGCCCCACCGCCTCCCGCGAGGGCCTGTACGCCGACGAGACGCTGGCCGCCGTCCGGGACGCGCTCGGCGTCCGGATCCGCGACTGGCTGACCGGCCTGTCCGCGAGCGACCCGGCGCTGCTGCACCGCTTCCTGTCCGTCCACCACCTGGCCGTCAAGGAACTCGCCCGCTACGACGACGAGTTGCTGCGGATGATGCTGCCCTGGCTGCCGTTCGAGACCACCGACGGCAACGTCACCCTGGACGAGTTCGCCCGCAGCCACCCGGTCGTGCTGGTGACCCGGACGGTCGAGGAGTTCCGCCAGGTCGCCCCGATCGCCGGCGCCGCCGGGCTCGGCGTGGTCAACGGCGGCTACACCTACGACCGCGACCTGGTGCACCGGCTGCCCGAGATCCGCCCCGGCGTCTCGGTCTCCGACCTCGACCCGGGCACCGTCACCGCGCACCTGGACACCGTCGACCCGGCCGCCGAACTGGCCGCCAACGCCTTCCTGGCGATCGCCCGCGAGGTGGTCGGCCGGTTCGACTGCGACGTCGCGCTGCGCAGCTTCCACCCGACCAACGCGCCCGCCCTGCTGCTCGACAACCGGGAGGCCCGGCATGAGCGCACCCGGGCCCAACTCGCCGACGAGGCCGATGGGTTGTGGGCGGACATCCTCGGCTCGCTGCGCGCCGAGGTGCCCCGCGCCCAGCTGGTGCTCAACCACCTCAACCCGCTGGTGCGGCGCGCCGCCGGGATCGCCGACCGCGAGCTGGCCGTGACCGCCGTCGAGGCGCTCTACGGGCAGGCCGTGCTGATGACCCGCCGACCGCTCAAGGCCAGCGAGTCCGCCCTGCTCAACCGCTCGTTCATCAGCCTGCTCGACCACGCGATGCTCGGGCACGAGGCGGCCGGCCCGGGCCACGACGTTTCGAAGGAGGCGTGATGCCGGACACCCCCGACGCGGTGATGGCCGCGCTGCGCGAGAACGACGCCCGCCCGTACGGCCGCACCAGGACCGTCACCGCCGAGGAACTCGTCGACGCCGCCGAGCAGTTCGAGGACACCGCGGTCCGCGCGATGGCCCTGCTGGAGCTGATGGAGGCCTACGAGTACGACGGCGAGCGCAGCAAGAGCCCGGTCGTCTTCGCCCGCGTCCTCAAGCTCTGGGACACCGACCCGGACGGCTTCGGGGACTGGGCCCGGCACCAGGTGCTCTGGCGCTTCAAGTGGGTCGCCGACGCGCTCAAGGACAACCCGGACGTCCCGCTCGCGGCGATCAGGCGCTGGCACACCGAGCTGCGCGACCGCTACCGCGCGGCCGGCCACGACCTCCAGCCGTACTACGCCCAGCGCTACCACCTGGCCGCGCAGACCGGCATCGACGTGCAGGACGCCTACGAGCTGTGGGCGGCCCGTCCGCGCTCCGAACTGAGCGACTGCCACGCCTGCGAGACCCGCGCCCGCGCCGAGCACTTCCTCGCCGCCGGGGACGACGCCCGGGCGCTGGAGGTGCTCGCCCCGGTGCTGGACGGGCGCAGCGGCTGCGAGCAGGAGCCGTACCTCAGCCAGGCCACCGCGCTGCTGGCGCAGCTGCGCCAGGGCCGGCTGGACGAGGCCCGCTCCGGCCACCTCACCGGCTACCGCTACGCCCGCGGCAAGGCGGCGATGCTGGACGCCGTCGGCCTGCACATCGAGTTCTGCGCGCTCTCCGGCAACGAGCCGCGCGGTCTGGAACTGCTCGCCGAGAACCGCGACCTGTTCGCGGTCACCGGCGAACCCGCCTCCCGGCTGGCCTTCCTGACCGGCGTCGAGGTGCTGGTCGGCCGGCTCGCCCGGGCCGGGCACGGCGAACTCGCGGTCACCGGCCCGGCCGGAACGGCCTGGACGGTCGGCTCCCTGCTCGCCCACGTGCGTACCGAGGCCGACGCGCTGGCCGCCCGCTTCGACGCCCGCAACGGCACCGACGCGGTCGGCGCCGCGCGGCGGGCCCGGCTGGCCGTGGAGCCGCCGCTCGCCGAGCCGCTGGCACTGGGCGTGCGGGCCGCCGCCGCGCCCGAGCTGTCCGCCGCCCCGGCCGTCGCGCCCGCGCCCCGTTGGACGGTCGAGCCGGAGCCGGAGGACTTCACGGCCCTGGTGCTGCGGGCCCGCGAACTGGAGGTGCTCGGGCACCCGGACTCCGACCGGTTGTGGCAGCGGGTCGCCGAGCGGGCCGGGGCGGCGGACTTCGTCCACCCGGAGAGTGCCGAGCTGGGCGGCCCCGAGCGGCTGCGCGCCGAACTCGCCGAGCAGCGCGCCCACGAGGCGCTCCAGCGGGACGCGTACGCCGAGGGCAAGGCCGGGCTGCTGGCCGCCGCCGAGCTGTTCGAGCAGGCGGGGCTGGCCGGGTCGGCGCTGATGTGCCGCACCCGGACGCTGATCGCGGACCTGGACGAGGGCGACGGGGGCTCCCCGGGCGGCTCGGCTGCCGCAGAGCACGCAGAGCACGCCGAGCACGCCGAGCACGCCGACCGCGCCGACCGCGCCGACCGCGGCGGCCGACAGGCCGACTGGCCGGCGCTCGACGCCGCGCTCGCCCGGGCCGAGGAGCTGCGCGCCGCCGGCGAACTGACCGACGACGACTACCTGATCGTGCTGCAGACCCGCGCCTACGCCGCCCACCACGACCTGGTCGAGGCGCTGCCCGAGCCCGCCGCCGAGGTGGCCGCGCGCTTCGAGGCGGCGGTCGGCGCCTACCGGCGGACGGCCGTGGAGCTCGGCTCCGAGCGGCGGGCCGCCACCTCCCGGCAGTACACCGCCGACGCCGCCGCCCGGCAGGGCCGGATGGCCGAGGCGGAGGCCGAACTGCGCGAGGCGCTCGCCCGGTTGGACGCCGCCGAGCTGCCCTGGCACACCCCGCGGGTGCTCGGACTGCTGGGCCAGGTCCTGCTGCAGAGCGGCGAGCCGGGCCAGGCGGTCGAGGTGTTCCACCGGGCGCTGGCCGAGTCCGTGCGCTGGGGCGACGACTCCTACCCGTACGCGCCGACGTACATGATGCTCGGCCACGCCTGCCTCCGGGTGGGCGATCTCGGCGGCGCGGTGCGCGCGCTGTCGGAGGCGGCCGCCCGCTACGACCGCAACGGCGCGGAGGCGGTGGAGGAGGCCGCCCAGGTGCGGCTGCAGCTGGCCGACGTGCTGCGGGACACCGGCCGCGCGGCGGACGCGGTGGCCGTGCTGGAGTCGGTGCTGCTGGACGCGTCGGCGGCCCGGCTGGACGTCCGGATGCTCGCCCAGGCCCGGCTGGACCTCGCCCGGGGCCTGGCCGAGCTGGAGGAGTACCGGGACGCCGCCGAGGAGTTCCTCCGACTGGCCGACGCGGTGGCCGGCTGGGAGGACCAGGAGACCCACACCATGGTCGCCTGCGAGGCCGCCCTGGCGCTCGCCCGGGCCGACCGCTGGGACGCCGCCGAGGCGGCGCTGGCCCGCGCCCGCGAGGCGCACGGCAAGGCCCCGCAGGTGGACCAGCTGGCCGCCACCCTGCGGGAGCTGGCCCGGCTGACGATGCGGGCGCGGGGCGCGGAGGGGCTGGCCGCCGCGCTCGCCCGGCTCGCCGAGGCGGACGAGGTCGGCGAGGCGGCCGAGCGGTCCGGGGCGGACTACAACTCCTGGTACCTGCGCGGTGGTTCGCACTACGAGCGGGCGCGCTCGCTGGCCGTCGCCGGGCGGCACGAGGAGGCGCTGGCCGAGGTCGAGCGGGCCATCCCGGAGTACGAGGCGGGCGGTGAGCGGGCCGAGTCGCCGCGGGCGGAGTCCGTCCGGCTGGCCGCGCTGATCGAGGGCAGCGACCTCGGCCGCACCGAGGCGGCGGTGGCCCGGCTGACCGCCGGCATCGCGCGCTGCGAGGCCGCGGGGCTGCCGGAGGCGGCGGAGGTGCTGGCGGAGCTGCGGGAACGGTTCGCCGGGGAGTGAGCCGCACCGGGCCCCGCTGACCCGGGGGCGCGCCCAGCCGGTGGCGGGTGGGTGCCCCCGGGGGCGGGCCGCGCCCACCCGGTTCGGGCGGCGGCCCACCCCGCTACGGGCAGGCCCCCGGGGGTGGAACGCCCCCGCGCCCCCGCCCGTACCGGCGGAGGCTCTGTCGGCAGGGCCCGTCGAAGGTCAGGCGGAAGGCCCGGCCGCCGTCCGGCCGAGGACCTCCGCGCCCACTCCCGCCAGCAGTCCGCTGACCGCCGGTGACCACGGGCGGCCGGTCGGCCCGGTAAGCGTCAGCGTCCGGTGGACGGCGGGGCGGATCGGGACCAGCACGCAGTCGGCCGGGAGCATGGTCAGCGCCAGCGCGGGCATCACCGAGACCCCCACGCCCGCGTGCACCATGCCGATCAGGGTGTTCAGGTCGCGGATGCGGTGCCGGGGCATGAAGCGGGCACCGGCCCGCCGGTAGGCCTCGCGGATGTGGCGCTCGCAGCCGCCCTCCGAGAGCAGGAAGTCGTCGTCCTCCAACTCGGCCACGTGGACGGCCGGTTGGCCGGCGAGCGGGTGGTCGCGGCGCAGCAGCGCGTGCATCGAGTCGGCGCCGAGCGGGACCGCCCCGGGCGGCAGCGGCCCGGCGTCCACCAGGACGGCGGCGTCCACCGTGCCCGCCTCCAGCCAGGTCGCCAGCTCCTCGTCCTCACCCTCGAAGACCCGGACGGTCACCTGCGGGTAGGCCGCCCGCCAGTCCTTCAGCAGCCCGGGCAGCAGCGCCTGGCAGACGGTGGTCGGCGCCGCCAGCCGTACCGTGCCGCTCGGTCCGCCGGAGTGCCGGTCGGCGATCGCGCGGACGGCGATGGCCGAGGCGACGGCCGTCCGGGCGTGCGGCAGGACCTGCTCGCCCAGCGGGGTGGGGCGGCACGGGCTGCCGCGCCGCAGCACGGGCGCGCCGAGAGTGCGCTCCAGCGCGGCGACGGCGTGCGAGACCGCGGACTGGCTGATGCCCAGTTCGTCGGCGGCCGCGCCGAAGCCGCCGGTGTCGGCGACCGCGACCAGCGCCCTGAGCTGGGCCAGGTTGACGTCCGGGGCCATGAGACTTCCTCATCACAGGTGAACTGTCACTTGTTGGACTCATGCTCCGGTGCCGGGCCACGCTCTGTCCAGCTGATGGCACGGACGTGGAGGTGGTGGGAGTGCGGCGCTGGCTGCCGGGCTTCGTGGCCCTGTCGGCGATCTGGGGCGCGAGCTTCGCCCTGATCAAGGTGGCGGTCGACGCGGGGGTGCCGCCGCTCTGGGTGGCGCTGTGGCGCTGCCTGCTGGGCGCGGCCACGCTGTGGGCGGTCCTCGCGGTGCGCGGCGAACGGGCCCCGCGCGACCGGGCGCTGTGGGGCCACTCGGCCGTGGTGGCGGTGCTGCTCAACGCCGTGCCGTTCACCCTCTTCCCGTTCGGCGAGACCAGGGTCAGCTCGGTGCTCGCCGGCGTGATGAACGCGACCACCCCGCTGTTCACCCTGCTGTTCTCGGTGCTGACCGTCCCCGAGGAGCGCCGCCCGGGCGCCCGCCGGCTGGCCGGGCTCGGGCTCGGCTTCCTCGGTGTGCTGACCGTGCTCGGGGTGTGGCGCGGCCTCGGCGCCGGGGCGACCGCCGGTGCCCTGGCCTGCCTGGCGGCCGCCTGCTGCTACGGCGCGGGCTTCGCCTACCTGCGCCGCTTCCTGTCCGGCCGCCCGGAGTCGGTGGTCTCCCTCTCCGCACTCCAGATCACCTGTGCCGTCGTCGAGTTGGCGCTGGTCGCGCCGTTCGCCGCGGGTGCCCCGCACTGGCCCGGGGGCGGCCCGGCGCTCGCCCTGCTGGCGCTCGGCGCGGTCGGCACCGGCCTGGCGTACCTGCTCAACCTGGCGCTGGTCCGCGGCGCGGGGGCGACGGTCGCCTCCGCCGTCACGTACGTGATGCCGCTCTGGTCGACGGCGCTCGGCGCGGCCTTCCTGCACGAGCCGGTGGGCTGGAACGCGCTGGCCGGCGGCGCGCTGGTGGTCGCGGCCGTCGTCCTGACGAGGCCGTCCCGGGCCGCGGCTCCGGACGCGGCTTCGCGCGGGCCGGCGGACGCGACTGCGCGCCGGGCCCCGGACACGGTCCCGGACACGGTCCCGCCCGGGTCCTCGGGCGGGGCCCCGAAGGGCCGTCAGCCGGTCGGCTAGGGTGGACCGGATGAGCGAGGGGAGCCGCGAGCGGGAGCAGCAGCCGACGTCCGTGCGCCAGGCGCTGCGGGCGGGCCCGCTGCGCTTCCCGTTCAGCCGCTGGGTGCCGCGCTGCTGGGCGTACCTGCTGAGCGGCGCCCTGCTCGGGCCGGTACTGCTGGTGGTCCTCGTGGTGCTGCTGGTGCTCGGCGCGGGCCTGTCGGTGGTCGGGGTCGGGCTGCCGGTGCTGCTGGCCCTGGCGCTCGCGGGCATCCCCGCCGCCGGTGTGGCCCGGTGGCGGCTGCGGCTGGTCGAGCCGATCCCGCTGCCCGACCCGCACCGCAGCCTGCCCGGGGCGGGCCGCCGGGCCCGCGTCCGCACCCGGCTGCGCGAGCGGGCCACCTGGCGCGAACTCGCCCACGCCGTGCTCACCTCGACGGTGCTGGCCGCCGCCTCGCTCGGCTTCACCGCGCTGCTGGTGTTCTCCGGCCTCTACGTGATCTCCCCGCTGGTGGTCTGGGCGCTCGCCCCGGAGACCGTGATGCTGATCCCCGGGCACGCCGCCGCCGGGCCGCTCACCGCCCTGCCGTTCACCGCCGCCGGGCTGGCCGGCCTGCTGCTCTGCGCGTACGCCGGGGCGCTGCTGGCCTCGGCCGAGGTCGCGCTGGCCCGCTTCCTGCTCGTGCCCCGGGAGGACGACCTCGGCCACCAGGTGCTCGAACTCACCCGCTCCCGGGCCCGGTTGGCCGACGCCTTCGAGGCCGAGCGGCGCCGGATCGAACGCGACCTGCACGACGGCGCGCAGCAGCAGCTGGTCGCGCTCAGCATGACGCTGGGCCTCGCCGAGTACGAGCTGCGCGGCCAGGAGGGCCGGGCGGCCGAGCTCGTCACCCGGGCGCGCGGTGAGGCCCGGCAGGCGCTGGAGCAACTGCGCGGGCTGGTGCGCGGCATCCACCCCCAGGTGCTCACCGACCACGGGCTCGCCGCCGCCGTCGACGAGGTCGCGCAGCGCCACCCGATCCCGGTAACCACCGACATCGACCTCCCGGAGCGGTTGCCCGCCCCCGTGGAGACCACCGCGTACTTCACCGTCACCGAGGCGCTCACCAACGCCGCCAAGCACAGCGGGGCCACCGCGATCACCGTCCACGGGCGGGTCGCGGGCGGTCGGCTGGTCGTCCAGGTGACCGACGACGGCCGCGGCGGGGCGGACCCGGCCGCCGGGGCCGGACTGGCCGGACTCGCCGACCGGGTGGCACTGCTGAGAGGACGGCTGATGGTGACGAGCCCGACGGGCGGCCCGACGACGCTGCGGCTGGAGGTCCCGTGCTCCGGGTCGTGATCGCCGAGGACGCGGTGCTGCTGCGCGCCGGCCTGGTCGAACTCCTCGCCCTCGGCGGCCACCGGGTGACCGCCGCCGTCGGCGACGCCGGGGCGCTGGCCGCGGCCGTCGACGCCGACCGGCCGGACATCGTGGTCACCGACGTCCGGATGCCCCCCGACCACAGCGACGAGGGCCTGCGCGCCGCCCTCGCCCTGCGCGAGCGCCACCCGGGCCTGCCCGTGCTGGTCCTGTCCCAGTACGTGGCCACCCCGTACGCCACCCGGCTGCTCGCCGCCGCCGGCGCCCAACCGGCCGGCCTGGGATACCTGTTGAAGGACCGGGTCGGCGACGTCGCGGACTTCCTGGACGCGCTGCGGCGGGTCGCCGACGGGGAGACGGTGATCGACCCCGAGGTGGTCCGGGTGCTGCTGCGCGGCCGGTCCGCGGACCGCCCGCTGGCCCGGCTCACCCCGCGTGAGCGCGAGGTGCTCGCGCTGATGGCCGAGGGCCTCAACAACCAGGCCGTGGCAGGCCGGTTGAGCATCACCGAGGCGTCGGTGGTGAAGCACTGCGGGAACATCTTCATGAAGCTGGACCTGGACCCGACGGAGGGCAACCGGCGGGTGCTCGCGGTGCTGGCGCACCTGCGGGGGGAGTGACTCCGCGGTCGGGCGGGTCGCAAGTCACCCCCTTGTCACGGCGGTTGCGGTGCCGGAGCGATGGCGTCATGGCGAGGACACGGGAACCGCAGAGCGCGATCGTCAACCGACTGCTCAAGGGCGAGGCCACCAAGGACGACAGCACGACGGCCCAGGCGAACTTCCTGCTCTGGCTGCGGCAGGAGTGGGGCGGGGACGGCGACCGGGCGTTGGCGTCCTGCCTGGACGTGCTGACCGAGGCCGGGGGCGAGGAGTGGCGGGCGCTGCCGGAGCGCGATCTGTCCGCCCACGTCTGGCTGTTCAGCTTCTCCTGCCCGGGCCGGGACGACCTGCCGGGCCAGGCGCGGAACTGGGTGACGGCGGTCCGCGCCAACGGCGGCGCGCCCGCGATCGCCCGGCTGGTCAGGCGCCTGCGGGGGCAGCCGGAATGACCGGCGCGGCCTGGGCGTTCGGCATGACCGGCGCGGTGGAGCCGGGCAGCGGTACGGCGGGGTCGAGGAGCTCCGTGAGCCGCCGCGCCGAGGCCTCCCAGGACCAGTGCTCCTCGGCCCAGCGCCGCCCCGCCGCCCCCATCCGGGCGCGCTCGGCGGGCGGGGCGAGCAGGATCCGGGTCAGGGCGGCGGCCACCTCGGCGGGGGAGCGCCCGTCGACGACCGTGCCGGTGACGCCGTCGAGCACGGTGTCCGGGGCGCCGCCCGAGCGGCCGGCCACCACCGGGAGGCCGGCCGCGGCAGCCTCCAGGAAGACGATGCCGAGGCCCTCCGCCTCCAGCCCCAGCCGGCGGGTGCGGCACGGCATCGCGAAGACGTCCGCCCCGGCGTAGTGGACGGCCGTCCCGGCGTGGTCCAGGCCTCCGGTGAACACCACGCTGCCCGGCTCGGTCACCCGGCGGGCGAGGCCCCGCAGCCGGTCCTCGTCCGGGCCCCGGCCGACCAGCACCAGGGTGGTCCCGGGCACGGCCCGGCGGATCGCGGGCAGCGCGCGGATCAGCACGTCCTGGCCCTTGCGCGGGACCAGCCGCGCCACGCAGAGGACCACCGGGGCGGCGGACGGCACCTCCGTACCGGCGGTCCCCGCACCCGCGTTCCCCGTACCGGCGTTCCCTGTGCCGGCGGTCCCCGGACCGGTCCGGTCCGGGGCGCCGGCCGGCCGGAAGACCGACGGGTCGACCCCCGGGACGAGCCGGGCCAGCCGGGCGTCAGGCCCGAGCGCCGGGGCGATCCGGGTGCGGGTGTAGTCGCCCAGGTAGGTCACCACGTCCGTTCCGCGGCCGATCCGGCGCAGCAGGGCGCGGGCGCCCGGAGTACGGGCCCACCAGATCTCGTGGCCGTGCGTGGTGGCCACGGTGCGGCGGATGCCGGGCGCCAGCCGCCGCAGGCCGGGCGCCATCGCGGCGAGCGGCGCGGCCGCGCCGAACCAGACCCGGTCGCAGCCGTGCGCCCGGGCTATCGCCGCGGCCCGGCGGGTGGCCCGCGGGGTCGGCAGCAGGGTGCGGGCCCGGTCGCGGATCACCGGGTAGGGGAGAGTGGCGTCGTGGCGCTCCGCGCCCGGTTCGGCCGAGGTGTAGACGACGACGTCGTGGCCGGGGACTCGGTCGGCCAGGGCCTTGACGAAGGTTTCGATGCCGCCCTGGCGCGGCGGGAAGTCGTTGGTGACGACGAGGGTGGTGCCCATGGCAGGCCTTTCGGAACGGAGTCCGCGGGGAGCGGGCTCGTGGGAATCGGGTTCGCGTGGAGCGCAGGACGCACAGGACGCACAGGACGCGAAGGGAGTGCAGGGATCGCGGGGATCGCGGGGAGCGGGTTCGCCGGGAGCGGGTCCGCGGGGAACGAGAAGGAGAGCAGGACGAGGACGAGCGGCAGCGCGAGGTAGCCGAACCGCCCGGCCGGCGCCAGCAGGAAGGCCGCCGCCAGCCCCATGGCCAGCCGGTGCGCCGCCGCGGCCGCGGTGCGGGGCGGACGGGTGAGCAGCGAGGCCCCGACGGTGAGCCCGGCGAGCAGCAGCAGGCCGACGGCGGCGTACCAGCCGGGCGGGCCGAGGTCGGCGAGCAGCCGCCCGGGCAGCGGGCTGGCGGCCGGGGTCGGCAGCCGGCCGCGCCCGGTGGGGAAGGCGAGCACCTGCTCCACCAGCGGCCCCGGCGCGCGCAGCGCCACCGGCAGCACCGCCACCGCCGCCGCCCCCACCGCGACGGCCGCCCCGCGCAGCGCCGCGCGCCGTCCGGCGGCGGCCGCCAGCAGGGCCGTCACCACGGCGAGCGCCGGCCAGGCCGTCCACTTCAGCGAGCAGGCGGCGGCCAGCGCCAACCCGGCTGCCACCGGCCGCCGTTGGGCGGCGCGGACCAGGGCGAGCCAGCACAGTCCGGTGAGCGGCAGGTCGACCCCGCTGACGCAGAGCGGCAGCGCCACCACCGGTGAGGCGGTGAGCGCGGCGGCGCCGAGCCGGCGCCCGGCGGGCACCGTCCGGAGCACGCAGACCAGGAACACCGCCGCGCACCAGAGCCGGGCGTCGCCCAGCGGCGAACCGCCCAGCAGTGCGCGGGGCAGGCCCAGCAGGGCCATGCCGGGGAGGTACGGGGTGTACTCCGCGACGGACCGGGGGTCGGCCAGGTACGGGGAGCCGGTGTGCAGCAGCAGCGACCCGGAGCGCTCGATCACCCCGACCTCGCTCTGCCCCTGCCCGTCCAGCACCAGGAGGAGCAGCGGCACCAGCACCGCGCCGACGGCCGCGACCGCCACCGACAGCTCACGTCCGCGCCGCCGCACCAGCACGGCGGCCGGCGCCGCGAGCAGGTACCCGCCGGCCGCCCAGAGCCCCCAACTCCGGTGCGGCCCCAGCCCGGACAGCACCGGGAACGCCCCCGCCCACCCCGCCGCGACCAGCCATCCGCCGCACCACCACCACGCCCGTTTCGTCACCCCTTCATTGCATCGGCGCAGGCCGGCGGGGGCATCACGGTCAAGTCGAGTCCTGTGGTCGGGTTTTCCCTACCTCCGCCCGGCCCCTGCCCGGCCCGCGGCGGCCCCCGCCCGGCCCCTGCCCGGCCCGCGGCGGCCCCCGCCCGGCCCCTGCCCGGCCCGCGGCGGCCTCCACCCGGCCCGTGACGGTCTTCGCCCGGCCCGCGGCGGCCTACGCCCGGCCCCTGCCCGCGGCGCGTGGCCCGCCGGGTCCGCGCTGACGTTCGGTGTCCGGCGGATTACTGATCGTCCGGGCCTCCCCGCTATCCTCGCCCTGTGGTGAGGTCGTGGGATGCGGCGGTGGAGCGGGCGCAGGACCGGCTGGCGGCGGGGCCGCGGCTGCGGGCGGCCGGGCCGGGGGAGGAACGGCGGTTCGCGCTCTGGGACTTGGCGTCCCTGGTGGAGGGCGAGCTGGGCGAGCGGGTGGACCCGGACGGGCTGGCGCCGCACGCGGAGCGCGGCTGGCGGGAGCGGCTGGGGGAGAGCGGGCGGGAGTGGCCGGGCGGGGAGCTGTACCGGCGGCGCTACTGGATCCAGGACGACGCCGGCGCCGTGGTGGGCACCGTCGCCGTGGACAACTGGACCAGGGGCCCGAGCCAGCTCGCCGTCTCCTCCCTCTACGTGACCCCGGCCGCGCGCGGGCGGGGCCTGGCCGCCGCCGCGCTGGACGCGGTGTACGCGGCGGCCACCGCCGAGGGCCTGCCGGGCTTCCGGCTGGAGGCGCACTGGACCTGGCAGCCGGCGGTCCGCTACTACCTGCGCCGGGGCCTGTGGGTGGTGGGCTGGAAACGCTCGCTGTCCTTCGCCCGGATGCCCCAACTCCCCGTGCACCGGGTGCGGGAGGAGGACGGGCGGCTGCTCCTGCTGGTCGCCGACCGGCTGCGCGGCTGGGTGCCGATACTGGCCGCCGGGCAGGAGGGCCGCTGGCTGCGGCTGGACGAGACGGCGGACTACCGGGGCTGCGACGGCTGGGTGCACGAGTACGCCCGTTCCACCCTGGCGCTGTGCCTGGCGCTGGCCGGCCGGCCGATGGTGCGCGGGCCGCAGTGGTGGGCGGAGGCGTGGCGCTGGTCGGAGGCCGGCGAGCCGGAGGGCCTGGCGTACCGGATCGAGGAGTTCGAGCGGGCGGCCCGGGCGGCGGGCCGGCGGATGGCCGGCCCGTACCGGCCGGTGCCGCTGCCGGAGCCCATGCTGCCGGAGCCCGCGTCGTCGTCCCCGCTTCCCGCGCTGCCCGTGCCGCCGTCGTCCCCGCTGCCCGAGCCCGCCCGGCCGGAGCCCGCGCCGCCGGCGTCCCCGCAGCTGGCAGACTCGGGGGATGGCTGAGATCGAGATCGACGGCGCCCCGGCCGACCCGGCGCGGCTGGCCGCACTGGGTCTGCTCAACTACGGGCACTTCACCACCCTGCGCGCCGAGGCGGGCCGGGTGCGCGGCCTGTCGCTGCACCTGGACCGGCTGGTCCGGGACTGCCGGGCGCTGTTCGGCGCCGAGTTGGACCGGGCGGCGGTGCGGGAGCGGATCGGCGCGGTGCTGCCCGCCGACGGCGCGCCGGTGACCGTCCGGGTCACCGTGTACGACCCGGCGCTCGGCCTGGAACGCCCCTCGGCCCCGGCCGCACCCGCCCTGCTGGTGACCACCCGTCCGGCCGCGGCGGCCGCGCCCGCCCCGCTGCGGGTCCGCAGCACGGCGTACCGGCGGGAGCTGCCGGAGGTGAAGCACGTCGGCCTGTTCGGCCTGGTGCACCACCGTCGGCAGGCCCAACTGAGCGACTACGACGACGTGTTGCTGGTCGACGAGGACGGTATGGTGGTCGAGGGCGCGACCTGGAACGTCGGCTTCCTGGCCGGGGACGCGCTGGTCTGGCCACAGGGCCCCAGCCTGCCCGGCGTCACCGAGGCCCTGCTGTCCGGCGCCTACCGGGGCCCGCAGTCCCGCGAGCGGCTGCCCGTCGACGGCCTGGACCGCTTCACCGCCGCCTTCGCGGTGAACGCGGGCGTCGGGGTGCGCCCGCTGGCGGCCGTGGACGGCACCGCCTTCGACCCCGCGCACCCGGTGCTCGGCGAGCTGCGCGCCGCCTACCGGGGGATCCCCGCCGAGGCGGTGGGGGGATAACCCCACCCCCGGTCCGCCGGTGGCCTGCATGGTCCGCGGAGCCCGTCCTTCCTAGGTTTGAACACGTTGACGACGAGCGACGCAGAACCGAAGGAAGGCCCCCATGGCACGCCGCCAAGACCGCCGCAGGACCGACGCGTACGGCCCCGAGGCGTACGGCCCCGAGGCGTACGGCTCCGGCGCACCCGGCACCGACGGGTACGCCGCCGCGCCGTACGCCGCCGCCCCGCAGCCGGCCCCCGCGATCGAGCTGCGCGGAGTGCGCCGCACCTACGGGCGCGGCGAGGCGGAGGTGCAGGCGCTGCGCGGGGTCGACCTGGCGCTCGCCCACGGCAGCTTCACCGCGGTGATGGGCCCGTCGGGCTCCGGCAAGTCCACCTTCCTCCAGTGCGCGGCGGGCCTGGACCGCCCGGACTCCGGACAGGTCCGGCTCGGCGGCGAGGACATCACCCAGCTGAGCGAGAACCGGCTGACCAAGCTGCGCCGCAGCCGGATCGGCTTCGTCTTCCAGTCCTTCAACCTGCTGCCCTCGCTGACCGTCGAGCAGAACGTGCTGCTCCCGCAGCGCCTCGCCGGGGAGCGCCAGGACCGCGCCCGGGCCCGGGAGCTGCTGGAGCGGGTGGGCCTCGGCGAGCACGCCAAGCGGCGGCCCGGCCAGCTCTCCGGCGGCCAGCAGCAGCGGGTGGCGATCGCCCGCGCGCTGATCACCCGCCCGGACGTGGTGTTCGCCGACGAGCCGACCGGCGCGCTGGACACCCGGACCGCGCACGAGGTGCTGGCCCTGCTGCGGCACGCCGTGGACTCGCTCGGCGCGACCGTGGTGATGGTGACCCACGACCCGGTGGCGGCCTCCTTCGCCGACCGGGTGCTGTTCCTGGCCGGCGGCGCGATCGTGGACGACCTGCCGCACCCGACCCCGCAGACCGTCGCGGACCGGATGGTCGCGCTGACCGCCCGCCCGGTGGGAGTGGCGGCATGACGAACGGACTCGCGCGCTCCTCGGTGCGCTTCCGGCCCGCGTCCTTCGTGGGCACCCTGGTCGCCCTGCTGCTGGGCGCCGCCGTGGTGGTGGCCTGCGGCGTGCTGCTGCAGACCGGCCTGACCGCGAGCCTCGAACCCACCCGCTACGCCCACGCCCCCGTGGTGGTCGCGGCCGAGCAGGCGGTGAAGATCGAGCAGAAGGTCGCCGACGACACCGAGACCCAGGAGCAGGCCACCCCGGAGCGGGCGCGGACCGACGCCGCGCTGGTCGGCCGGCTGGCCGGGCTGCCCGGGGTCGCGGCCGCCCGCCCGGACACCGCCTTCCCGTTGCCGGCCGGCGACCGGGCGCCGGCCCTGACCGGCCGGGGCTTCGCCGCGCTCGGCATCGCGGGGCCGGGCGACAAGCTGGTCGAGGGCCGCGCCCCCGGGGCGAACGAGGTGGTGCTGGACGCCGACACGGCGCACGCCGCCCGTCTCGCGCCCGGCGCGAGCATCAAGCTCACCGCGCCCGGCGGCACCGCGGACTACCGGATCTCCGGTCTGGCCGCCGCCCAGCGGACCGGCCCCACCGCCTGGTTCGCCGATGCCACCGCCGACCGCCTCTCCGGCCACCCCGGCCGGATCGACGCCGTCGCCGTGCAGCCCCGCGAGGGCGTCAGCACCGCCGCGCTCGCCGCCCAGGTCCGCCAGGCCGTCGGCAACGACGCCAGGACGTACACCGGGGACGGCCGGGCCACCGTCGAACACCCCGCCCTGGGCGAGGCCCGCACCGTCCTGATGGGCCTCGGCGGCACCTTCGGCGGCTACGCCACCATGACCGCGATCTTCGTGGTGATGAGCACCGTCGCCCTCGCCACCGGCCAGCGCGCCCGCGAGTTCGCCCTGCTGCGCGCCATCGGGGCCACCCCGCGCCAGATCCGCCGCACCATCGCCGCCGAGGCGATGCTGGTCGCGCCGGTCGCCGCGGCGCTCGGCATCCTGCCCGGACTCGCCCTCGCCCGCTGGTGGTTCGGCCAGCTGGTCGAGCGCGGCGCCGTCCCCGCGGACATCCGCCTGGACGTCGGCCCGCTGCCGATGCTCGCCGCCGTCCTCGCCTGCACCCTGGCCGCGCTGACCGCCGGCTTCCTGGCCGCCCGCCGGCCGTCCCGGATGCGGGCCGCCCAGGCGCTCGGCGAGGCCGCCGTCGAACCGCCCCGCCCGGGCAAGGTCCGCACCGTCCTCGGGCTGGTCTTCGCCGCCGGAGGCGTCACGGCCGCCGCCGTCGCCAGCTCCCTGGACGGCACCAAGGCCGCCCAGATCGCGATGGGCGTGGTGATGTGCTTCATGCTGGCCGTCGCCCTGCTCGGCCCCTGGCTGGCCCGGGCCGCCGCCGCCGTGCTCGGCGTCCCGCTGCGGGCCGGCGGCGCGCCCGGCTCGCTGGCCGCCGACAACGCCCGCGCCAACGCCCGCCGACTGGCCTCCGCGATCACCCCGATCGTCCTGGTCACCGCGTTCTGCGGCACCCTGCTGGTCCTCCAGAGCACCATCCGCCACACCAGCGGCGAGAACGTCCGGGCCGGCGTCACCGCCGACCACGTGATCGGCGCCACCGGCCCCGGCCTGCCCGCCGGGACGGCCGAACGGGCCGCCCGGGTGCCCGGCGTGGACACCGCCGTGGGCGTGCTGCGCACCGGCGTCGTCTACGAGACCGCCGGCCAGCTGGGCACCGCCCCCGTGCTAGGCGTCGACGGCGACCCGGCCCGGCTGCCGAAGGTGCTCGACCTGGGCGTGCGCGGTGGCGCGCTCGCCGACCTCGGCCGCGCCCCCGACACCATCGCCCTGAGCACCACCCTGGCCGACGCGCTCGGCGCCCGGGTCGGCGACCGGGTCCCGCTCTGGCTCGGCGACGGCACCGCGGCGCGCCCCGCCGTGGTCGCGGTGTACGACCGGGGCCTGGGCGTCGCACAGGCGCTGCTGCCCCGGGCCGCGGTGGCCGCGCACGTCACCGCCGGGTTCGACAGCCAGGTGCTGGTCGCCGACGCGCCGGGCGCCGACCCCGCGGCGGTGGCCGCCGCACTCGGCGCCCAGGCCGGGGCCGCCGTGACCGACCGGGCCGGGTTCGTCGCCCGGTCCGACAAGGACCTGGAGATCAGCGGCTGGGCCAACACCGTGATGGCCGCGGTGCTCGGTGGGTTCGCCGCCGTCAGCGCCGCCAACACCCTGGTGATGACCGTGCTGGACCGGCGCCGCGAGGTCGCGCTGCTGCGCCTGGCCGGCACCACCCGCGGCCAGGTGCGCGGCATGATGCGCTGGGAGGCGCTGCTGGTGGCCTCGACCGGGCTTGCGGTCGGCGCGGTGATCGCCGGGCTCACCCTGGTGCCGGTCGCCCGGGGCGTGGCCAACGCCGCCCCGTACGTGCCGCCGATGCTCGCCCTGCCGCTGGCCGCCGGAGCCGTGCTGCTCTGCCTCGCGGCGACCGGGATGCCGGTCCGGGCACTGCTGCGGACCCGGCCGGTGGTCCTGGGCGCGGCGCGCCAGTAGCGGGCCGCAGGCCCACGACGGGGCCCTGCGGAACGACCCCGGGGCGGACGGCGGTTGACGGTGGCCCCCACCGAGCGGGGGGGCCCCCCCCCCCGGGGGGGGCGGCGGGGGGGGGGGGCCGCCCCCCGCCCCCCCCCGGGGGCGGGGGGGCGGGGCCCCCCCGGCCCCCCCCCCCCCCCCCCCG
>NZ_JBIVSD010000007.1:0-276873 GCF_044756065.1 Kitasatospora sp. NPDC092039 | reverse complement strand
CGGCGGGTGGGGCGGGGGCGCGGCCCCCCTTTCGGGCCCCCCCCCCCCTCGCGGGGGCCGGGGGGGGCCCCCGGGGGGCGGGGGGGGGTGGGGGGGGCCCCCCCCGGGGGGGCGCCCCCCCCGGGGCGGGGGGGCCCGCCGCTCGGTGAGGGCCGCCCGCTTCACCCGGACGGCGGAGGGCCGGAGGGCGCGCGCTGCGCCCTCCGGCCCTCCTGTCCTAGCGTCGCGGGAAGGGGACCCCGCTGACGGACGGAGCCGCCGCATGACCACCCCCGCCGAACGCCGCCGGCGCGGTCGGGCCGCCCGGGAGCGCGTCTCCCGCTCCGCCCACGGCCGGT
This sequence comes from Kitasatospora sp. NPDC092039, assembly GCF_044756065.1. NCBI lineage: Bacteria > Bacillati > Actinomycetota > Actinomycetes > Kitasatosporales > Streptomycetaceae > Kitasatospora > Kitasatospora sp. NPDC092039. The sequence goes on along the minus strand of NZ_JBIVSD010000007.1, from coordinate 276,535 downwards.
GGATCCCCGCCGCCGACCGGCCCGACCCGCTCGGCGTCCTGGAGCGGCAGGGCGAGGACCGGGTCGCCCGGCTGCTGCCGATCCGCTACGGGCGGATGGCGGAGAGCCCGTTCGCCTACCTGCGCGGCGCCGCCGCCGTCCTGGCGGCCGACCTCGGCGCCCTCCCCGAGACCGGGCTCACCGTCCAGCTCTGCGGCGACGCCCACCTGTCGAACTTCGGCGTGTACGCCTCGCCGGAGCGGGCACTGCTCTTCGACGTCAACGACTTCGACGAGACCTTCCCCGGCCCCTTCGAATGGGACGTCAAGCGGCTCGCCGCCAGCGTCGCCGTCGCCGCCCGGGACAACGGCCTGGACGAACGGCGGGTACGGCGGGCCGCGCTCGCCGCCGTCCACGGGTACGCGGGCGCCATGCGGCGACTGGCCGGGATGGGCGAACTCGACGTCTGGTACGCCCGGGTGGACACCGCCGACCTGCCGGCCGTGCTGCGCGGGCCGAAGCGGCGCGCACGGGTCGAGGCCGACCTCGCCCACGCCCGGCGCCGCACCAGCCTCCAGGCCTTCGACAAGCTCACCGAGGAACGGGACGGGCGGCGCCGGATCATCAGCGAGCCGCCGCTGATCGAACCGCTGAAACCGACCGAACTGCGCGACCTCGGAAAGGTGTTCAGCGACTACCGGTCGACCCTCGCGGAGGAGCGCCGGGTGCTGCTGGACCGCTACCGCTTCGTCGACGCGGCCACCAAGGTGGTCGGCGTGGGCAGCGTCGGCACCCGCTGCTTCGTCGTGCTGCTGGAGGGCCGGGACGGCCGCGACCCGTTGTTCCTCCAGCTCAAGGAGGCCGGCCGGTCGGTGCTGGAGGAACACCTGCCGGCGCTGCGGGCGGACGCCGAGGTGGTCGCCCACCACGGCGGTCGCCGGGTCGTCACCGGGCAGCGCCTGATGCAGGCCGCCAGCGACATCTTCCTCGGCTGGACCACCGGCCCCGCCGGGCGCCACTTCTACGGGCGCCAACTGCGCGACATGAAGGGCTCGACGGACATCGCCGACCTCCGGCCCGCCGGCCTGCGCGCCTACGCCGACCTCTGCGGCCGCACCCTCGCCCGCGCCCACGCCCGCACCGGCGACCGCCTCGCCATCGCCGGCTACCTGGGCGGCGCGGACATCTTCGCCGAGGCGGTCGCCGACTTCGCCGTGCGCTACGCGGACCGGACGGAGGCCGACCACGGCGAACTGGTGGCGGCGATCGCGGACGGGCGGGTGACGGCGGCCCCGGGGGTGTGAACCGGGGCCGCCGTGGTCCGACGCCCGGGCCCTGGCGTCCGTTTTCCGACGCCCGCGCGCTGGCGTCCGCGATCAGACGTCCGTGGTGCGACGCGGGTGGTTCAGGCGAACCGCGGCCGGACCGTCGCCACCAGCAGCGCCGCTGCGACCAGCAGGCCGCCGGCGTAGAACGGCCCGAGGCCGCCGGCCGCCGTGCCGAGGGCGGCGGCGGCGAGCAGCGGTCCCGCGGTGGCACCGAGGTTGAGCGCGGCGGTGGCGTAGGCGCCCGCCAGGGTGGGGGAGCCCGCGGCCTCGTACAGCACCCGGGTGATCAGCGTGCCGCCGACGGCGAAGGACAGCGCGCCCAGCAGGAACACCAGCGGCAGCAGGGCGCCCGGTGCGTCCGCCAGGACGGCCAGCGCGGGCCAGCCCGCCAGCAGCAGCGGGCCGCCGACGGCGAGCACCCGGCCCGGGTGCCGGTCCGCGAGCCGTCCGGCGGCGGTGACCCCCGCGAACGACCCGGCGCCGAACAGCACCAGCGCGACCGGCACCCACGGCTCGCCCAGCCCGGCGGGGCCGGTCACCACGGGGGCGAGGAAGGTGAAGCCGCCGAAGGTCGCCGCGTTCACCAGCGCGGCGAGCAGCATCGCGCGGAGCAGCCGGGGGCGGCGCAGCTCCGCGACCTCCGTCCGCAGCGCCGGAGCGCAGTGCCGGTCGGCCGGAGCGGCGACGGCCGGCAGGCCCTTGGCGATCCCGACGGCGGCCGGCAGGCAGAGCAGCGCGACGGCCCAGAACGCGGCGCGCCACCCGAACAGCGCGCCCAGCACCGCCCCGCCCGGGACGCCGGCCACCGTGGCCACCGTCGTCCCCGACAGCAGGACCGCGAGCGCCCGTCCCTTCCGGTCCGCCGGGACGAGGGACGCGGCGGTGGTCAGGGCCACCGCCAGGAACCCGGCATCGGCGAGCGCGGCCACCACCCGGGTCGCGAACAGCACCGGGAAGCTCCCGGTGACGGCCCCGACGGCGTGCGCCGCCGCGAAGACCAGGACGAACCCGAGCAGGCTGCCGCGCTCCGGCAGCCGGCGGGCGAGGGCGGCCGTCAGCGGCGCGCCGACCACCATCCCGGCGGCGAAGGCCGAGGTCAGCCCGCCGGCCGTACCGACGGTGACGCCGAGGTCGGCGGCGAGGCCGGGCAGCAGTCCGGCGAGCATGAACTCCGAGGTGCCCATGGCGAACACGGCCAGGGCGAGCAGGTAGAGCGGAAGGGGCATCGAGAGGCTCCGAGGAGGCGGTGGGAACGAGGAAGGGACGTCTCGTCACCGCACGCGCAGCCCCCGGGCGGCGCAGGCGTGGCGCTCGCTCGGTCTCGGTGGTTCGGCGTTACCGGGTTTCAGGGGGCTGACGGCGCGTGACCGAAAGCCCCCACCCTGGATGCCTCAGGGCTCGACATGCCCGCAGGCTACCCGACCGTCCGACGTCGAAGCACCCGGTTTTTCCGGTCGCCTGTTCCGAGGTCCGCGCACCCCCCGGAGTGCGCGGACCTCCGCCGTCGCGGCCGGGCCGCGACGGCGGCGCCTCACGGCACCAGTATCCGCAGGGCGCCCTTCGCCACCGCGACCTCCACCGGGAGGGAGGCGATGAACTCCCCGTCGGCGTAGGCGGTGATGCCGGGGGACTCGATCCGCAGGGACTCGGTGCGCAGCGTGGTGACCTCGGGGTGTCCCACGTGGGTGCCCTTGAAGAGGGTGGGGAAGAAGCGGGCGATGCGCAGCCGGGGCATGGCGTCGACCAGGGTGAGGTCGAGCAGCCCGTCGTCGGGGAGGGCGGCGGGGCACATCAGCATGCCGCCGCCGTAGCTGCGGGTGTTGCCGACGGCGGCCAGGGTGAGGTCGCGTTCGATGACGGTGCCGTCGGCGAGGGTGATCCGGAACGGCAGCGGGCGCAGGTTGGCGAACTCGGCGAGGATGGCGAGGTTGTAGCGCATCCGGCCGCGCGGCCAGCGCAGCCGGTTGGCGCGGTCGCTGACGAGGGAGTCGAAGCCGGTGGCGAGGACGGAGCCGTACCAGCGGACGGCGCCGTCGGGGCCGGTGATCCGGCCGAGGTCGACGCCTCGGGTGCGCCCGGCGGCGATGACGTCGGCGGCGGCCTCGGGGGCGCCGAGCGGCAGCCCGTACTCGCGGGCGTGGTCGTTGCCGGTGCCGGCCGGTACCACGCCGAGCGGGACGGGGGTGCCGGCGAGGGCCTGGAGGGCAAGGTTGATCATGCCGTCGCCGCCGACCACCGCCACCGCGTCCACGCCGTCGGCCGCGGCCTCGCGGGCGAGGCGGACGGCGTCCTCGGGGGAGCGGCCGGCGTGCGGTTCGACCTGGACGCCGAGGGCCCGCAGCCGGGCGGTGGCCCGGTGGGCGGCGGGTTCGGCGTGGCCGATGCCCGCCGCCGGGTTGGTGAGAACGGCGACCCTGCGGACGGTTCTCACGCCGGTCACGGGATCAGCTTGCCGGGGTTGAGGATGCCCGCCGGGTCGAGTTCGGCCTTGACGGCGCGCAGGATGCGCACGCCGAGCTCGCCGACCTCGTCGGTCATCCAGGGCCGGTGGTCGGCGCCGACGGCGTGGTGGTGGCTGATGGTGCCGCCGGCGCCGAGGATGGCGTCCCCAGCGGCGCGCTTGGCGGTGCCCCAGCGGGTGAGCGGGTCCTCGCCGAGGGCGGCGACCACGGTGAAGTAGAGCGAGGCGCCGGTCGGGTAGACGTGCGAGACGTGGCAGAGCACGAGGGAGCCGGGCAGGGCCGTGGCGAGCGCCTCGGTGACGGCGACCCGCAGGGCGGGCAGCCGGCTCCAGCTGGTCGCGGTCTCCAGGGTCTCGCAGAGCGCGCCCGCGCTGAGCAGCGAGTCGCGCAGGTAGGGGGCGTTGAACCGGCCGTGCTCCCAGGCCCGGGCCGGGGCTTCGCCGAGCGAGGTGCCGCCGGCGGCGAGCAGGGCGTCGCGGGTGAGCTGCTGCCGGGCGGCGACCTGGGCCGCGCTGCCCTCGAAGACGGTGACGGCCAGGCAGCCGGTGACCGCCGGGGCGCCGCCGATCTGCTCGGTCATGGCCAGGTTGACCATGGTCTCGGCCTCGTCGGAGAGCCGGATCACGGTCGGGCCGGTGCCCTGCTGCTCGACGGCGCGCAGCGCGGTGGTGCCGGTGGCGAAGTCGGGGAAGCTCCACGCCTCGTACGCCTTGACGGCGGGCAGCGGGTGGACCCGCAGCCGGACGGCGGTGATCACGCCGAGGGTGCCCTCGGAGCCGAGGAAGAGCTGGCGCAGGTCGGGGCCGGCGGCGGAGGCGGGGGCGCGGCCGAGGTCGAGCACCCCGCTGGGGGTGACGACGCGCAGCCCGCGCACCATCTCGTCGAAGCGCCCGTACCCGGCGGAGTCCTGGCCGGAGGAGCGGGTGGCCGCGAAGCCGCCGATGGTGGCGTAGCGGAAGCTCTGCGGGTAGTGGCCGAGTTCCCAGCCGCGCTCGGCGAGCAGCTGTTCGGCGGCGGGGCCGGTGAGGCCGGCGCCGAGGACGGCCTCGCCGGAGGTCTCGTCCAGGTCGAGCAGCCGGTCGAAGCGGCGCAGGTCGAGGGAGACGACGGCGTGGAAGGCGCCGCGCTCGGGGTCGAGGCCGCCGACCACGCTGGTGCCGCCGCCGAACGGGACGACGGCGATGCGGCGTTCGGCGCACACCGCGAGGACGGCGGTGACCTCCTGCTCGCTGCCGGGCAGCACGACGGCGTCGGGCGCGTCCTGGGGTTCGCGGCTGCGGCGGCGCAGCAGGTCGGGGGTGGACTTGCCGCCGGCGCGCGGCAGCCGGTCGGCGTCGGCGGCGCTGACGTGCGCCTCGCCGACGGCGGCGGCGAGCGCCTTGAGGTCCTCGGCGGAGATCCGGGACGGGTGCAGCACGACCTCGTCGGCGCCCGGCCCGGGGGCGGCGTCGCCGGTGACGCCGAGGGCGGCGGCGAGCAGACCCTTGATGTCGGCGGACAGCTCCTTGGCGAGCGTCGGGTCGCCCCAGGCGTCCCACTTCATCGGGGGGAGCGGAAGTGCGGCGCCGGCCGGTTCCGCTTGCGTCTCAGGTGCCATGCGTTACAGTTTCACACATCATGTCAAGTAGTAACGCCGAGCCGTCGAGTGCGGCCGATCAGCCCAGCGGCACCGAGCCGCGCAGCACCGACGACACGATCCTGGACGCCGCCGCCGACCTGATCGTCCACCTCGGCGTGCGCCGCACCCAGCTCGCCGAGATCGCCCGCCGCGCCGGGGTCAGCCGCCCGACCGTCTACCGCCGCTGGCCCGACGTCCGGGCGGTGATCGGCGCGCTGCTCACCCGGGAGATCCTCGCCACCCTGGCCGCCACCGCGCAGGCCGGCCGCGACCGGGAGGCCTTCGTCGAGCGGACCGTCGACATCGCCGTCCGGCTGCGCGACCACCCGGTGATCGGCGCGCTGCTGCGCTCCGACGACTCCGACCTGCTGCTCGAGTACGTCGTCGAGCGGCTCGGCGCCAGCCAGCGCGGACTGCTGGAGGCGCTGCGCACCGGCATCGAGCAGGGCCAGGCGCACGGCTCGATCCGGGCCGGCGAGCCGCTCGAACTGGCCGCCATGGTCCTGCTGATCGCCCAGTCCACCGTCCAGTCGCACCGCATGGTCGCCTCCCTGCTGCCCGAGGCGGCCTGGCGGCGCGAACTGGCCAGAGCACTGAACGGATACCTCGCGCCGTGACCCCCACCCCAGGCCCGCACGCCGACCGGTACCCGGGCCCGCACGCCGGGCCGTACGCCGACCGGCACCCGGGCCCGTCCGCTGGACCGTACGCAGGAACCGGCCGGCTCGACGCCGTCCGCCGGGAGCTGGAACTCCACGCGCTCGGCGACGACGCCCGGATCGACCTCCTGGTCGTCGGCGGTGGCGTCACCGGCGCCGGAGTGGCCCTGGACGCGGCCTCGCGCGGCCTGCGCACGGTGCTGGTCGAGGCCCGCGACCTCGCCTTCGGCACCAGCCGCTGGAGCTCCAAGCTGGTGCACGGCGGGCTGCGCTACCTCGCCTCCGGGCAGCTCAAGGTGGCCCGGGAGAGCGCCGTCGAGCGCAACGTGCTGATGACCCGCACCGCCCCGCACCTGATCCGGGCGCTGCCCCAACTGGTGCCGCTGATCCCGGGTCTGCTGCGCCCGGGCCAGGCCGCGCTGATCCGCACCGGCTTCCACGCCGGCGACGCGCTGCGCCTGACGGCCGGCACCCCGGGCGCCCTGCTGCCCCGGGTGCGCCGGATCGACGCCGACCGGACCCGCCGGCTGGTGCCGGGCGTACGGACCGACGGGCTGCGCGGCGCGCTGGTCGCCCACGACGGCCAACTCGTGGACGACGCCCGGCTGGTGGTCGCGCTGGCCCGGACCGCCGCGCAGTACGGCGCGAGCGTGCTGACCAGGGTTCGCGCCGAGCGGGTCACCGGCACCTCGGCCCGGCTGGTGGACACCCTGAGCGGGCGGGAACTGGCCGTCCGGGCCGGCGCGGTGGTCAACGCCACCGGCGTCTGGGCGGGCGAGGTGGACACCTCGATCAGGCTCCGGCCCAGCCGGGGCACCCACCTGCTGGTGGACGCGGCGGCCCTCGGCCACCCCACCGCCGCCCTCACCGTGCCGGTGCCCGGCTCCACCAGCCGGTTCGTCTTCGCCCTGCCGCAGCAGCTCGGCCGGGTGGCGATCGGCCTGACCGACGAGGACGCCCCGGGCCCGGTCCCGGACGAGCCGCAGCCCACCGAGGCCGAGCTCGCCTTCCTCCTCGACACCGTTAACGCCGCCCTCGCCACCGCCCTGACCAGGGCGGACGTTCGCGGGGCCTACGCCGGGCTGCGCCCGCTGATCGACACCGGGGACGGCAGCACCGCCGACATCTCGCGCGAGCACGCGGTGCTGGAGAACCCGGACGGGGTGATCACCGTGGTCGGCGGCAAGCTCACCACCTACCGCCGGATGGCCCAGGACGCGGTGGACACCGCCGTCCGGCTGCGCGGCCTGCCCGCCCGCGCCTGCTGGACCGCCCGGCTGCCGCTGATCGGCGCCCCCGGCCACCGCGACAGCCGCCCGTTGCCGACCGGGGCGGGGCCCGCCGGCCCGGTGCCCGCCTCGCTGCTCGCCCGCCACGGCGGTGCGGCCCACGAGGTGCTGGCGGCCGGGGAGTTGGCGCCGATCGCGGAGGGCCTGGACGTGACCCGCGCCGAGGTCGCCCACGCCGTCCGCCACGAGGGCGCGCTGGACGCCGCCGACGTGCTCGACCGCCGCACCAGGATCGGGCTGGTCGCGGAGGACGCCGAGCGGGCCCGGAAGGCGGTCGAGGAGATCGTCGCGGAGTGCCTCGGGGGCGGTTGGGAGGGCTGAGCGCTCCGCGGGAAGGGGCTTTCCGATCTGCGTGAACAAACCCACCCGAACGGATGGTTTCAGCGCGCCGTGCGCTCCGGCATCGGGTGCTCGGCGCCGGACAGCTCCAGCACGCAGGAGAGCGGGTGCTCGGCCCGGCCCGTGCGGTCCAGCCGCACCGCGAGCGGCTTCGGCGGCTCCTCGGCGACCTGGGCGGCGAGGGTCAGCGGGTAGACGCCGTGCCCGTGGACCCGGTGGAAGGCGCACTCCTTGCCGTCGACCAGCAGCTCGGTCTCGGTGATCCAGCCGGACCGCACGTTGACGGTCACCGAGTGCCCGCCCTGATCGAGGTGGAAGCTGTACCGCTGGCGCATCGGGACCTCCGGCGACAGGCCTGCGACGAGGGGAAATCCACTGCCAGTCTAGGGTCCCCGGTCGTCACGGTGCTCGGCATGCGCGGCGCGGCAGGGTGCGCGGCCGGTCGCAGACGGATTCTCGTGATCTCTACAGTGTTGTAGATTCGTCCACAGGGAGAGATCCGAGGAGGGCATTGTGGGAGTTTCGCTGGCCAAGGGCGGGAACGTCTCGCTGAGCAAGGAGGCGCCCGGTCTGAGCGCCGTGATCGTCGGTCTCGGCTGGGACGTGCGTACCACCACCGGGGCCGACTACGACCTGGACGCCAGCGCGCTGCTGTGCAACGCGCTGGGCAAGGTGGTCTCGGACCAGCACTTCGTCTTCTTCAACAACCTCCGCAGCCCCGACGGTTCGGTCGAGCACAGCGGCGACAACCTGACCGGCGGCGGGGACGGGGACGACGAGCAGATCAAGGTCGACCTGGACCGCGTCCCGGTCGACGTGGCCAAGGTGGTCTTCCCGGTGTCGATCTACGACGCCGACGCCCGGCTGCAGAGCTTCGGCCAGGTGCGCAACGCGTTCATCCGGATCGTCAACCAGGCCAACGGCGTGGAGATCGCGCGCTACGACCTCACCGAGGACGCCTCGACCGAGACCGCGATGGTCTTCGGCGAGCTGTACCGCAACGGCAACGAGTGGAAGTTCCGCGCCATCGGCCAGGGTTACGCCTCCGGTCTGCGCGGCATCGCGACCGACTACGGCGTCAACGTCTGACCCCGTCCAGCCGGTGGCGGTCGACACCCGCTGCCGCCGCGTGAATTGACGGGATTTCGGCGGTCACGCCGTCCGCTCAGCCGGTCCGGCCGAGCGCGTGGCCGCCGAAACCCCCGCTGCCGGTGAGCTGTTGCCGCCACCAGGCGGTCATGGCCGGCTCGTCCATCCCCGACCAGTCCGGCGCCGCGGTGACCTGGGCCCGCCCGAGGGTGCGGCCCAGTTCCACCAACTCCCGACCGGTCGCGGTGCGTTCGCGGTCGTAAGCGGCCAGCAGGCCGGGCCAGGAGCCGGCGTCCCGTCCCGCCAGCTCGAAGGCGTGGGCATCCTGCATCGCCTTCACCGCGCCGCTGGTGTTGTGCGGGCGCACCACGGTGGCCGCGTCTCCGCCGATCAGCAGCCGGCCGGCCGTGCGGCGCGGGGCCGCCAGGTCGTAGATCGGCTGCAGGAAGGTCCGTTCGCGCGGGGTGAGCGTGACCAGCCCGGCCCAGTACGGCGGCAGGTGCCGTTCGGCGAGCTGCCGCAGCTCGTCCAGCCGCGCGTCGGTGAGGCTGCCCGCCGGGATGCTGGTCGGGCCGTCCAGCCGCAGCCAGTCGGGGGTGGGGGCGTAGAAGACCCAGTTCACCTGGGTGCGGCCGGGCTCGACCCCGGGGATGCGGTAGATCACCGTCTGGCCGCCGGGGTAGCAGGCGGTGATGCAGTGCTCCTCCGGCCAGGGCGCGGCGCCGCCGGGCAGTTCGGCCAGCAGGGCGGCGTCGTAGCTGCCGCGCCAGCACACGTACCCGGCGTACTCGGGCTCGGCCTGCGGGCAGACGGCGGCGCGCACCACCGAGCGGTAGCCGTCGGCGCCGATCACCAGGTCGTACTCCTCGCGGCCGCTCCCCGCTTCGACCCAGGCGCCGTGAGACCCGTCGCCGCCGTTCGATCCGCCACCGCCGCCCGGCCCGTCGTCTCCGTCCCGTCCATTGCCGATGCCCGGCCCGCTGCCTCCGCCCGGCCCGTTGCCGACGGCCGTCACCGTGGCGCCCAGCCGGAACTCGACCCGCTCGGGCGTCCGTTCGCGCAGCGCCTGCCAGAGCACGCCCCAGTGGTGGGAGTGGAACGGGAAGGGCTGGGCCCAGAGCAGCCGCCCGCAGCCGTCCGGCCCGTCGCCCTCGCCGGCCGCGCCCCGGGTGACCCAGCGGCGGACGGTGAGGCGGTGGCGCCGGGTGCCCGCGTCCAGGTGCCCGGCCCGGACCAGTTCGTCGAAGCGGTCGTCGTGGGTGCACAGCCCCACGCCGCGGTCCTCCAGGTGGCCGGGGCTGCGTTCCAGCACCACCACCCGTTCCGCGCCGAGCCGGGCGGCGGCGCCGGCGAAGGCGCTCCCGGCGATGCTGCCCCCGACCACGGCCACCGAGCCACCCCGCACGGTCGCTCCTCTCCCGAGCCCACGTCCTGCGCGTTGCCCCCCGCGCGGTCCGGGACACGACGATACGCCGCCGGCCGCGCCCCGGCGCCGGGTTCGAGCCATCCGGCGGGCGCTCCCGGCGACCCTGGCCAGCCTTATGCAACTAGTTGCATAAGGCGGCGCCGGTCCCCTACCCTGCGGTAACAACCACCCCGCCCGCGCCCCAGGAGACGTCGATGAGCGCCCACCCCGGCAGCAGCCGCTACCCGCACCTGCTCAGCCCGCTCGACCTCGGCTTCACCACCCTGCCCAACCGCGTGATCATGGGCTCCATGCACGTCGGCCTGGAGGAGGCCCCCGGCGGCTACGAGCGGATGGCCGCCTTCTACGCCGAGCGGGCCCGGGGCGGCGTCGGCCTGATCGTCACCGGCGGCATCGCCCCCAACGAGGCCGGGCGCCCCTGGGAGGGCGGCGCGATGCTGACCACCGAGGAGGAGGCCGACAAGCACCGCGTGGTCACCGACGCGGTGCACGCCGCCGGCGGCCGGATCGCCCTGCAGATCCTGCACTTCGGCCGCTACGCCTACCACCGCGACCTGGTCGCCCCCAGCGCGGTCCAGGCCCCGATCAGCCCCTTCACGCCCAACGAGCTCACCGCCGAGCAGGTCGAGCAGACCGTCGAGGACTTCGCCCGCTGCGCCGAACTCGCCCGCCGCGCCGGGTACGACGGCGTCGAGATCATGGGCTCCGAGGGCTACCTCGTCAACGAGTTCATCGTCGCCGCGACCAACCGGCGCGAGGACGAGTGGGGCGGAACGTACGAGCGGCGGATGCGCTTCCCGGTGGAGATCGTCCGCCGGGTCCGCGAGCGGGTCGGCGAGGACTTCATCATCGTCTACCGCCTCTCCATGCTCGATCTGGTACCCGGCGGCTCCACCCTGGACGAGGTCGTCCAGCTCGCCCAGGCCGTCGAGGCCGCCGGGGCGACCATCATCAACAGCGGCATCGGCTGGCACGAGGCCCGCATCCCCACCATCGCCACCTCGGTGCCGCGCGGCGCCTTCGCCTGGGTGACGAAGAAGGTGATGGGCACGGTCGGCATCCCGCTGGTCACCACCAACCGCATCAACACCCCCGAGATCGCCGAGAGCCTGCTCGCCGACGGCAGCGCCGACCTGGTCTCGATGGCCCGCCCGCTGCTCGCCGACGCCGACTTCGTCGCCAAGGCCCGGGACGGCCGCGCCGAGGCCATCAACACCTGCATCGGCTGCAACCAGGCCTGCCTCGACCACACCTTCAACCTCCAGATCACCTCCTGCCTGGTCAACCCGCGCGCCTGCCACGAGACCGAACTCGTCCTCGGCCCCACCCGGTCGCGCAAGCGGATCGGCGTCGTCGGGGCGGGCCCGGCCGGCCTCGCCTTCGCCGTCTCCGCCGCCGAACGCGGCCACGACGTCACCCTCTACGACGCCGCCGAGACGATCGGCGGGCAGCTGAACATCGCCCGGCGCATCCCCGGCAAGGAGGAGTTCGACGAGACGCTGCGCTACTTCCGTACCCGGCTCGCGGAGTTGGCCGTCACCCAGCGGCTCGGCGAGACCGTCACCGCCGAGCAGCTGGCCGAGCAGGGCCACGACGAGATCGTCCTCGCCACCGGCGTCACCCCGCGAACCCCCGCCGACATCCCGGGAATCGACCACCCCAGCGTGCTCGGCTACCTCGACGTGCTGCGCGACGGCGCGCCGGTCGGCGAGCGGGTCGCGATCCTCGGCGCCGGCGGCATCGGCTTCGACGTGGCCGAGTTCCTCACCGACCAGGGCGACGCGGCGAGCCTCAACCCGCCCGTGTTCCAGGCCAAGTGGGGCATCGACCCGGAGTACCGCGAGCGCGGCGGCCTGTGCGCCCCGGAGCGGCCGAAGCCCCCGCGCAGCGTCCACCTGCTCCAGCGCAAGACCGGCAAGGTCGGCGCCGGCCTGGGCAAGACCACCGGCTGGATCCACCGCACCGAGCTCAAGCACCGCGGCGTGGTGATGGTCCCCGGCGTCACCTACGACCTGATCGACGACGCCGGCCTGCACCTCACCGTGGACGGCGAGCGCCAACTGCTGCCCGTGGACACCGTCGTGCTCTGCACCGGCCAGGAACCGCGCCGCGACCTGTACGAGGCGCTGCGCGGGCGCGGCCTGTCCGTGCACCTGATCGGCGGCGCCGACGTGGCCGCCGAACTGGACGCCAAGCGCGCCATCAAGCAGGGCACCGAACTGGCCGCGTCCCTCTGACCTGGCCGTCTCGCGCTGACCCGCCCGTGGGCCCCGTACGATCGACGGCATGTCGCTGCCGCACGCCATCCTCACCGCCCTGCTGGAGAAGCCGTCCTCGGGGCTGGAGCTGACCAGGCGGTTCGACAAGTCGATCGGCTTCTTCTGGCCCGCCACCCACCAGCAGATCTACCGCGAACTCGGCCGGCTGGAGGCCTCCGGACAGATCCGGGCCCTCCAGCCGGACGGGCCGGTGCGCGGGCAGAGGAAGGAGTACGAGGTCCTGCCGGAGGGCCGCGCCGAACTGGCCCGCTGGACCGCTGAGGGCGCCGACCCGCGCGCCGTCCGGGAGCCGCTGCTGCTGCGGCTGCGGGCGGCCGCGGTGGTCGGCACGGACGGGCTGGCGGCCGAGCTGGAACGCCATCTGGCCCTGCACCGGGAGCAGTTGGCCGACTACCGGGAGATCGAGCGGCGCGACTTCCCGGCCGAGCGGGCGGACACCGGGAACCGGCTCCAGCACGCGGTGCTGCGGGCCGGCATCGGTCTGGAGACCTTCTGGGTGCAGTGGCTCACCGAGACCCTCGACACCCTGGAGCCCCTCGACGCCGCGACGTCCCTCGACGCCCCGCCGCCCAGCGGCCCGGCGAACCCGTCCTGAGCCGGTCCTGAGCCGGTCATGACCTGGCCCTGACCTGCGGATATCCCCGCCCGCGCGCCCCGTCCGGACCCCGGTGGGACACTGGTTGCCTGTCCCTGCCCGAACCCTCGACCGGGGGCCCGCATGTCTCGTCCCAGGCCCATCCACGCCCTCGCCGCCGCGGCCGCCGCCGTGGCGGTCGCCCTGGGCCCGGCGGCCCTGCCGGTGACGGCCGCACCCGCCCAGGACACCCAGGAACTGCCCACCGCCGACCAGCTGAAGTCGGCCCTGCTGACCGCCGCCGACCTCGGCCCCGGCTACACCGAGCTGCCGGTGACGCAGAGCCCCGGCCCCGGCGAGAGCCCGGCCCCGGTGACCGGCTGCGCCGCGCTGAGCGCACTGATCAACATGCGCGCCACCCAGACCGGCAAGGACCTCCCGTACGCCGCCGTCGAACTCGACGGCCCGGACGGCAACCCGATGGTCACCCAGACCCTCGCGGCCGAGGCACCCGACCGGCTCACCGCCGACTTCAACACCGTCGCCGACGCCCTGCGGACCTGCCACAACATCACCTTCAACGCCGGCACCGAGGACAGCGTGACCTTCACCGTCACCCCGGTCACCCTCGGCGACCGCAAGGACGCCCCCGCCGTCCACCTCGACGGCAGCCTGGCCGGCGTCCAACTCAACGCCTACGTCGGCATCGAGCGCTTCGGCACGGTCGCCATGGCCTTCGGCTACTTCGAACGCCAGGGCACCTCCGAACAGGCCGCCTCCATGCAGTACCGCACCGCCGTCGCCAAGGTCGAACGGACCCTCGGCACCCACGCCGGCAGCACCATCGCCCCCACCCCCGCCACCCCGGCAGGCCAGCCCGTCTGACGCCCCTGAACACCTCCGCGGCCCCTCGCCGGACGCACGAGGCGCTCGGCGAGGGGCCGCGGTGTTTCACCGTCCCCGGATGCGGGGGTTATACGCCCTGGAGCGTCTGGTTGTCGAAGATCCAGTGCTGATTCGCCTGGTCGGCGCACTGCCAGACCTTCAACGCGGTGCCGTTCTGGGTGTTCACCGCGGGAAGGTCCAGGCACTTGTTCGACGCCGGGTTGTAGAGCGAACCGTCATAGCGGCGGATTCACGTCTGGGCGCCGGAGTTGTCACACACCTGTGAGACGACCGGGGTTCCGTCGACGACCGTGGCGTCCTTGGTGCCCAGGCAGAGCCCGGTCGGTACGGTCTTGAGCTGGTTCTGTCGGGTGGTCGTGTAGTGCTGCTTGTCACCGTTCCAGCAGTCGTAGACCACCACCGGAGATCCCGCGGTGCTGCCCCAGTTGTCCAGGCACTTGCGCGAGTCGACCGCGCTCCGGATGTGGACGATGGACTGGGAGGTCGCGACGATGTTCGCCTGGGGGCGCCGCAACCCGGGCAAGGTCACGGTCAACCTCGGCGGCGGGGACGAACTCGTCTACGACATCGGGAGCAAGTCCAGCACCGGTACCCGCTACTACACGATGCCCGGCGGCATCACCCTGGTCCGTCAGGGTCCGACCAAGCTCACCTACCAGTTCACCGACCACCACAACACCGGCACGCTGTCCATCGACTCGGCCAGCACCACCGAGACCCGCCGCTGGACCGACCCGTTCGGTGCCGTGCGCGGCTCCGGCGCGGCCAACTCCTGGGCCGGCGACAAGGGCTTCGTTGGTGGTCTGAAGGACGACACCACCGGCTTCACCAACCTCGGCGCCCGCCAGTACCAGCCGAGCACGGGCCGCTTCCTCAGCCCGGACCCGCTGATCCTCCCCGAGGACCCACAGCAGTGGAACGCGTACGCATACAGCAACAACAACCCGGTGGACAAGACCGACCCGACTGGTATGGCGCTGGAGGAGTGCGCGAGCGGCATGGCCAGTTGCTCCAACATGGGCACCAAGGTCGAGGGCGTCGGGGAGAACTACCAAAAGATCGTCGAGCAGATCAAGGCCGAGGAACCCGTCCGCCAGAAGGGGTACCAGAAGTTCCTGCAACACCAGGACGCGCAGAAGCTGATAAAGCAGGCACGCAGGAACTATGGCTTGGAGCAGCTGAAGAAGTACAACGCCAGGACCTCCTACCCGTTCGTCTGGGACAAGGACGGGACACATCCGAAGGCGAAGAAAGGTGACGACATTGCGGCTCCTGCCGAGATGGATCTCTGCTACAGCCGGATATGGGAGTGCGGCCAGGCGTTCCTCTTCAAGATGACGGCGGATGAGCTTAAGCACAAGGAATATCCCGCTGTTCCGAAGAACCGGGATACTGATGAGTCGAACGCCTTTCATCATGCGGTGTGGCAAGGGATGCTTGCATACCATTTCGGAACTGATGCCGCGTGGCAGTGGGCTGATGCCCATGAGGCATACCATTCCAAGGATGAGCAGGAGGATCACATCGCTGACCTGGTGAACAATGTGAAGGGTCGAGCGATTGGCGAAGCTGCCCGCCAGAAGTTCGGTCCACCGGAACTGGTGAGTTGGGACATCGGGCCATCGCCCGCCATGACCTACATTGTCGACATGGCTAGGGCGTACCTGGCCGATGGGAACTATGCTCGGCGAAGTGACTTTGAGGACTGGGAGAAGGGCTGAATCGACGAGTTCGGCAGCTGGGACGCGGCGGGTGGGCCAGCAGTGGTCTCGCCGTGTCTTCCGGGGATCTTTGATGGAGGGGCGTGTGAGAGGCCGGCGGATTGTCCTCTGGAGTGTGCTGGGCGGCCTGCTTGGCGTGTTTGGGGCTGGTTGGGTCGTGTGGCTGATGCTCCGGCCTTCCTGGCCTGATGCACCCGATCCGATCGGCCGGTGGGCAGGTGGGGCGGCCATCCTCGAGCTACTTCCGGACGGAGGTCTCGGGGCGGCTCAAGTCCCCGCATACGTATGCAAGAGCTCGGATTCGGCACGGACGGTAGAGATCCAAGGGCGCTGGAAGAGGTCCTTTCTTGATGATGTGGGCCCCGGGTTCTTCGTAGAGGCGACCAGGAAGGGCGATGGGGGAACCTGCAGGTTCTGGTTGACGGCCGAGGAGAACGGCAAGGATCTCTGGCTTCTGAAGGATCCGGGTTTCCTTATGACTAAGTCCTGAGTGGTCTCCGTAGCGTCGTCACCCGTCAAGAGCCGTCCGGTCGACAGTATCCGGGGATGATGAGATCGGGTTGAGTTGGCCTCCAGGAGCGCCCCATCCGTTCGTCGGTGGGGCGCTCCCGGTGTTCGCCCATGGAGAATGGAAGGGCCTCTGGTTGCCGGGGCCCGGGATCCGCGGTGACGAACCTCTGAACAGCGTGAGGGAGAGGGGTGGGTCGAGTAGCGAACCTTCTCGCGAGCGCCCTCCAATTACGAGGGCCAGGAGCGGCTGCAGCTGACCGGGGTGTCTGCCGCTGACGAGCCGTTCGTGCGGCAGTAGTCGGGTGGTCCGGCTCAGGGCCGGGCCGTGCCGAAGGGGTTGTCGATCACGTAGCGCCAGTGGCCGGTGGGGTCGCGGCGGGCGACGTCGGTGGCGGTGCCGGTGAGGTGGATGTGGGTGCCGTCGGGGGTGGTGCCGGTGATCTGCCAGTCGACGATGAGGAGGGCGAGGTCGCCGGCCACGTAGGTGTGCCGGGGGTGGACGGTGATGGGCAGGCCGAGGGCGAGGAAGTCGGCGTTGGCGCGGTGGAGTTCGGGGCCGGTGGTGGTGGTGCCGGGGGTGGGGACGAAGACGGCGCCGGGTTCGTAGACCTGGGCGAGCAGGGCAGGGTCGCCGGAGTTGAAGGCGGCGGCGAAGACGGCCGGGTGTTGTGCCGGGTCGGTGGTGAGGGGGAGGGTGGCGGGGTGAGTCATGGGAGCAGTGAAGACCGGCATGGTGTGGGTCACCAAATGGGAACCGGCGGCCGGCTCTGGGACGAGGAGCTGGTGCCGGACGGGCGCGGCCGTACGGTGCGGCCCGAGGCGCACTGCCCGGTGGAGGTGGCGCTCGCGGCGGTGGCCGGCCGCTGGACGACGCTGGTGCTGCGGGAGTTGATGCACGGCCCCGCCTCGTACGGGGAGCTGCGCGCGCGGTTGCCGGAGATCAGTTCGAAGGTGCTGGCGGAGCGCCTGCAGGCGTTGGGGGAGCGGGAGTTGGTGGTGCGGGAATGGCTGCGGGGATTTCCGGTGCGGACCTCGTACCGGCTGACGCCGGCGGGTGAGGCGCTGCGGCCGCTGCTGGTGGAGCTGTACCGGACGGGGGTCGCCCCCGCCGGGGGTTGACGGGCGGGGGCGAGGGCGAGTCGGCGGGGCTCAGGGGTGGTAGACGACCTCGGGGAAGGCCTTCGACGGCCCGTCGAGCAGATCGCCGCAGTGCCGGCCGCGCAGGTGGAGGTCGAAGAAGGCGCGCGGGTACGTCTGTTGGATGAGGACGCCGCGAGCGGGGTCGAGGGTGCCGACCTGGGACTGGACCTGCTGCTCGGTCATGCCGAGCAGCCTGCCCGCCTGCGGGATCAGCGTCATGTTGTCGCCGTAGGAGGGGTGCTTGGCACCGGTGGCCTGGACGTCGAGGCGCCAGCCGCGCAGGTGGGACCAGAAGGTCTCGGCGTACGGGTTGGTGGCGCGGGCGAAGTCGGCGGTCATCAGCATGAACGGCCGGTCGATGTCGGTGCTGATCGCGGGGTTGGAGGCCATCGGGCCGTCGAGGGAGAGCCCGGCGCGGATGCGCCGGTCGGCGACCATGGCGAGGGCGGTGGCGGTGCCGCCCTTGGACCAGCCGAAGGCGCCGATGTTGCGTGCGTCGAGGCCACCGAGCAGACCGGTCGGCAGGGTGCGGCCGGCGACGTCGGGGTTGCGCCCGTTGGCGAGGTCGACGACGCGGTCGAGCAGGAAGAGCAGGTCGGCGGCGTAGTCCCGCGGGTACAGCCCGGGGGCGACGCCGTCCCGGGTGACGACGGTGCCGTCCGGGAACTCGGTGACCCCGTCGTGGGTGTGGTCGACGGTGACGACGGCGAAACCGTGGCTGGCCAACTCCTGGACGGTGACGGTGTGGTCGGCGCGATGGCTGCCCGCGCCGTGGGAGTAGAGCACCACGGGAAGCGGTCGGCCGGTCCGGTGGACGGGGGCGCCCTGGTGGCCCGAGGTGAGCGGGGCCAGCGCGAGGGGGATCGGGAAGCCGACGTCGTCGAGGAAGGCCTTCAGGGCGCCTTCGGTCATCCAGGGGGCGAGCGGGTACGCGCCGGCGTCGGCGGTGCGGGCCGGGTACCAGACGGTGGCCATCAGCTCGCGGAACCGGCCGGGCCTGGCGTTCGGGTCCAGGCGGGACTCGTCGCGCAGGTGCAGCGGCACCATGCCCACCGGGTACGGGCCGGTGGGCGCGGGCAGGGTGAGGCGCCCGGCATCGACGGCAGGGGAAGCGGGAACGGGCGCGGCCGAGGCGGTGCGGGTGAGGCCCAGTGGCGCGACGGCCCCCAGCGCGAGGGCGGCGCCCAGCAGGCGGCGGCGGGTCGGTCCGGTGGGGGATGCGACAGGCGTGGTGTCCATGCGTGGAACGCTGTCACGCGTGCCGGGTGGGCGTCATCGGCCCGTCGATTGATCCTCCGTCGCCGCGCATCGGCCCACGGGTTTACACCCCCGGGTTGATGCGGACCGCCCCCGGGTGGCCGGAGCCACTCCGCGTCTGGTCTACGATGCGCCGCGACACTTTTCGGATGACTACGGGGGATCTGATGACGAGTCAGTGGCAGGAACTCGGCGCGCCGGGCGGGATCGAGGCGTACGTGCACCGGCCGGAGGGCGAGGTGCGCGGCGCGGTGGTGGTCTGCTCGGAGCTCTACGGGGTCAACGACTACCTCCGGGGCGTGTGCGCCGAGTTGGCGGGCCTCGGCTACGTGGCGGTGGCCCCGGACTTCTACTGGCGCAGCGCCCGGCGCACGGAACTCGGCTACGCCGCCGAGGAACGCGAGGCGGGCCTGGTGCTGATGCGCGCCCTGGACCGTGACGAGCTGGTCGCCGACGCCGCCGAGGCGCTCGCCGCCGCCCGGGGCCTGGCCGAGGGGCGCGGGGTGGCGTTCGTCGGGACGAGCATGGGCGGGCACATCGCCGTACGGGCGGCCACCGAGCTGCGCTTCGAGCTGGCCGCGGTGTTCTACCCGGGTTGGCTGCTGAACTCGGGCTTCCCGTTGGTCGGTCCGGTGCCGCCGCTGGAGACGGCTGAGCGGATCGCCGCGAACGGCGTGTACCTGCTGGGCTTCTGCGGCGGGCTGGACCACATCCTCCCGCTGGAGGAGTGGCAGGAGGCCGAGCGGCGGCTGACGGCGGCCGGGGTCGAGCACGAGTTGGTCACCTACCCGGGCGCCCGGCACGGCTTCGCGGCCGACCGTCCGGCGGACCACGACGCCGCCGCGACGGCCGACGCCTGGCAGCGGGTCCACGAGGCGCTCGCCGAGCGGCTGTAGCCGGGGGACGGCGACCGGAGGACAGCCGGACGACGGCCGGACCGCCGCGCTCCGCCGCCGGGAACCGGACGGGGCCCCGCTGCGTGTGCACCTCGGAAACGCGGTCACGCGTCACGGATCGCAGGTCGGACGAGGGGGACGGGCACGGATGGCGGCATCGGCGGAGGACAACAGATCGTACGGCTGCCTGTGGTGCCTGGCGGGGCCGGTGCTCGCGGCGGTGGGCACCTTGCTGGCGACGGCCCTGGCCTCCCGGAGGTGGGACGCCTGTCCGTTCGGGATGGACGCGCCGACCCGGGCGTCGATGGCGCTGACCATGCCGATCGCCTGGGTCGGCATGACCGTGTTGCTGGGGCTCCTGCAGACCGTGCTGGCGGTGGTGCTGCCGGAGGGCGTCGAGCCGGAGGTCAAGTGGGTGGTGCTGGTCGTGGCGGCCGTGGTGCTGTTCATCCTGCTCGGCGTCGCCCTGGGCTCACCGGACGCCGAACCGGGCGGCCCCTGCTACCAGGAGTAGCGGCCGGACCCCCGGCTTCCCCGCCGAGCCTCGGCGGGTGAAGATCGAAATGCGCGGACGGCCGCGGCCCTCCACGGTGGGACCGTGGCTGCGATCGTCGTCCTCTTCGAAATGGCCCCGGACCAGGCCCTCGGCCCCGAGGGTGTCGGCCCGGGCGTGGTCGGGGTGCACGCCGCCGGCCAGGACCCGGACGTCCCGGAGGACCCGCAGCCGCGCACCCTCTGCGGGCTGGACACCGCTCCGATGGAGCACGCCCACTACCGCCCCGCCCGGCCGGGCGAACCGTGGTACCCGCCCGAGCTGGAGCAGGAACGCTGCCGGCTCTGCGAGGCGGCGCTGCACCGGCTCTGAACGCCCCGCGGCGCCCCGCGGTCCCGCCGCCGTGTCCGTACCGCCCGGCGGTCGCCGTCCGTGATCGTGCGGGCCGCCGCCCCGGAGGTGACGACCGGCGGTGCGGCGTCGGCAGGCGGGTAGGCGGACAGGCAGCCAGGGATGCGGGCGGGCGGGCGGGGCTCAGCGGTGCCGGTGGGCGACGGTGGCGAACATCGTCACCGACAGGTGGAACGCCCCGGCCCCGGCGGCCGCGTCGAGATCGGCGTACAGCCGGTCGCGCTGCTCCTCGGTGATCAGACCCCGCTCGACGGCCGCCGCGCCGAGCCCGCGGACGAGCGGCCCGCCGGTGGCGTGGGAGTCGTGCAGCAGGACGTCGGCGCCGAGCCGGTCGACGGTCAGCCCCGCCTCGACCAGCCATCCCGCGAGGCTGCGCCCGGCGTCGGGTCGGGCGGCGGCGTCCCGGACGACGGTGGCCAGCGCGGACTGGACCTCCGGCTCGGCCGGGTGGATCAGGAAGGTGGACCAGTCGGTGTCCAGCAGCGCGACCCGACCGCCCGGGCGCAGCACCCGGGCCATTTCGGCGACGGCCCGCGCCGGATCGGTGAGGTGCTGGAGGACGCGCTCGCACCAGACCGCGTCGAACTCGCTGTCCGGCAGCGGCAGTGCGAGTGCGTCGCCGTCCACGAACCTGGCCGGGCTGCCGGCCTCGGCGGCACGCCGCTCGGCGACGGCCCGCAGCCCGGGGTTGGGCTCGACACCGATCGCACTACCGATCGCGCTACCGATCGCGCCGCCCGTTCCGCTGCCCGTCGCGTCGCCCGTTCCGCCGTCCGTCGTGCCGCCCGTCCCGCCGTGCTTCGCGCCGCCCCCCGGGGTGACCGCCGCCGCGAGCACCTGGGTCTCCGACCCGGTGCCCGCGCCGACGTCCAGCGCGCGCTCGCCGGGGCGTACGGCGAGTTCGGCGTGCGCCCAGGTGCGCAGCCGCCGTACGCCGGGGTTGGCGGCCTGGGCGTCCAGCGCGGCGATCAGCCGGTCGGTGACCGCCGGGTCGGCGTTGGCGCGGTGGAAGGCCGAGGTGGGGCGCGGGTCGGTCATGGCGTTACCCTAGACGGAGCTGACGGCCCGCCGGGTCGTGCCCCACCGGGCCCTCGGGATCAGTACAGCCTGTTCACGGCGGCCCGGACGGTCTCCTTGAACGCGAGCACGTCGGGCTGGGTCCAGTTGCTCTCCCACTCGACCAGGGCGACGGTGTTGCCGTCCCGGCCCACGCCGTAGAGGACGTCGACGTGGCCGCTCCACGTGGTGACGTACTTCAGGTGGATGCCGCCGACGGTCGCGCCCTCCTCGACGTCGACCGTGCCGTGGTCCTGGCCGGTCACCACGTCGCCCGGGTACTGGGCCTGCTGCCGGCCCGCGCAGCCGGCGTAGTACTGCCGGGCGGAGTCGGCGAGGGCGATCGCCTCGGCCTCGGTCGGCAGCACGTAGACCCGCTCGTAGGCGGAGGCGGTCTCGGAGGTGAGGAAGTCCGCGCTCCAGATGTTCTCCTCGGGGACGCTCGGGCGGTTCCAGTCGGCGAGACAGCGGGTGTCGAAGCTCCCGCCGGGCTGGTCCGACGCGCCGCCCTGCCAGGTGAGGTCGTCCGGCGGCAGGTCCGCGACGGTGAGCATGCCGGGGCGGGCGCTCTGGGCCTGCGCCGGGGTCGCGGCCTGGGCGGTCGCCGCGGCGACCAGCAGGGCGGCGGCCACCGCGCGCACTCCGGTCCGGGCCCTGAACCTGGTCCTCATCCGTCCACCTCCGGGTGTCGTCAGCTGCGCCCAGGATCGGCGACGGCGGCGACCCGTGCGGGGCGGACACGAACGGAGGCCGGAACACCGCTCCTGGGACGGCGGATCCGGCCGAAACCGCGCGGTGGACCGGGACGCGCAGTGGGAACGGAGTGCGAAGGAGTGGGAAGTCGGCCCGGCCGACTTCCCACTCCTCGGGGTCGGTCACAGCGACGGCGCCGGCCGCACGCCGACCGAGCCGCCGGTCACGCGGTACCGTCGCGGATCAGCGTGGCAGCAGGCCCGTGAGGACCGGGTCCGTCGGGAGCCGGGCCGACCCGGTGGCGCGCGGCGCGGAGATCGGGAAGACTCGCCCGCATGGTCTCGGTGTTGCAGAACGTGGCGATCGACTGTGCGGATGCCTATGAACTGGCCCGGTTCTGGAGCAGGGTGACCGGTCGACCGTTGGATCCCGACTGCCGGCCGGGGGACCACGAGACCCAGGTGCTGCTGGCGGACGGCCCGGTGCTGTACTTCAACCAGGTGCCCGAGGCGAAGACGGTCAAGAACCGGATCCACCTGTGCCTGCGCCCCGAGACCTCGCGCGACCAGGAGGTGGACCGGCTGCTGGGCCTCGGTGCCGCCTTCGTCGGCGACCACCGGAACCCCGACGGTTCGGGGTGGGCCGTCCTCGCCGACCCGGAGGGCAACGAGTTCTGCGTGCTGCGCAGCGATTCCGATCGGGCCGCTACGAACCCCTGAGGCCCGGGCGGCGCCCTGGCCGGGAAACCGGGGCAACCCGGTGGCCGCCGCGGCACGGTGCGGGGCGGACCGGGACGATCCCGGACCCGCTGCCGGACCCGCAGACACGCCCTAGCAGGCGCCGGCGGCGTTACCGGAGCAGGACCACGCCCGCGACCGTCGCCGCCGCCATGACGACGAGCGCCGTGACCGCGAAGCCGACGTTCCCCGCCACGGATCGGCGGGTGGCCGCGAGATCCGGTGTGAAGTCGGCCGGATCCCCCGGCGCGTAGTGGACCGTGAGGTCCTGGCCGTGCACGACGGCGCGGTCGGGCAGGGCCGACGGGTAGTAGGCGGTGACGGCCGTTCCGTCCTGGGTGGTGAAGGCGATGACGGGTGTCCGGCTGGTCCGGACGTCGCCGTCCGCGTCGGTCGCGACGGTCCTGAGGACGGCGACGACGCGGCCCGGCACGGACACCATGGCGGCCAGTGCGTCGAGCCGGCTTCTCGTCGTCCGCCTCTCCCCGGGCAGGTGGATCGCGGTCAGGACGGTGAGGGGCCCGCAGACCGCGACCAGGGACCACGGCCAGCCCCAGTCGATCGAGGCGACGACCACCAGCCCGACGTAGATCAGGAACACCGCCGAGTTCGGCCAGGCGAGCCCCCGGCTCCGCTCCCGGGGGTCGTTGACGAACCGGAAGGCGTGCGGG
The DNA here is from genome assembly GCF_044756065.1 of Kitasatospora sp. NPDC092039. NCBI lineage: Bacteria > Bacillati > Actinomycetota > Actinomycetes > Kitasatosporales > Streptomycetaceae > Kitasatospora > Kitasatospora sp. NPDC092039. The sequence goes on along the minus strand of NZ_JBIVSD010000007.1, from coordinate 253,002 downwards.
ATCCCCGGCGGGTAGTGGACTCCGATCTCCCGGCCCACCCAGGCCGTGGTGATCCGGTCGCCGCAGTCGCCGTCGTTGGTGACGGTGAACTCCTCGCCGGTGGAGGGGTCCTGGAAGCGGACGACGACCGCTATCCCGTCCCTGTCGGAGCTCCCGTTCCGGGGCTCCCGGACCCGTTCGATCCGGCCCGTCGCGCGGACCGTCCGCTGCGCCCGGGTCACGCCGGCCAGCGACCGGCCGTACCCGACCAGCGCCACGAGGCCGAACACCCCGCACCACAGCGCCAGAACTCCGTGCCAGTCCATGCGTGACCCGCTCCTGTCCGTGATCAGTGCGACGAGGTGCGCCGTCGCACCCGGCCCTGGCCGTCGGCCTCCAGTACGGCGCTTCCCTCGGCCCCGGTCGCGCTGACCACGATGGTGACGGCGCCGGTGAGGCGGTGGACGACGATGCTCCAGTCCTGCGGGGCTCGGGCGCCCAGGGTGTTCCTCGCCTCCTCCACCAGGGCGGGGAGCCGCTCGTAGGGCAGTTCCAGCGGATCGAACTCCCGGGCCTTCGTATCGGCCGAGGAGAACACCACCGACAGCGTGCGATCCGTGACGGTGAGGCCGGTCACCGGGTGTGAGTCCCCCTGCCGGGTCAGCGAGTCGACGGCGAGGCGCAGTGCGCCGTCGTCGAGGAAGGACTGCCCGGCGCCGAGCACGACGGTGCCGGAGCCCGCCGACACCACGGTGGACGACCACGTCGAGGAGACCGTCGGCGTCGCGGACGGGGGCGGCTGGGCGGTGGCCTTCCGCTCGAACAGGTCCGCCCGGAACAGGAGGACGACGGCCGCCGCGCCGAGCAGCAGGCCGAGCAGCCCGAGGAAGCCGACGGCACGGACCTCGGGCGGCTCGCTCACCCTGGCCGCGTCGGGCACGGCGTCGAGCCGCGCGCCGGCCGCCCGTTCCTCCCACTCCGGAGTCGGCCGCTTCACGATCCTCACCAGCCACGGCCGGTCCGGCGGATACCGGACCACCAGGACGTCGCCCGGCCGGTGGTCGGGGAGGTCGACGACGTTGACGTCCTGGGTGAACTCCACCCGGAACGCGGGCCCTTCGTCGGGCACGACGGTGAGGTCGAAGCGCACCGGCACGTCGGTCAGCTTCGTCTCGGCGGCGGTCAGGCTCTCGACCGTCGCGAGCGCGGTGCGCGGGACGACAGCGGCCTCCCGGGCCTGCCGCGGCCGGTCGGCGAGGAGCAGCAACAGGCCGTAGGCGATCGGAACGCCCAGGCCCCCGACGAGCAGCGGCACCTTCTCGACCACGACGCCGACGACCATCGCGGCGAGCGAGCCGCCGATCACGCCCCCGGTCAGGAAGCCGCGGGCGAGGGCGACCGGGGTGTTGCGTCCAGGCGGCGCGCCGGTGGTCGTCGTCATACCGGTGATTGTGCCGGGTGGGGCCGACGGCCGACAGGTCCTGCGCCAACAAGCTTGCGCCGTAACCGCCGTAACCGTGGCGCCCGCCGCACTCCCCGCACTCCCCGCACTCGCCGTGGCCGCCGCACCCGAGGCATCCTCCTCACCCGCCGCAAGCATTCCTGACCGGTCGTCATGACGTGGTGGATCGCCTGTTCTAGGATCCTGGGGCCGGTGAAGGTTCCCTTCCCCGTGAGCTCCGGGAGCGCGGCCGGGGCGGAAGGGGCGGGGCGGCCGATCGCCGTAGTTCGGACAGCGCTTCGCTCCTTCCGGGCGGCACGACGCCGGCAGAACCCGTGTCCGGTGTCCGGGGCGGCGGGGCCGGATTCCCATCCTTCGAGGGGGAGGCTTCACCATGAGTCGAACGGGTACGTGTCCAAGAGTCCTGATAGTCGGGGCGGGCCTGGCCGGGACGGCCACGGCCATCCGGCTGCTCTGCTTCGCGCGCGGGCCGCTGGAGATCGTCCTGCTGGAACGGCGTCCCGACTACCGGTGCGCCGGGGTCGCCTACCACCGGGACGGCAACCCCTGGGACCACGTGTTCAACATCCAGGCGGGCCGGATGTCGGTGTTCCGCGAGGACGTGCTCGACTTCGTCCGTTGGGCCAACCACGAGGCGGACCGCGGCGGTTGGCCGGAGCCCTGGGTCGGCCTCCGGTTCGTCGAGCAGGGGCCGGCGCCCCGACGGATCTTCCAGGACTACCTGGTCGACCGGCTGGCCGAGGCGCGGCGTGAGGCCCGCCCGGGTGTCGTGCTCGTCGAGGCGGACGGCGAAGCGGTCGACCTCGAAGTCCGCTCCGGCCGCGTCGACGTGACGGTGGAACGGTTCGCCGTGGAAGGCGGTCCGAGCCGGGCGGCCACCGTGCTCTGCGCCGACCACGTCGTCCTCGCGACCGGTCTCGAACTCCGGGAGCCGGCCTTCGCCTCCGAGGTCCGCACCCATGCGTCCTTCGTGCGCAACCCCTACTCCGCGGCCGGAATCCGGAAGCTCGCGGACCTCCGTTCCGAGGCGACGGTCGCGATCGTCGGCTCGGTGCTGAGCGCCTACGACTCGGCGGGCCTCCTGCTGCGCCGGGGCCACACCGGACGGATCCACCTGATCTCCAGGACCGGCACCCTGTTCCGGACGTACCCCGGCGGCCACGAGCACGGGGTGGTGCGCCTGCCCTGCCCGAAGTCGTTGCTGGAGCCCTACCGGAACCGTGAGGAGTTCCTCGCCCGGGTGCGGGCCGAGTGGGACACGGCGTGCGCGACGGTCGTCCGGGAGCATCCCGACATCGCCCCGGCGGTGGTCGCCGAGCGGGTGGTCAAGGCGTGGGAGCCGCACCTGCCGGAGGCCGTCGAGCGCATTCCTTCGGCGGAACTGCGGAGCCTGCTGGACGAGTTCGGAACCGCGCTGGCCGCGCTGCGGGTCGGGGTGCTGGAGTACACGATGGCGGTCATCGAGCGCGCCATGCACCCGGTGGACGGGCCGGTGAGGCTGGTCGTCGGCAAGGTGGAGGGGGTCCGGCCGGCGGAGTCGGGCCGGCTGGCGGTGTCGGTCGCGTCCCCGGAGCGGACGCACGCCATCGAGGCGGACCTGGTGGTGTCCAACTTCGGCCGGGAGTCGGACTACGGCAGGGTCGACCAGCCGCTCTGGCGGAACGTCCTGCGGCGCGGGCTCGCGGTGCCCCACGAGCGCACCGGGCGCGGCCTGGAGGTCGACGCGCGGGGGGCGCTGCTGGGCGCCGACGGGGAGCCAGGCCCGATCTCCGCGGTCGGCGTGCTGAGGGAGGGCGACGAGATGGTGCGCAACGGCCGGACCGGTGCGTTCACCTTCAATCTCGCCGCCATCAAGAACCACTCGATCGCGGTCGCCGCCCACGTGGTGGAACGGCTGGAACTGGACCCGGAACCGGACGCCGGCATTTCCCTGCGGAACACGGCCGAAGGCGTGGCCGAATTCCTCACCCGGCGCCACGGAGGTGACGGCAATCTGGAGGAAGCGGCGTCGGGAGGATTCGAGGACGCTGTGGTTATGGAGGCGAGGAGATTGGCCTCACGCGGTCGAATCGAGCGGGAGAGGCTCGATTCCCAACTGGAGACCCGCATCCGGTCCATGGGCGGACGTCCGGCCCACGCGGCGGATGCCGCCCGGCACGACCGCCTGATGAGGGTGGTCGTCAACCGGGCCGCGGTCGAACGGCTCACCGATGTTTCCGTGACGCCACGACAACTGCGCCGACAGCTGGGACTGGCGACCGCCGAAGAACAGGAGGATTAGTTGAACGGGCGACGGATTCAGGGATCCCTGCTGACCGGTGGTACACAGAGCGAAGTGCGAGGTGCCTGCAATCGCACGAGACGTCCACTGGAGGGGTCCGTCCTCGTCGCCCCCTCCCTCGACGCGGGCCTGTACGAGGCGATCGTGGTGGCCCGCGCGGTCGTCTGCGGTGCGGGTGGGCTGACCGGCCACATGCAGTCGCTCTGCCGCGGCCGGGGGATACCCGTGCTCCGCGTCGACCAGGAGGACCTCGACCTCCTGGTCGGCGAGGTGGTGGTGGACCTCGAGAGCGAGTCGATCGTGCTCGGGGCCGGGGTTGACCGGAGCGCCGGGCCCGGGTGCCCCTCGCTGGACGACCTCGGCTCGGCGTGCGCGGTCATCGCGGACCTGCGGGACATCCGCACGATCAACTCCTGCGGCCCGGAGGCGGAGCGGGTCGAGTGCTTCTTCATCCGGGAGGAGTTCCTCTGCCTGGCGGCGGCGCTGAGCCCGCTGGACTCGCTGGCCGGCGGCCCGGCCGAGGCGGTGGCCTACGGACGGGCCCTCGCGGACCGGCTGTGCGGCTTCGTCGAGGCGCTGCTGCCCGGCCAGCGGCTGGTCCTGAGGATGCTCGACCTCCGCTCCGACCACGCCGCCAGCGTCACCGAGCAGGCCCCGGTCGCGGTCGAGCCCAACCCCGAGCTGGGCCTGCACGGCGCCCGCTGGCTGCTGGGGTCGGCCGCCTACCGGGACGCGCTGCACGCCATGCTGGGCTCGCTGCGCGAGCGGCTCGGCGACGCCGCCGGCCGGGTGCACCTGTCCGTCCCGTTCCTCAACGACGCGGAGGAGTTCGCCCAGCTCAGGAAGCACCTCGAACTGCCGCCCGAGGTGCCGCTGTCCGCGTTCATCGAGACGCCCGCGGCGGTGCACGCCACGGCGGAGATCTGCGCGGCCGGCGCCGGCGAACTGTTCGTCGGGGTGAAGGACCTGGTGCAGTTCTACCTCGCCGCGGACCGCGGCAACCACCTGGTGGCGGAGTCCTACCAGACCCGGCACCCGGCCGTCCTGGACGGGCTGCGCAGGGTGGTGGAGTCCGCGCGCGCCACGGGCACCCCGGTGCGGGTGTTCGCGCTGGGTTCGGACCTCGCCCACTACCTCACCCACGTGCCCACCCCGGACGGCTACATGATGTGCACCGCCGAGCTCCGGGAACGGCTCCTCGACGGGCGCGAGGATCCTTCCGCCGTCGTCAGGAGCTGACCGCAGAGTCCACTCGTTCCAGTGAACCTGATGACGAGTCAGTTTGCTTCCGCCCGCCGTGACCAGGATGCGGTCAGTATCCGTTGCGGAAAGGGTGGTTCGCATGACCAGCATCAGTGGAGAGCCGATCCCGTCGATCACGGAGGCCACGCTCACCGACATCGCCACCAACGGCATCTGGGGCGACGGACTCACCCCCAGTTCGTCCGCGGTGGGCGTGGCCGAGGCGCTGCTCGCCGCGCTCCGGGGTGAGGCCGGCGTGCAACTGCCGCAGCCGCTGGCGGAGCTGGTGGGGGAGGTGCGGGAGAAGGCCGCGACCGAGCTCACCGGCATCGACGGCGCGGAGGGCGCCCGGCTGTCGGGGCTCGCCATCAGGCTCCGCGACGGCGCGCCGCATCCGGTCGTGATCGTGCCCGCCGGCTGGAACCCGTTCGGCTGGCTGCCCTTCCTGCACCTGTACCTCAAGCTGGCGCAGAAGGGGTACCACGTCCTCGCCTACACCCCGCGCGGCATCGGCAAGAAGGGCTGGCTGTCCACCTCCGGGGGCTTCATCGACGTCGGCGGGGAGAAGGACTGGGCCGACGGCTCGAAGGTGATCGACTTCGCGGAGCGGTACTTCGAGCCCAGCCGGATCGGTTTCCTCGGCGAGTCCTACGGCTCCGGGATCAGCCAGCTGGTCGCCGCCCACGACCCGCAGGACAGGGTCGACGCGGTCGTCGCCCTGAGCACCTGGGGCAACCTGGCCACCAGCCTCTACGCCAACGGCACCCGGCACCTGGCGGCCGTCAGGGCGCTGATCGGCTTCACCGGCGGTGAGGCGGAGGACGGGTCCGACAAGTTCGACCCGGAGACCCTGAAGATCCTCCAGGACTTCGAGGCCGGCGAGAACCTGGACAAGGTGGTGGAGTGGGGCACCAGGCGCTCCCCGCAGACCCATGTGGAGCTGACCAACGAACGAGGCATCCCGACCTTCGTCTCCAACACCTGGCACGAGACGCTCTTCCCGGTCGGCCCGGTGATCGAGACCTTCGAGCGGCTCACCGTGCCGAAGCACCTCAACCTGTGGATCGGCGACCACGGCGCCCCCGAGGGCCCCGGCCTGGTCGGCCTGCCGCTCGGCTGGCCGTTCCCGGGGCTGGCGGAGCCGATCCAGGAGGCCTATGCCTGGCTGGACCACCACCTGCTCGGCGTCGACAACGAGGTGCCGAGCTGGCCGCAGGTGGTCAACCAGTCCATGTTCACCTACGAGACCACCGGCACCGGCATCGGCGGCAACCGGATCACCGTTCCGGCGCACCGCGAGCCGTACGGGTCGTGGAGCGAGGTCACCACCGGCGGGGAGGCCTGGCACCTGACCGGCGAAGGCACGCTGACGGACAAGCCGACCGCCGGGTGGTCGCAGGACTTCGTCGCCGGCAACCCGACCGAGGCCAACGCGGGTGAGCTGCTCAAGACCGGGGAGAAGGAGTGGTTCGGCAACCCCAAGCGCTACGTCCCGGAGCAGTTCGAGCCGTCGCGGCTGCTGTCCTGGTCGACGGAGGAGCTGACGGCGCAGGGCGGTGACGCGGCCCGCCGGATCCGGGGCGCCGCGGAGGTCCGGCTGACGGTGCGCAGCACCGAGGAGGCGGCGACCCTGGTGGCCTACCTGTTCGACATCGATCCGGACGGCACCGCGCGGATCATCACCCACGAGCCGTATACCGCGACCGGTCTGAGCCCGGACACGGACACCACCGTCAGCTGGAAGCTCCAGGCCGCCTCCTACGACGTGCGGACCGGCCACCGGCTGGCCCTGGTCGTCAACAGCCGTGACGACCTGTACTCCTACGCCGCGGAGAAGGGCACCGTCACCATCGGCTCGGTCGGCGGCAACGAGTCCCGGCTGGAGCTGCCGCTCGGCTGATCCGGAACCGGGCCGCGACGGCGGCCCGCCGCGCCGACGGCGGGCCGTCCGTCCGCTCCGCCACGCCGGGCGACGGGCCGCCCGACGGCCCCGCCTCCGGCGACGACGCGCCCACCGCCATGGCCATCCGGCCCCCGGCGACGGGCCGGATCAGCCGCGGGGCGCGTCCGGACGCCGCCCACCGCCGCGCAGCAGCGCCGCGATCACGACGCCCAGCACCGCGCCGACGGCCGCCAGGCCCCACAGCACGGAGTGGAACGCGGAGTCGTAGGAGTGTGCGAGGAAGTCCGTGAAGGCCCGGCGGTCGGTGGCGCCGGACAGCTCGGCGGCGCCCGCGAGGTCCCCGCCGGCCGCCCGGTCGGCGACCTCGCCGGCCCGGGCGGCACCCGGGTGCGCGCCGATGCCGTCGGCGATCCGGGTGCCCAGCACGGTGGCCAGCGCGGAGCCGTAGACCGCGACGGCGACGGCCTCGCTGCCCAGCCGCAGGGTGTTGAGGAAGCCGGCCGCCATGCCCGCCTTGGCCGGATCGACCAGCTCCAGCGCCTGACCGTCGACCAGTCCGGCGGACAGGCCCATCCCGGCGCCGGTGACCAGCATCGGGACGGCGAGCAGCAGGACGGTGACGGAGGGGGAGAGCAGGGTGAGGGCGAGGTCGCCGGCCACCAGGCAGGCCAGGCTGAGGAGGATCAGCGTGAGTGCGGGCACGCCGCGCGAGACCAGCCCGGCGGCGAGCAGCGGCAGGACCAGCACCGGCGCGGTGAGCAGCAGCATCAGCAGCCCGGCGGCGCCGGTGCCGCGGCCGGTGACGGCGGTGAGGTAGCTCGGCAGGTAGGTGAGCAGGGTGACGAAGCCGAAGGAGGCGGCCACCGGCACCAGGCAGAGGCCGAGGAAGCGGCGGTCGCGCAGCAGGCCGAGGTCCAGCAGCGGGTGGGCGCTGCGCCGCTCGACGACGGCGAACACGGCCAGCACGAGGGCCGCGCCGAGGAACAGGCCGCGTACGCCCGCGCTGCCCCAACCCCACTGGGAGCCCTGCACGATGGCGGTGGTGAGCAGCACCATGGCGAGCACGGACAGGGCGCTGCCGGGAACGTCGATCCGTCCGCCGCGGGTGTCGGCGGGCACCGCGCGGGAGATCGCGGGCAGCGCGAGCAGGACCACGGCCAGGGCGACGGCGTGCAGGGCGAACACCCACCGCCAGCCGACGCCCTGCACCAGCACGCCGGCCAGGGAGGGGCCGATCGCGACGCCGACCCCGGCGGTGGTGCCGAACAGCGCGAAGGCCCTGGCGCGGGCCGGGCCGGCGAAGACGGTGGAGAGGATCGCCGCGCCGCAGGAGAAGACCGCGGCGCCGCCGATGCCGGCGAGGGCGCGGGCGGCGTCCAGCCAGCGGACGTCGGTGGCGACGGCGCCGGCCAGTGAGCCGAGGGCGTAGAGGGCGACGCCGGCGGCGAAGGCCCGGACCCGGCCGATCACGTCGGCGACCGAGCCCCAGACCAGGGTGAAGCAGGCGAAGGCCACGTTGAAGGCGTTGACCACCCACTGGAGCGGGGCCAGGTCGGCGCGGGTGCCGGCGCCGATCCGGGGGAGGGCGACCGCGGTGCCGGAGATGGACATGGGGACGACGAAGACCGCGAGGAGGACGGCGGCCAGCGTCAGGGTGCGGCCGGGGTGCGGGACCTCCGCGGCGGAGGGTGCGGCGGAGGGCGGGCTCTGGGTGCGCAAGACGGCGTGACTCCAGGCTTGAACCGGCCGTCGGTCCGGACGGCCAGGTACGGATTTGGTCGAACCTCACGGTGTCATGCGGTCGAGGTACGATGCAACCCGTACCTGAGAACGCCTGGCGATGGAGGATCCGATGCCCGACCCGGAAGGCCACCCCTCGACGGAGGAGATGGACCTGCGCACGGTGCTCACCGCGCTCGCCGATCCGCTGCGCTACGGGGTGGTCGCCGCCCTGCTGCGGGAGGACGAGGGGACGGCGCGCACCTGTGCCTCCTTCGACCTCCCGGTCTCCAAGTCCACGCTCACCCACCACTTCCGGGTGCTGCGCGAGGCGGGCCTGATCCGCCAGGTCGACCGCGGCAACAGCCGTGCGGCCACCCTGCGCCGCGAGGACCTGGACCGGCGCTTCCCGGGGCTGCTCGACCTGGTCCGCGCGAACTCCTGACCGGCCGGGGCCCGGTTCCGGGGCCTCAGGCCGGTTCGTCGGAGGTTTCCGGGGCCTCAGGCCGGTTCGTAGGAGGTCCCGCCGACCAGGGCGCGGGCCCTGGGGGAGTCCATGGGGTGGGCGAAGAGGTAGCCCTGGCCGAGCGGGCAGCCCATGGCGGCGAGCAGGTCGCGCTGTTCGGGGTGCTCGATGCCCTCGGCGATGACCTGGACCCCGAGGGTGTCGGCGATCCGGGTGATGCCCTCGACCAGGGCGTACTGCTGGGGCGAGTGGCCGAGGCCGTCGATGAAGGACTTGTCGATCTTGAGCAGGGAGATCGGGAACTCGCGCAGGTAGGACAGCGAGGAGTAGCCGGTGCCGAAGTCGTCGATGGCGATGCCGACGCCGAGGCCGGACAGCGTGGCCATGTCGGCGTGGATGCGGTCGTCGCGGCGCATCAGCACGGACTCGGTGAGCTCCAGGACCAGGGTGTGCGGGTCGATGCCGGAGGTGGCCAGCGACCGACGGACCACGTCCACGAAGCCGGCGTCGCGGAACTGGCGCGCCGAGACGTTGACGTTGACCCGCAGCGGCGGCCGGCCGGCGGCCGTACGGGCCGCGGAGCTCGCGGCCTGCCAGGCGGCGGCCTCCTGGGCGGCGCGCTCCAGCACCCAGGCGCCGAGCGGGACGATCTGGCCGCTCTCCTCGGCCAGGGCGATGAACTCGTCGGGCAGCACCATGCCGCGCCGGTCGTGCGGCCAGCGGACCAGCGCCTCGAAGGCGACCAGATCGCCCGAGCGCAGGTCGACGATCGGCTGGTAGTACAGCTGGAAGGCCGACTCCGCGATCGCCGAGTCGAGGTGCTCGTTCAGCTCGTGCCGTTCCACCATCCCGGTCTGCAGGGCCGGGCGGTAGTGGCACCACTGGCGGCGGCCGGCCGCCTTGGCGGAGTAGAGCGCGAGGTCGGCGTGGGTGAGCAGCTCGGCCGCGTCCACGCTGTCCTCGGTGGTCGCCACGCCGATGCTGGCGCTCACCCGGACCGCGCCCGACTTCAGCCGGAACGGCTCGGCGAACACCGCCAGCACCCCGGCCGCGATGGTGTCCACGTCGGCGGGCCGCCTGGCGTCCTCCACCAGTACGGCGAACTCGTCGCCGCCGAGCCGGGCGGCGGTGTCCGAGGCGCGCAGCGCGGTGGAGATCCGCAGCGAGACGGCGACCAGCAGCTCGTCGCCGACCGCGTGGCCCTGGGTGTCGTTGACCACCTTGAAGTCGTCCAGGTCGATGAAGAGCACCCCGGTGACCGCCCCGCTGCGCTCGCCCCGGGACAGCGCGTGGCCGACCCGGTCCTGGAACAGCACCCGGTTGGCCAGGCCGGTCAGCGAGTCGTGGAAGGCCCGGTGGGTCAGCTCCCGCTCCATCCGCCGCTGCTCGGTCACGTCGCGCAGGGTGAGCACCAGGGCGCCGACGGTCGGGTCCGCGCGCAGGTCGTTGAAGCGGACCTCGGCCTCGATCGGGGTGCGGTCCTGGCGCAGCAGCCGCCAGTGCTCGCGCGGCTGCTCGCCCCGGGGCTGGTCGGAGGCCTCCCGCATCCGGGCCAGCGCCTTGCCGACCTCCCGGCTGTCCTCGGGCGGGACCAGGTCGGTCAGCAGGGTGCCGGCCAGGTCCGGGCGGCCGAGCACCGTCTCGGCGGACGGGGAGGCGTAGCGCACGCCGTCGTCCGCGTCGAGGATCAGGATGACGTCGCTGGCGTTCTGCACCAGGGTGCGGAAGTACAGCTCGCTGTTGCGGCGGGTGACCTCCCGGCTCAGCACCACCCGCTCGACGGCGAGGGCGGCCTGCGCGGCGAGGATCTCCAGCGAGCTCCAGAGGCTGGTCAGCTCCTGCTCGGTGCCGGTGACGATGAGCGCGCCGATCAGCGGGTCGCCGGAGGGGCGCTCGGCGAGGGTGAGCGGGCAGACCAGGGCGTACGGCATGCCGCCGAGGCGGCCGCGCCGCTCGCCGTTGGGCCGCGCGGCACCGTTCTTCGCGCTCCCGGCCTTCGCGCCCCCGGCCTTCGCGCCCCCGTTCTTCGCGCCCCCGGCCTTCGCGGTGCCGTCGGGTGGCCCGACGGCCTCCAGGCCCAGCGAGGCCACGGGCAGCAGCAGGGTCTCCCGGGCGGCGGCCAGTTCGATCACCTGGTCGGACGACGCGGCGTCCCCCGGCCGGGGCCGGGCGGAGCCGCTCCCGGCGTGCCGGACGTGCAGCACGCCGTCCTCGGTCACCGCGAGCAGGGCGACGTGCCCGGCCTCGGCCGGCATCAGGGTGGAGGCGGCGGACTGGACGGCGTCCGCGACCTCCTCCACCGTGACGGCCCCGGTCAGCCGGGCGCCCGCCTCGCGCAGCGCCCGCTCGCGGGCGACGGCCTGTCTGCGGGCGGAGACCACCACCGCCAGCCGGGCCAGCACCAGCAGGTAGAGCAACGCGGAGAAGGCGCCGATCACGCCCGCGTTGCTGGTGTTGCCGGCCAGCGACTCGATGATCAGCATCGTCGGGGCGATCAGCGAGGCGAGGGTGAGCAGCGCCAGCCGGGCGGGGCTCAGGTCCGGGTGCTGGGTGGGCACCGGCCGGGTCAGCTCGACCATCGACGGGTGCAGCGCGGCCGCGCCCCAGGCGGTGTAGAAGGCGGCCCAGCCGAGTTCGACGGGCGTGCCGATGTGCCAGGTGCCGTGCAGCTGGATCAGCCCGTACAGCACGTCGGAGACCAGGATGCCGAGCGAGCCGACGGCGAGCAGCTGCAGCGAGCGGGAGTTGCCGCCGCGTGCGGTCAGCAGGCGCATCAGCAGGGCGAGCACCACCACGTCGCCGAGCGGGTAGGCGATCGAGACGGCCCGCTGGAACCAGGTGAGGTCCGGGTTCCGGGCGTACGGGAGGATCAGGTAGATCCACGCGAGCAGGGCCAGCCCGATGGTGGGGATGAGCGCGTCGAGCAGTCCGGCGAGGTCCTGACGGGCCGTGCGCCAGCGGATGAAGCCCAGCACGCCGATCGCGTACAGCACGTACTCGGCGAGGTAGAAGCCGTCCGCGACGGACGGGAACGGGTTGGGCAGGTGCAGGATGTCCAGCTGGACGGCCTGCACCACCTCACCCACGGTGAAGCTGAGGTTGGCGAGCGCCAGCACGTACCAGAAGCGCGCGTGCGCGGGACGGTTGAGGCGGACGCCGACCACGATGGCGGCGACGCCGCCGAGGCCGATGCCCGTCCACCAGATGATCCGCTGGCCCGGGTTCACGTAGTAGATGCCGGTGAACAGCACCATCCAGAGCAGGTAACAGACCATCAGGTGTTGTCGCCGGCGAGTCAACGAGGCTACCTCCTCCGCGACATCACCCCGCCGGTCGGGCGGGGGAGTTCGGGCGAGGGCTGGGCGGGCCAGGCCTGCGGGGCTTGTGCCCGGTGGGACGGATGAGCGCTTTCGCGCAGCAGCGAGGCGTCCGGTGGGGGTGCGACCGGACGTCCTCGACGGGGCATGAGTGCGTATAGTCGGAAATGTCGCACTCCCAAGCATTCTGCCGCCACAGCACGAGGTCAAGCCGGTGGACGACGCAGTAGACAGCGCACGGGGCGTACGAACGGATGTGAACTCCGGCCGTCACGCCGTGGTCCGCAACGACGACGGTCAGTACGCGATCTGGCCGGGGGACTTGACCGTCCCGGCGGGCTGGTGGCAGGTCCACGGGCCGGCCGGGCGGGCCGACTGCCGGGACTGGGTGGAACGTGAGTGGCGCCCGGCCGAACTGGGTTTCCCCGACGGGACCCCGGTACGGCGGGCGGTGGCCGGATTCGCCGACACGGTGCACGGACTGTTCCGCGCGCGGGCGGCGCACGACCCGGAGGCGGCCGCCGTCGTCGCCGACGACGCCACGCTGAGCTACCGCGAACTCGACCTGCGCAGCGACCGGTTGGCCGCCGCGCTGCGGGCCCGCGGGACCGGCCCGGAGCAGGTGGTGCCGGTCTGCCTGGAGCGCGGGACGGGCCTGGTGACCGCCTGGCTGGCCGTGCTCAAGGCCGGCGGGGCCTTCCTGCCGCTGGACCCGGCGCACCCCCGGCGGCGACTGGCCCGGCTGATCGAGGACTGCGGGGCGCGGGTGGTGGTGGCGGACGGTGACGGGTTCCCGGGGACGCCCCGGGTGCCCGTGCTCGGGCCGGAGGGCGGCGCGGCCGGGGAGGTCCCGCCTCCCGGCGAGGTCCCGTCCGCCGGGGAGCCCCCGGAGGCCGGGAGGCTCTCCGACGGGGGCGGCGCCGTCCCCGACGACCTCGCCTATCTGATCTACACCTCCGGCACCACCGGCCGCCCCAAGGGCGTCCCGGTCACCCACCGTGCGCTGCTGTTCACTCTCGACCGGATCGTCCACGCCTACCGGCTGCGCCCCGGCGAACGCGTCCTGCAACTGGCCGCGCTGGGCTCCGACACCGCGCTGGAGCAGGTGTTCGGCGCGCTGCTCGCCGGTGCCACGGTGGTGCTGGGCGGCGGCGGGAGCGCGGGCGGCACCTGGGCGCCCACCGAGCTGGCCGGCCGGCTGCCCGGGCTGGGCCTGGCCGTGGCCGACTTCACCCCCGCCTACTGGCACCACCTGCTCGACCTGCTCCCGCCCGGCGGGCCCGGCCCCGGGGGGCTGCGGCTGGTGGTGGTCGGCGGGGACGCCGTGCACGCCGACGACTGCCGGCGCTGCCTGGAGCGGCTGCCGGGCACCCGGCTGCTCAACGCGTACGGCGTCACCGAGGCGGCCGTCACCTCGACGCTCTGCGAGGTCACGGCCGACCTGCTCGGCGGGGCGGAGGGCACCGCCGCCGCACCCGTACCGATCGGACGGCCGCTGCCCGGGGTACGGGTGCACGTGCTGGACGCCCGGCTGCGCCCCGTCCGGCCCGGGGAGAAGGGGCAGATCCACCTCGGCGGGCCCGGTCTGGCCCGGGGCTACTGGCGGCAGGTCGGGCTCACCGCCGAGTCCTTCCTGCCCGACCCGTACGCGCCGCTGCCCGGCGAGCGGATGTACCGCACCGGCGACGCCGGGCGATGGCGCACGGACGGGCGGCTGGAGATCCTCGGACGCTTCGACGACCAGGTGAAGGTGCGCGGGCACCGGGTGGACCCGGCCGAGATCGAAGCCGTCCTGGCCGCCCACCCCGACGTCCGGCAGGCCCGGGTCGCGGCCGACGGCGAGGCGGCGGACGGCAGCCGCACGCTCACCGCGTACTACACGCCCGCCGCCGGGGCGGCGGGCGGGGCCGGGACGCTCCGGGCGTTCCTCGCCGAGCGGCTGCCGGAGTACCTGGTGCCGGCCGAGTTCGTGCCGCTGGAGGCGATGCCGCTCACGGCGGCGGGGAAGATCGACCGGCGGCGGCTGCCGCAGGCGCCGGTGCGCCCAGCGCCCGGACCGGCGGCGGGACCGCCGGAGCGCCCGGCGGAGCCGACCCCGGAGCCGGCCCCCCCGCCCGGTCCGGCCGGAGCGGCGGCGGTGGAGGCGGCCGTCGGACAGCTCTGGGCGGAGCTGCTCGGCGTCGAACACGTCGGCGCGGACGGCGACTTCTTCGCGCTCGGCGGCACCTCACTGCTGGCGATGGAGATGCTGGCGCGGGCACGGATCATGTTCGGCGTCGACGTCGGACAGGTGCGGGCGCTCACCCGGGCACTGCTGCGCGATCCCGTCCTGCGCGCCTTCGCCGGGGCGCTGCGGGCCGCGCGCACCCCGGCCCCCGTGGTGCGGGAGACCGGCGTCGACTGGTTCACGGAGGCCCGGCTCACCGAGGACCTCCGGCAGTCCTGGAGCCCCGCCCCCTCCCGGGCCGACCCCGCCGAGATCCTGCTCACCGGCGCCACCGGCTTCTGCGGCGCCCACCTGCTGCACGCGCTGCTCGCCACCACCCGGGCACGCGTGCACTGCCTGGTCCGCGCGCCCGACGGGGAGCACGCGCTGGAACGGCTGCGGGCGGCGCAGCAGCGCTTCCTGCGGCACGACCTCGCCGACCCGCGGGTGGTCCCGCTGGTCGGCGACCTCACCCGGCCCCGGCTCGGGCTGACGGACGACAGGTTCGACTGGCTGGCCGAGCACCTGGACGCGATCCACCACCTCGGCGGGCAGGTCAACTTCCTCTACCCGTACCACCAGTTGCGGCAGGCCAACGTCGGCGGCACCCGGGAGGTCGTCCGCCTCGCCGGGCACAGCCGGGGCATCCCCGTGCACTACCTCTCCACCCTCGCCGTGCTGGCCGGCTTCGGTGCGGCGGGCGTCGCCAAGGTCACCGAGCGGACCCCGCTCGCCCACCCGGAACGGCTCGGCGTCGGCTACGTCGAGAGCAAGTGGGTCGCCGAACAGCTGCTGCACAACGCGGCCGCCGCCGGGCTGCCGGTCACCGTGCTGCGCACCAACGACGTCACCGGGGACCTCGCGGACGGGGTGATGAACACCGGTACCGAACTGTGCGCGCTGATCGCCTACCTGGCCGACAGCGGTACCTGCCCCGACGTGCGGCTGCTGCTCGACTTCGTCCCCGCCGACCGCTTCGCCCGCGCAATCGCCCACATCGCCGCCCACGCGCCCGCCGCCGGCGAGGTCTACCACCTCACCTCCCCTCGGCCGGGCGTCCTCGCCGACCTCGCCGAGCGGCTGCGGGCGCGCGGCCACCGGATCGCCCGACTCCCGTACGGGGAGTGGGTGCAGCGGCTGGTCCGGTTCGCCGCCGGGAACCCGACGCACCCGATCGCGCCGTTCGTCCCGCTGTTCGTGGACCGCGCGCCGGGGTCGGAGCTGTCGATCAGCGAGATGTACTTCCGGCCGACGTTCCCGCTGTTCGAGCGGGCCGACGCGGACGCGGCGCTGGCCGGGAGCGGGGTCGAACTGCCGCCGGTGGACGCCGGGTTGATCGACCACTACCTGGCGGGCCTGGAGCGGGAGGGGTACCTGCGGGCGGCGGCGCCGTGACCGTCTTCGACTCGCTCGACGTCCGACTCGGCCCCGGAGACGGTCCGGTGGCCTTCGGCGGGTCGCTCGGCGGGCTCACGGCCGGGGAGTTGCTGGCGGCGTACCGGCGCGGGCTGTTCCCGCTGCCGGCGGCGGACGTGTACGCGAGCGCCTACAACGAGGCGGTGTACGGGGACGCCGTCGAGGCGGGCGAGGTGGCGCTGCTGCCGGGCGACGCCGACCCGTACGCGCTGGCCTGGTGGTCGCCCGACCCCCGGCCGGTGATCGCGCCCGACGGCGTACGGCTCGGGAGCCGGCTGGCGCGGCGGCTGCGCAACCGGTGCTCCTGGTGGACCAGCGCCGACCGGGCCTTCGGGCAGGTGCTGGCGGCCTGCGCCGGGGGGCGACAACCGGCCTGGATCACCGAGGAGTTGGCGGCGGCGCTGCTGCGGCTGCACGAGCTGGGGGCGGCGCACAGCGGGGAGGTGTGGGACGGGGAGGAGCTGATCGGCGGGGTGTTCGGGGTCGCGGTCGGCCCGGTGCTGAGCCTGGACTCGATGTTCCACCGCCGCCCGGACGCCGCCCGGGTCGCCGTCGCCGACCTCGGGGCGCGGTTCGGCGCGGCGGGCGGGCGGCTGCTCGACGCCCAGTGGGACGGGCCGCACGTGCGGAGCCTCGGGGCCGAGCCGATGGCGCGCTCGCGCTACCTGGCGGAGCTGTCGGGCGGGGGCGGGGCCGGCGTGCTGGACGGGGCGCCGTTGCCGGCGGCGCGGCTCGGCCGGGCAGGGTGATCCGGCTCCGGCCAACCGGGATGACCTGCGGGTAAACCCGCACAGACCTGGTTTTTGGCCGGTCTTCGACAAACTTATTCCCCGTCAGTAACATGACGCCGCGTGTTCAGGAGCTCGATAGGCAGGGCCGCCGGTCCCGCCGTCCTCACCCTCGTCCTCGCCGGGGCCGCCGCGTGCGGGCCGACCAGCCCCGGCTCCTCCCGGGGCGGTGCCGCACCGGTCGCCGCCACCGTCGCCGACCCGGCCCCGACCGTCGCCGGGGGCCGCCCGGCGGCCGCCGCGCCGCCCGCCGGCAGCACCCCGCGCGCCAAGGCGGGCACCCCCGCCACCGGCCGTCCGACCCCGGGCGGGGCGGCCGTCACCGCCGCGCCTGCCGGGGACCGGCAGGCCGCTATCGGCGGTCCCGGCAAGGACGGTGGCGCCGTCGCGGCGGCCACCAGGAACCTCCAGCTGACGGCGTACGACCCGGCGGGCGGCACGGCGGTGCTGTCGGCGGCGGGGGCCCCTGCACCCGCCGGCACGGCCCCGGCCGCCGCTCCGCCGTCTGCCGCCGCCTCGGCCGCCGCTCCGCCGGCCGCCGCCTCGCCGGGCGCCGTCCCGACCGCTGCGGCCGCCGTCGTTCAGCCCGGGCAGCTGATCGCCAGCCCGCCCACCGCCGCCGCCCCGCAGGGCGCGCTGGTCGCCGTCACCGGCGTCCGTCCCGGCACGGGCGACACGCTCGCCCTGACCACCCGTCCGGCCACTCTGGCTGAACTCCTCGGCGGCACCGAGGCCGACGGCAACGTCCCCGTCGACCCGCGCGGCATCACGGTGACCCCGCTGGTCAAGGACCTCAAGGCGACCGCCGGCCTGAGCGGCGACGGCGTCCGGGCCGACGCCTCCGGCACCCTGGAGGTGGACGTCAAGGCCCCCGTCCCGCTGCCGGACGGCGCCACCCTCGACGCGTCCGGCTCGCTCCAGCTGCACCCCGCCGTCCACTTCGCCTACCACGGCGCGGCGGCGGGCAGCCCGCGCACCGCCTCGATCGGTTTCGACCTCGGCGCCCACGCCCGGTGGAAGGTCACCGGCGACGCCGGCCGCAGCACCGGTGCGGCACCGATCCGGGTGCCCTTCGCCAAGCTGCAGGCCAGCCCGGTCCTGACGGTCGCCGGCCTGCCGGTGGTCGTCAACCTCGGTCTCACCTGCTACCTGGAGGTCAGCGCCGACGGCCAGGTCCACCTGGAGGCGGAGCAGGACGTCACCGGCACCTGGGCGATGCGCGCCGACTACACCGGCGGCAAGGGCTGGACCCCGGTCACCGGTGCCGAGACCAAGGTCACCCCGGTGCACCTGCGGCTCGACGGCAAGGCGGGCGTACGGTCCGCGCTCGGCGCCGAGATCAGCGTCGGCCTGTACGACACCGTCGGCGTGGAGACCGCCGTCGCCCCCTACCTGCGCGCCCAGGCCGACGGCTCGCTGGTCGCCGACTCCTCCGGCAATCCGCCGCAGGTGCGGGGAAGTTGGTCGCTGGTCGGCGGCGTCGATCTGAACGGCTCGCTGCTCGCCCACCTGAAGGTCTTCGGCACCCCGGTCATCGAGGGCAAGCTGCCGCTGCCGCCCGTCCACCGGGAGTGGCCGCTGCTCGCGGGCCCGGCGACACAGCCCGCCCCGCAGCACAGCTGACCCATCGTCGGTACGGGGCCCCTCCGCCGGTTCCTGCGGCGCCGGGTCGCCGCCGACGGAGGGTACGCCGCCTGGCCCGGGTAGCCGTAGCTCCCGCGACTCGTACGACGCCTCCCGCGACGACTACGACGAGGCCGACCACCGCGGGCTCCGCGCCGGGGCGCCGAGCCGATGGCCGCCCACCTCCAGGGCCTTCCGCGGGGCGGTGCCGGGCGGTGGATCGTGTACGGCACCGGCTGGATACGATCAACCGGTGATCACTTCCAGCGCCCGCACCACGGTCTTCGACATCGACGGCACGCTCTGCTTCGACGGGCGGACGATCGACACCCGGATCCTCGCGGCCCTCGACGCCTGCGAGCGGGCCGGCCACCAGCTGGTCTTCGCCTCCGCCCGGCCGGTCCGCGACCTCCTGCCCGTCCTCGACGGGGCCTTCCCCACCGCGACACTGATCGGCGGCAACGGCAGCCTGGTCTCCGTGGACGGCCGGGTGCGGGCGCGGGCCGCGTTCGAGTCCGGTGAACTCGGCCGGCTGCTGGCCGAGGCGGAGCGGTTCCGGGCGGGCTACCTCGCCGACGGCCCGTGGGACTACGCCTACACCGGGCCGGCCGACCACCCGATCCGCGGCCGGGTCGACCAGGGCGCCCTGGCCCGCCGGGTGGAGCTCGCCGAACTCCCCGCCGTCGTCAAGTTCCTGGTGGTGGACGCGACCGACCTGGCGGGCCTCGCCGAGGCCGGGCGTGCGCTCGGGATGACCGTCAACCACCACCTCGACGAGGCGATCATCGACTTCGCCCCGGGCACCACCAACAAGTGGGAGGCGCTGACCTCGCTGGGGATCGAGGCGTACAACGCCTTCGGCAACGACATCAACGACCTGGACCTGCTGCGCAACGCGCACCACTCGGTGCGGGTCGGCACCCACCCGGGTCTGGACGGCGTCGCCCGCGTCACCGTCGCCGCCGAGCCGGAGGCCGTCGCCGCCGAGATATCCCGGCTGGCCGCCGCACCCGGCCGGTAGCCGCCGGGGGCCGGGCCCACCAGCGGTTCTTCCCGCCCGCCGGCAGGGCGTGGGAGGGTCGGGGGGTACGACCGCCGTCCGGCCCCAGGGGGGAACATGTCCGCGTCCGTCGATCCGGTGCCGAGCCACCGGGCGATCGAGAACCTGATCGCGCGCTACGCCGAACTCGTGGACGACGGCGACTTCGCGGGGCTCGGCGTCCTGCTCGCCGACGCCGTCTTCGTCGGCGGCGGCGGACCGGTGCGCGGGGGCGAGGCGATCGAGGCGATGTTCCGGGACACGATCGTCGTGTACGCCGACGGCACTCCGCGGACCCAGCACGTCACCAGCAACGTGGCGGTCGAGGTCGACGAGCCGGCGGGGACGGCGACCGCCCGTTCGTACGTCACCGTGCTGCAGGCGCTGCCCGGGCTGCCGCTGCAGGCCGTCGCCGCCGGCCGGTACCACGACCGCTTCGCGCGCGGGAAGGACGGGCGGTGGCGGTTCGTGGAGCGGCGGGTGCGGATCACCCTGGTCGGCGACGTGAGCCGGCACCTGCGGCGGTAGGGCGCGCCCCTCGGGACGGAGCGGGGCCGCGGTGCGGGTGCGGCCGACGGGTGCGGCTCGGGCCGGCCGCTGCGTCGGTTCGGGGGATTGCGGCGGGTGTTCTGGCATGGACAGGACGTTGGGGGAATCCATGGCCCCGAAGGGCGCCGTCACCCGTTGTGCGCCCTCGGAAAGGAGAACAGCCATGCGTCGTCGAATCGCCGTGGTCGGGATGCTGGTCGCCGCCGGAGTGCTCGCGTCCGCCGTGCCCGCCCAGGCAGCGACGGGGACCCTGGTGGTGAACGGTGTCGCGAAGCAGAACCCGGCACGGGGGTGCTACCCGACGTTGTCGCCGGTCCTCGTCCAGAACCTCACGGACGCGACGGTCGACGTGTACGCCGCGGCGAACTGTCAGGGAGCGCTGACCCGGCAGATCGCGGCCGGGATGTCCGCGGCGACCGTCGGGTTCAGCTACTTCGTCAACTGATCCCGGAGGAGGCCCGCGGAGCGGGAAGTCGGCCCCGCCGACTTCCCGCTCCGCGCTTCGTCGCGCCGCCGGCGGCATCCCCGTGCCGGTGGGTCCGCGCGCCGCGGCGGGCACGCCCTCCTGAACGGGTCTGGCGGGAACCCCTATCGCGATATATCGTGAGTTCCGGTCCGTGCCGCCGACCGTACGGCGCGCACACCTTCGTCGAGTTCAGGACGGGAAGAATGCCGGGAGAGATCTCGCCCGCCGGGAAGCCGGCCGGCCGTGACGCGCAGCCCGCGATGCGGGCCTCCCACGAGGACCGGGACCGGGTGGTCGAGCTGCTGGGGGTCGCGGCGGGCGACGGCCGGCTGACCTCGGACGAACTGGACCAGCGCGTGGAGGCCGCCCTGTCGGCGCGGACGGTCGGCGAGCTGGCCGACCTCACCGCCGACCTGCCGGCCGTGTCGGTCGCCGCAGGCGGGGTGGTGGCGGAGCCCAAGGACGTCGTCCGGATCCAGCAGGGGTTCAGCCCGGTCAGGCGGGAGGGGCGCTGGGTGGTGCCGCGCAGGCTGGAACTCTCCGTGCAGTGGTGCGAGGTGACCCTCGACTTCACCCAGGCCGTGATCACCCGGGACACCCTGCTGATCGACCTGGACATGCAGGGCAAGACCCTGACACTGATCACCAGGCCGGGCATCGTGGTCGACACCGACGGCCTGATGCTGGCCTTCAGCAAGGTCAGGAACCGCCGGGGCCCGGACGCCGGGACGCCGGTCACGCTGCGGGTGGAGCTGGTCGGCAAGAAGGTCCACGGCCGCGTCGTCGTACGGCAGTCGCGGCGGACGGCCGGCCAGTGGCTGCTGCGCAAGCCCGCGGCCCTGCCGCCCGGCGGCTGACCGGCCGCGCCGCCCCCGCCGGTTCGGGGCGTTCGTGTCGTCCGCCGCAACAGCCGGGGTCCGGCCCCGACCTCCCCTACGCTTCCCCCATGCTCTCTGTGGTGGTGGCCCCCTGGACGGGCGACTCGAAGCCGGTGTTCGTCCACAACCCGGACGAACTCCACGATGCCGCGAGCACGATGAAGGTCGCGGTGCTGGCCGCGCTCTGCCGCAGCGGCGTCAACCTCGATGCCGAGGTCCCCGTGGTGAACCGCTTCGAGTCCGTCGTGGGCGGCGAGTTCGGCAACGACCCGGACTGGGACAGCGACCCCCTGCCCTGGGAGCTCCTGGGCACCCACGTCCCGCTCCGCCTCCTCGCCGAGCGGATGATCACCCACTCCTCCAACCTGGCCACCAACCTCTGCCTGGCCCGCACCACCCAGCAGGCGGTCGCCGACGTCTGGCGGCGCGCCGGGGCCACCCGCAGCGCCACCCCGCGCGGGATCGAGGACTACGCGGCGCGCGCCCGGGGCGTGCACAACCGGGTGAGCGCCCACGACCTGGTCCGCCTGCTGCGCTCGCTCGCCGGCGAGCCCGAACTCCTCGCGCTCCTCGAACAGAACGACTTCCGGGTCGACCTGGCCGCAGGCCTCCCGGCCAACACCCGGATCGCCTTCAAGAACGGCTGGTTCCCCGGCGTCCGGCTGAGCGTCGGACTCGTCCAGTCGGCCGACTGCCCGCCCTACCTGATCGCCGTCTGCTACACCGGCCCGCTCGCCGACGGCACGGACCGCACCGACCCGGCGGCCCGGCTGCTCGCCCGGATCTCCAAGGCGGTGTGGGACCGGCGCGACGAGATCACCGCGCGAGCGCCGTCAACCCGTCCAGTGCCGCCTCGTTCAGCAGGTTGATCCGTACGAACCCCTCGTGGCCGGTCAGTTCGAAGTAGCGCTCGTCGAGCGCGAGCAGCCGGTCGGCCGGGGCGGCGGTCCGGGCGAACAGGAAGTAGCTGGTGTCCACCGGCGCGCACTCCCGCAGCGCGCCGCTGCGGAGGATCCGCCGGTGGTTGGCCCGGATGTGCTCGACCAGCCGCCGGTTGCCCTCCTCGCCGAGCATCAGGTCGGCGGCGCGGTGGGCGAACAGGCGGTCGGCGACCGTGACGTCCCCGTGCAGGTTGAGGTGCAGGTCGGCGAGCGGCTCCCGCAGGTGCTCGGGGACCAGCAGGTGGGCGCAGCGGTAGCCGTGGATGGACAAGTACTTGGTGGGGCACACCAGCCGCAGCGTGAGGTCGGCCGGCAGCGCGGCGCTCTCCTCGCGCCGGCCGCCGTCCCAGCGCAGGTACTGGAAGGTGCCGTCCACGAACACCAGTGACCCGGTGGCCCGTTGCCACTCGCCGATCCGCTTGAGCACCTCGGCCGGGACGGGCCGACCGGCGTACCAGAGCGGGTCGGTGAGCAGCAGGACCGTCCGCTCGTCGGGCAGCTCCGGTGCGAAGCCCGGCTGCTGGGCGTGCAGCTCGCTCACCCGGACCGGCTCGATGCCGAACCTCCGGAAGAGGTAGGCGAACTTGTAGTAGACGGGCGGCAGGTAGTGGACGCGCCGTACGCCGCTCAGGTGCAGCCAGGTGCAGAAGGTGCCGAGCAGGCTGCTGGAGCCGCCCGCCGGGATCACCCGGCCGGGCCCGTGCTCCACGTCGTCGTACTCGCCGTGCAGCCGGGCGATCTTGGCCCGCAGCGCGTTGTCCTCGTCGATCGCCGAGTACCGGGTGACGTCGCCGAGCAGGTACGGCGGGGTGTCGGCGAGCGGGCCCAGGTAGTCGGCGACGTACGGGTGCCCGCCGTTGTAGTCGGAGACGAAGAGCCGGCCGCCCGGGTTCCGCCGTTCGCGCTCCACGGCCTCGTGCAGGTCGAGCATGCGGAACAGGGACGGCACCGTACCCCCAGGGCGTCGACCGGTCGGGACGGCCGCCAGCCTGTACCGCGAGGCCGTGCGGGCACAAGGGCGCCTCCGCCCGGGTGTTCGCCTCCAAACCGTTATCGGTCGAATACGCATGACGATCAGTCGGATGCGGTATCGGTTTGAAGCGTCCTGCTCAAGCGGTTCAGGGGGGTGGGCTGAAGTGTCGTCCCGGCTACGGATGTTCGCCCGGTGGATCTCGGTGGGTGCGATCGCTTCGGCCTATGCGGCACTGCACCTGCTGGTCAACGTCGGCATGGGGCAGGACGTGGGGGTGAGCAGGGTGGGCGCCGTGCTGCTCGGGGCGGTCGCCCTGGTGCTGCTCGGGCCCGCCCTGTGGCTGCGGCGCCTCCGCCGCGCCGGGGTGGTGGAACTCGTCGGACTCGTCAACCAGTACGAGGCGCGGCAGCCGCGGTGGCGGAGGACCGTCCGGGTGGCGAACACCGCCGGGTACGTGCTGTTCGGAGGCGGGATCCTGGCCGTCGCGGTCTCGGAGCGGGGCGACCGCATGACCCTGGAAGCGTCGGTCGCGGTGCTGGTGGGGGGTGTGGCGGCCGCGGGGGCCGGCTTCCTGGTCCTGCGCCGCACCCGTCCGCTCGCCGTCCGCGGGGCGGCCCAGGCCCTGTTGCGGGACGGTCGCGACCCCGTGCTCTACCTGCGCAGCTTCGACGACGACGAGACCGCCGCGCGGGTGGACGACTGGGCGGACCTCACCCTCCACACCCGGGAGGAGCAACTGGCCGCCGCACTGGCCGTCGTGGGCCCCGTGATCGCGGTGGGGCGGCCGGGCGAGCCGCTGCCGCTGCTGGGCGCGGCCCGGTTCTACCTGCCGCTCGACGACTGGCAGGGCACCGTCGGCCGACTGATGGACCTCTCCCAGCTCATCGTCCTGCGGCTCGGGCACGGGGAGGGGCTGCGGTGGGAGATCGAGCGGGCGCGGGCCACCCAGCCCCCGGAGAAGCTGATCCTGCTGGTCCCGGCCGGCCGCTCCGAGCTGGCCGCCCGCTTCAACGAGGACCTGCCCACTCCGCTGCTGCCGGAGGAGGTGGCGACGGGGAAGTACTGGGTCGGTGCCGTCGTCGTCTTCGACCGGCACTGGATGCCCAGGGCCCTACCCGTGCAGGAGCGCAGGGGGCTGCGGGTCTGGATGGCGCGCTCGGGCGTCAGGACCGTGGAGACGCCCACGGTGCACGTGGCCCACACCATCCGTACCGCGCTGGCGGCCACCGGACGGCGACGGCGCACGATGGCCTACCGGGCCCAGCTGGCCACGCGGAAGGCCGACCTGGTGGGCATGTGGCTGGCCGTCCTGCTGGTGCTGCCGGGCTGGCTCGGCTACCGGGTGCTGCAGCTGGCCGGCATCTGGTGACCCGACGGAGCGCTTCGGCGCTCCGCCGGGTCCGCCGGCCTCCGGAGCCGTCGGGACGTCGGGACGGCGAGGACGGCGAGGACGTCAGTACGGCTGCACGAGGACGTGCGCCGCGCCGGGGATGCCGACCTTCAGCAGCTCGTCCTCCTCCGGCGTGGTCGGCGCGCCCGTCTCCTGCTTGAGGATCGCCCGGGACAGGGCCTGGACCCACATCGCCCGCGGGCGGCGGCGCTCCTCCCAGGCGGCGAGGGCGGCCGGGACGCCGTCGGCCGCGTCCAGGCTCTGGGCGAGCACGAGGGCGTCCTCGACGGCCATCGCGGCGCCCTGGGCCAGGTGCGGGGTGGAGGCGTGGGCGGCGTCGCCGGCCAGGACGATCCGGCCGACGTGCCAGGGCTCCTCGACGGTGACCTGGGAGATCCGCGAGTAGACCACCGCGGCCGGGTCGGTGACCCCCGCCAGCGCCTCGGCGACCGGGCCGCCGAAGCCGGCCAGCCGCTCGCGCAGCTGCTCGTGGGCGCGCTGCGGATCCGGGCGGAAGTCCTCGGCCTCGGCGAAGACCGCGCCCAGGTACATCCGCTCGGCGCTGATCGGGGTGAGCAGGGCCTTGGCCCGGAGGTTGCCGGAGGACATCACCACGCCCTGCACCTCGGGCGAACGCGGCAGCGTGACACGCCAGTTGGCGAAGCCGGTGTACTCGGGGAGGTACCTGTCGCCGTACAGGTGGCGGCGCAGCGGCGAGCCGATGCCGTCGAAGCCGACGACCAGGTCGTAGCGGCCGACGTGGCCGTCGGTGAGGGCGACCTCGACGCCGTGGGCGTCCTCGCACAGGGTGCCGATGGTGGTGCCGAAGCGGACCGTGACGCCCGCCGCGGCGGCCGCGTCGGCGAGCACGCGGGCCAGCGCGGGGCGCGGGATGCCGTTGTTGGCGGGGGCGTCGCCCATCCGGGGCTGCGGGATCCGCGCGAGGGTGGCGCCGGCCGGGTCGCAGATGGTCAGCACCTCCCACTCGAAGCCGACGGCGAGGCAGTCCTCCAGGACGCCGATCTCGCGCATCACGTGCAGGGCGTTGGACGGCTGGATGATGCCGACGCCGAGGGCCTCCAACTGCTCGCGCAGCTCGGCGACGTCGACCTGGTGGCCGCGCTTGGCGAGGGCGGTGGCGAGGGTCAGGCCGCCGATGCCGCCGCCGTTGACGAGGACGCGCAGGGATCTGCTCATGAGGGGTGCTCCGAAGGGGGGTTCACAGGCGGTTCGGGGAGTGCGAAGGGGTGGTGCGACGGGGTGGTGCGAGGGGGCGGCGGGGTCCGGCCGGAGCCGGTTCAGCCGGCGGGGGCCGCGGCGAGGTCCATCAGGTGGTCGACCAGGGCGAGCAGGAGGTCCCGCCCGAAGGCGCGCTCGCGCACGTCGCCGAGCAGCATCGGCACCTGCGGGTCGAGGTCGAGCGCGGCCCGGATCTCGTCGGAGGTGCGGGTGTTGGTGTTGTGGAAGCAGTTGATCGCGACCACGAACGGGATGCCCCGGCTCTCGAAGAAGTCGATGGAGGCGAAGCTGGTCTCCAGGCGGCGGGTGTCGGCGATGACGATCCCGCCGAGGGCGCCGTTGACCAGGTCGTTCCACATGAACCAGAAGCGCTCCTGGCCGGGCGTGCCGAACAGGTAGACGACCAGCTCGGGGCTGACGGTGATCCGGCCGAAGTCGAGGGCGACGGTGGTGGTGGTCTTCTGGTCGACGCCGGACAGGTCGTCGACGCCGACGCTGGCCCGGGTCAGGTACTCCTCGGTGCGCAGCGGGGTGACCTCGCTGACCGAGCCGACCAGGGTGGTCTTGCCCACGCCGAAGCCGCCGGCGATCAGGATCTTGACGGCGGCCGGGGCGGCGGCGGGGTGGTCGGTGGCGGAGTGGGGCGTTGCCATGTTCAGAGTCTCCGGAGTCCTTCGCGTACGGCCGTGAGCAGGCCGAGGTCCACGCCCCCGGCGGCCCGGGCCACCGAGAGCGGTGCCCGGGCCTTCAGCAGGCCCTGGGCGACCAGGTCGCCCAGCAGGATCTTGGTGACCGAGACCGGGAGGTCCAGGCCCGCCGACACCTCGGCGACGGCGATCGGGCGCCGGCAGCGTTCGAGGATCAGCCGGTGTTCGGGCTGGAGGCCGCGCGCACCGGCGCGGCTGCCCCGCGCCAGGGCCGCGTCGGCCTCCTCCTCGACCGTGGTGAGCACGGTGATGAGGGTGAGGTCGTCGCGCTCGGGCGCGGTCCGGCCACGGGTGATCGTGTACGGGCGCACCATGCTGCCCGTCCCGTCCTCCGCGTCGTCCTCCTCCAGCTCGCTCCAGTGCGGTACCGCGGCGCGCCGCCCGCCGTCGTCCCGACCGAACCGCGCGGCCGGCTGCGGGCCGGCCCCCGGGTCGGCCTGCCGGCCGTCGTCGAGGCCGTCCCCCCAGGCGTCGTTCCCGTACGGTTCCACCCCGGTCAGCCCCGGTTCCGGGCGGCGAAGGCGTCGAAGGACGCCGGAGCGGCGCCGGGGGCACCGGCGGCGTCGTCGCGGACCGGCGTGGTGAGCTTCTGGCCGACCTGCTGCACCAGGGTGTGCATCGCGACCGACATCACCTCGGCGTCCACCTCCTGGGAGGCGACCACGGCCAGGTGGGTGCCCTGGGCGGCGGCGATGACGAACAGCCAGCACTCGGCGAGCTCGACGATCACCTGGTGCACCGGACCGCCGTCGAACAGCGCCCCGACCCCGCGGGCCAGGCTCTGCTGACCGGTGGCCACGGCGGCCAGGCGCTCGGCGTCGGCCCGCTCGATGGTGCGGGAGTGGCTGACCACGAGACCGTCGTCGGAGAGCAGGACGGCGTTCCTGGTCCCGGGCACCGAGTCGACGAGTCCGTCCAGCAGCCAGTCCAGGTCCTGGTGGGTGGCGATCGTGCGGTTCATGACTGGTCATCCGTTCGTGTGGTTCGGGACTCCGCGGCCGGCAGGGCCCAGGGGGACGGGGCGGGTGCGGGAGCCGGGGGGTCGGCGGGGGCGGGGGAGGTGACCGGCGAGGTGGCGGGCAGCGGGTGCTCGCCGCTGTCCTGGGCCCGGGCGGCGCGGGACTGGCGCTGGAAGGCGCCGATCGCCGCACCCGAGCGCCGCACCGGGCGCTCGGCGCGCTGGAACGGGCCCGCGGGCGTGGCGTCCTCGGCGGGCCGCCCGACCCACTGCGGCTGGGCGGGCGGGGGCACCCGCAGCTCGGCCGCCAGACTGGCCTGCCGGACGCGCTGCGGCAGCGGGGGCTGGCCGCCCTCGGCCGGGCTGAACGGCACCGAGGTCCGGTACTCCCGGGGCTGGCGCCGCTCGGCCAGCCGGTAGTGGTCGGCCGGGCGGTACTGCTCGTCGGCGTACGGCGCCTCGGCCTCGGTGACCCGGGCGTAGGCGATGTCCGGGTAGGCCGGGGCGTCCGGGGCGGGCGCCGGGTCGGCCGGCGAGCTGTGCTCGATGGGCTGCTCCGGTTGGACGGGGTGTTCCGAGCCGTAGGACGGTCCTGACCCGTACGACGGCTCCGCGGCGTACGGCGGTTCACCGGCGTACGGCGGTTCGGAGCCGTACGCCTGCTCGCCCGGGTAGGGCTGCTCGGCGGTGAACGGCTGCTCCGCCGGGTACGGCTGCTCAGCGGCGTACGGCTGCCCGCCCGGGTAGGGCTGCTCGGCGGCGAACGGCTGCTCCGCCGGGAACGGCGCCGGTGGCACCGGGACGTCCTGGAGCGTCGTCTCCGGCCCGTCGGCCGGCCCGTCGCCCGCCCCGGCGTCCGCCCGGGGCAGCCGCAGCGGCACCCGCACCGGCAGGGCCACCGGTTCCGGAACCGGGGCCTGCGGCGGAGTCGGCGCCGGAAGCGGCTCCGGCGCCGACAGCGGCACCGGAGCGGCCTGCGGCGCGAAGTCACCCTGCGCGAAGGAGTCCACCGGAGCGACCGGCGGACCGG
Organism: Kitasatospora sp. NPDC092039; assembly: GCF_044756065.1. NCBI lineage: Bacteria > Bacillati > Actinomycetota > Actinomycetes > Kitasatosporales > Streptomycetaceae > Kitasatospora > Kitasatospora sp. NPDC092039. Next base: position 224,430 of record NZ_JBIVSD010000007.1, on the reverse strand, counting down.
CCGGCGCCGGGGCGGGCGTCTCGTCGGAGGCCGAGCGCACCGCCCGGCGCGAGCGGCGCACCAGGGGGATCGGCTCGGTGGCCGTGCCGCCGGCGCCGTCCGGCAGTCCGGTGTCGCCCTCGATGACCAGCTGGTCCGGGACGAGCACGACCACCCGGGTGCCGCCGAAGGCCGACGGGCGGAACTCGATCCTCAGCCCGTGCAGGGAGGCCAGCCGGGAGACCACGTGGAAGCCGAGGCGGATGTCGTCGGCCCGGGCCAGCACGTCGGTGCGTGGCGGGCGGCTCATCAGCTCGTTGGCGGCGTCGTACTGCTCCGGGTCCATGCCGAGGCCCCGGTCCTCGATCTCGATCGCGAGCCCGCGGCCGACCATGGCGGCGCGCACCTCGACCGGCGTGGGCGGCTTGGAGAAGGTGGTGGCGTTCTCCATCAGCTCGGCGAGCACGTGCGCCACCGGGCCGACGGCCCGCTCGGAGAGCCACGGGTGGCCCTCGATGTCGATCGAGATCCGGCGGTAGTCCTGCACCTCGCCCTGCGCGGCGCGCAGCACGTCCAGCAGCGGGACGGGCTTGCGCCAGCGCCGCTGGGGCTGGCCGCCGGCCATGATGACGAGGTTCTCCTCGTAGCGGCGCAGGCGGGCGGTGAGGTGGTCGAGGTCGAAGAGGCCCTCCAGGACCTCCGGATCGTCGTGCCGGCGCTCCAGCTCGTCCAGTTTGCGCAGCTGGCGGCCGATCAGCAGCTGGGTGCGGCGGGCGATGCGCTGGAGCAGCCGCTCGAAGCCGCGGTGCTGCTCGGCCTGGCCGACGGCGGCCTCCAGGGCGGCGGAGCGGGCCAGGTCGAGCGCCTGGCCGAGGCGGGCCAGCTCGTCGGTGCCGTCGCCGTGCGAGCCGGCCGTGATGGTGCGGCTCTCGGCCTCGACGTCCACCTGCTCGCCGCGGCCGAGCCGGTCGACCACCTCGGGCAGGGTGCGCCGCATCTCCTCGGCCTGGGTGTGCAGGTCCTTGATGCGGCGGCGCAGCGAGCGGCTCAGGCGCCAGGAGGCGATGACGACCGCGACGACCGTGATCAGGCCGATGACGGTAGTCAGCACCACGCGGACGAGCAGGTCCATGATGGTGCCCTTGCCGACGTCCACGATGCCGCTGGTGCGGGTCTCCAGGGCCTTGACCAGCGGCGGGTTGAGCTGGTCGAGGGCCTGTCGCCACTGCTCCTGGGCGGCGGGCAGCCTGACGGTGCCGTTGGCCTCGGCGGCGGTGGGCTTGGTGAGCTGCTGTTCGACGGCGGCCTTGGCCTGCCAGGCCGGGCTGTTCATCAGCTCGCGCCAGGCGGCCGACTCGCCCTCCGGGATGTACGGGAGGACCTGGACGGTGAGCAGGTGGTCCTGCGCGCCGATGGTCTGCTGGACGGCCTGGAGGTCGGCGGTGCTCAGCCGGCCGGTGGGCCAGCCGCGGGCGAGGAGGGCGTCCTCGCGGGCGATCATCTCCTTGGCCCAGAAGGCGTTGACCAGGGTCTTGGAGATCCAGGTGACCTCACCGGTGTCCACGTGGCTGAGTGCGGTGAACAGCCGCAGGTCCACCGCGATCAGGTCGGTGTAGTAGGTGTAGACCGTCTGCTGGTCGACGGAGCCGCGGTCCACGTTGGCGCGCTGCTCGGCCAGCCTGCCCATCGCCTGCCGGGCCTCGGTGACGGCGGTGCGCACCTCCTCGGGCGCGCTGTCGGCGGTCTCGCCGGAGAGGGTCTGGAACTGGCGCACCGCCTCGTCGGTCAGCTGGCGCTGGCGGCGGAGCTGGTCGGCGTTGGCGCCGGGCCGGGCGAGCGCCTCGGCGCTGAGCCGGCGCTCCTCCTGGAGGTTGTAGTAGACGATGTTGGACGGCTGTCCGGCCTTCTGGGCCAGCAGGCCCTGGGCGGCCTGCCGTTGGAAGTCGAAGACGGTCTCGCCGCTGGTGACCGCCCAGAGGACGGCGAGGGCGATGCTGGGGACGACGGCCAGGACGAGCAGCGCCGTCCGCAGGGACAGGCGTGGACGCCTGCGGGGGCCCTTCGGCGTCGGGGGCCGCCGATTCGCACGCGCGCGCAGAGCTGACTCCTTGGGGCTGGCGGCCGGCCGGTGAGGGGCGGGCCGTCCGGGCACGGGATTTTTGACGAAGCGATACTAGTCGTACCGTGTGATTGGAGTGAAAACCCGTTCGCCGCCTGAGCCGTGCTTGCGCACGCGGTGGACACAATGTCACCCGGTCGTTGACCGTACGTATGCGGAGCAGGCGCTTCCGGACTTGCTCGACACAGTGTCGACCAGACGCGCGGCCGGTGGATGGCCGTGGTGTGAAAAGTGTGTGACGCACCGACGGAAGACGCTCCGCGGGCGGAGCCGGTACGTCCGCGGGCGTCGACGGGCATCCGCGGGCGTGACGGGCATCTGCGGGCGTCGACGGGCATCCGCGGGCGCGCCGCTCGGTGCGGGCCGCCGTCGGCCCGGACGGCATGATGGGCCGATGACCTCTTCTCTCCCCATCCGCAGTCAGGCCGTCGCCGAAGCGCTGGCGGCGGCCGGTGTCCCCGGCGAGATCCGCGTCCTGCCCGACTCCGCCCGCACCGCCGCCGAGGCCGCCGCCGCGCTCGGCTGCGAGGTCGGCGCCATCGCGAACAGCCTGGTGTTCGTCTGCGACGGAGCGCCACTGCTGGTGATGACCAGTGGCGCCCACCGGGTCGACACCGCCCACCTGGCCGCGCAGCTGGGCACCGGCCCGATCGAGCGCGCCACCGCCGCCCAGGTCCGCGAGGCCACCGGCCAGGCCATCGGCGGCGTCGCCCCGACCGGCCACCCGGCGCGGCTGCGCACCGTGGTCGACACGGCGCTCGAGGCGTACGAGGTGCTCTGGGCCGCCGCCGGGCACCCGCACACCGTCGTGCCGATGACCTACCGGGAGCTGCTCGCCGTCACCGGCGGGACCCCGGCCGCCGTGGCGGCCGAATAGCCGCCACGGCCCGCCCGGCCCGCCGAGGCCGCCCCGCCCGCCCGGGCCGCGCTTGACCTCAAGCCGACTTGAACTCCTATCGTCGTCCGTATCGGAGCGGCCGCCGGAAGGGCGGTCGACGAGGACGGGGAAGGTCCGGGCCGTGGAGTACTCGCACAGCGACGCCGAACTGGTCAAGCAGCCGATCGGCTACTGGAGTTGGGCGGCCTACAAGGCCGTCGTCAGCCGCACCCACGGTGCGCTGGCCGAGCTCGGCACCACCCAGCCGCAGTGGTGGGTACTCGCCCAGCTCGCCCGGGCCGAGCAGCCGCGGACCCGGGACGACGTCTCCGCCGTCCTGCGCGACTACCTGGACACCGGGCCGGAGGCCCTGGGCGCCGAGATCGACGCGACCGTCGAGCGCGGCTGGGTCACCGAGTCCGCCGCGGGCCGGCTCGGCCTCACCCCGGAGGGCCGGGCGTTCTTCGACGAGGCGGCCGCCCTTCAGGACGAGCTGTGGGCCGAGCGCCACGCGGGCATCTCCGACGAGGAGTACCTGGCCGCGCTCAAGGTCCTCCAGCGGTTCATCCACAACACCGGCGGGCAGGCCTGGCACCACTGAGGCGCGGGGTGTCCGAGCGGCGTCCTACCCGCCGAGGTAGCGCAGCACCGCCAGGATGCGGCGGTTGTAGTCGGTGGTGCGGGGCAGCTCCAGCTTGTCGAAGACGGCGTTGAGGTTCTTCTCCACCGCGCTCGACGAGACGTGCAGCCGCTGGGCGATCGCCGCGTTGGTCCAGCCCTGCGCGAGCGCCTCCAGCACGCTGCGCTCGCGTGGGGTGAGCCGGGCCAGCGGGTCGGTCCGGGTGGTGCGCACCACCAGCTGCCGCACCACCTCCGGGTCGATCACCGCGCCGCCCGCCGCCACCCGCACCAGCGCGTCCAGGAACTCGTCGACCTCGGCCACCCGGTCCTTGAGCAGGTACCCGACCCGCTCTGCACCGGCGGCCAACAGCTGCGCCGCGTACCCGCGTTCGATGTGCTGGGAGAGCACCAGGACGCCGACGTCCGGCCACCGCCCGCGGATCTCCACCGCGGCCCGCAGCCCCTCGTCGGTGTGGGTCGGCGGCATCCGGATGTCCACCACCACGACGTCCGGCGGCTGCCGCGCCACCGCCGCCGTCAGCGCCGCGGCGTCCCCGACCGCGGCCAGCACCTCGTGCCCCTCCTCGGCGAGCAGGCGGACCAGGCCCTCCCGCAGCAGGGTCGAGTCCTCGGCGAGGGTCACGCGCATGGCAGCTCCGCGGTGATGACGGTCGGGCCCCCGGCGGGGCTGTGGACGTGGAGGGTACCGTCCAGTGCGGCGACCCGCCCGCGCAGGCCGGTCAGGCCGCTGCCCGCCGGGTCCGCGCCGCCGCCGCCGTCGTCCTCCACCCGTACGGTGAGCAGGCCGGCGGTCAGCTCGACCCGCACCGAGACCGCCGAGGCGGCGGAGTGCTTGGCGGCGTTGGTGACGCACTCGGAGACCACGAAGTAGGCCGCGGTCCGCACGGGTCCGGGCAGCGGGCCGGCCACGTCGTAGCGGAGCCGCAACGGGACGGCGCACCGCTCGGCCACCCCGCCCAGCGCCTCCTCCAGCCCCAGGGTGTCCAGCGCCGACGGGTACGCCCGCCAGGCCACCTCGCGCAGCTCGGTCAGCACCCCCTGCGCCTCCCGGTGCGCCTGGCGCAGCAGCGCCTCCGTCCGCTCCGGGTCCCGGTCGCGGTCCAGGCCGCGCCGCGCCCGGCCGAGCAGCATCGCCAGCGCCACCACCCGCTGCTGCACGCCGTCGTGCAGGTCCCGCTCGATCCGCCGCCGCTCGGTGTCCACCGCCCGCACCACCGCGGCCCGGCTGTCGGCGAGTTCGGCGATCCGGCGGCGCAGCAGCTCGGCCTCGGACGGTCCGAAGCACTCCCGGGCGAGCCGGGCGTCCAGCGCGGCCAGTGAGAACAGGCCCTGCACGGCGAGGAAGAGCAGCACCCCGCCGAGCAGCACCTGGGTCGCCAGCTCCTCCCAGCCCAGCGAGCCGCGCACCACCCCGCCGACCAGCAGCACGGCCAGCACCAGCCCGAAGACCAGCAGCCCCAGCACCACCCCGGCGACCAGTCCGCCACCGCTGCGCACCGCCAGGTAGCGCAGCAGCCTGCGGTCGTCCGCCCGGTAGTGGCGGGGGAAGCGGTCGCCGAAGAAGGCGCTGCGCCGGGCCCGTTCGAGCGCGGCGAGGCGGCGCGCCCCGGACAGCAGGCCCGGCACCGCGTACGGGCGGGTGCGCGGCCAGAGCAGGAACGGGCCGAGGGCGGTGGCGGCGAGCAGGAGGTACAGCGCGCCGATGGCGGCGCTCGGGCAGCCGAGCAGAACTCCGGCCGCACGGCGCGGCCATGACGTGGTGTCCGGTCCGGTCCCCTGCACGGGGCCCGAGCTTACGGGGCGGGCCGGACGTGCGGAGCCCGTGGGGGCGGTGGGACCTGAGGGTTCGGCCGGGCCCAGGAGGCCTGAGGGGCCCGAGGGGGTCGTGGGGCTGGTGGGCCCGGCCGGGCCCGGGCGGCGGACGGGGGCGGTCACCGGGCGCGGCGGTGCTGGGCGGCGCCGTTGCGCCCGCGCCAGCGCATCGCGACGTACCCGGCCACGGCCAGCGCGACCAGCACCAGGACCGCCTTGGAGAACAGACCGACGTACGTCTCCACCACGTCCCAGCGGTCCCCGAGCAGGAACCCGGCCATCACCAGCACGCTGTTCCACACCAGGCTGCCGAGCGTGGTCAGCATGACGAACGCGGGCAGCGGCATCCGCTCGACCCCGGCGGGCACCGAGATCAGGCTGCGGAAGATCGGCACCATCCGGCCCAGCAGCACCGCCTTCGTGCCGTGCCGGGCGAACCAGGCCTCGGTGCGCTCCAGGTCGGAGGCCTTGACCAGCGGCAGGCGGGCCCAGATCGCGTGCATCCGCTCCCGGCCGAACAGGGCGCCCAGCCAGTACAGGACGACCGCTCCGGCGACCGAACCGAGGGTGGTCCAGGTCAGCGCGGAGGCGAGGCTGATCACGCCCTGCCCGGCGGCGAAGCCCGTCAGCGGCAGGATCACCTCGCTGGGCAGCGGCGGGAACAGGTTCTCCAGCGCGATCGCCAGGCCGGCGCCCGGGCCGCCCATGGTGTCCACCAGGTCGGCCGCCCAGCCGGCGAAGCCGTCGGCGGGCTGCTGGGCGACGGCGAGGATCGTGTGCTGCATGCGGGACTCCGGAGGGGTCGGGGGACGGCTTGTCCCCGGTCGACTCCACGCTAGGAACCGCAGGTCATCGGCGGTATGCGGGTTTCCGGCGAACCGGCTGCGGCTTTCCGTACCCCCGCACCCTGCGGTTTTCCGCAGGGTGCCGGAATTCGCTGGCGGGCCCCCGGTCGTGGCGTCAGGATGGCCGCATGGACGCCGTATTCACCCTGGCCCTGCGGCACGACGCCGGGCGGGTGTTCCCCGAGGACCTGCCGATGGCCGCCGCCGAACTGCTGGCGCGGGGCATCGGCGGGGAATCGCCCGCGCTGTGCGAGCTGGCGGGACGGTCGGGCCGGGGTGAGCGGGCGGGCGAGCTGTCGGAGCTGTTGCGGCAGGCGATGGAGGAGCTCGGCCTGCCGGTCCTCGACGAGGAGTTGGTGGAGCGCTGCCGGATGTACGAGACGGCCGTCGAGCTGGTGTCCGGGGAGCTCCCACCCGACGAGGTCGCCGTCACGGCCTGGCGCTGGACCGGTGCGGAGGCGACCGAGGCGGAGCGGCGGTTCGTGGCGGCGGTCGACGAGGCCGGCTGCCCGGACTGCCTCGGCGCGTGGCCGGAGGAGCTGGCGCGGGCCTGGGTCCGGGAGGTGACGGCGGCGGCCGCCGAGGTGGTGGCCGACGGCGATCCGCGCACCACCGCCGGGCTCGGCGGCTGAACTCCGGTCGGCCGCCGGGCGTTCGCTCGGCGGCCGACCGGGGCCGGGCCAGCGCTTCGGCGCGGTCGCGGTCTCCCGGGTCAGCGGTTCAGCGCGGCCACGGTCTCCCGGGTCAGCTCCTGCGCCCGGGCGACGGTGGCCGTCAGCTCGGCCGCCGACCCGCCGGGCGCGGCGAGCAGACCGCGCACGCGCGGGCCGAACTCCGGTGGGGCGTCGGGCAGTCGCTCGGCCACGGCCAGGGCGCCCTTCTCGTTGAGGCACCAGCGGCGGTGGTGGGCGTACAGCGCCTGGACCAGGACGCCGACGGCGCGGGACAGGCAGAGCGACACGTGCAGGGCGTCGGCGCGGGCGGCGCTCTTCGCGGCGGTGTCGAGCAGGAAGCCGGCCTCCCAGGCGGCCGCGGTGAGCGCCTCGCGCAGCGGCTCCGGGTAGTCGGCGGTCTGCCGCTTCAGCCGCGCCAACTCCCCGGTGGGATCGGCCAAGGGCCGCCCGAGGGCGACCTCGCCCGGATAGCAGGGCGACCAGAAACCGAGCGGGTGGCCGGCCTGCGTCCCCACCTCGTAGCGGCCCTGGCGGCAGTCCGCCCAGACCCGTTCGACCCGGTCGAGGTCCCGCAGGATCCAGTCCACGGCGACGCCGTCGACCCGCAGCCACGCCCCGCCGTTGACCCAGGGGCCCCAGCCGCCCGGCCCGGCCACCTCGGTCTCCGGCCCGGCGAGCGCCCGCAGTGCGTCGAGGTCGAGGGCGCCCCGGTAGTACACCCCGAGGTCCCAGTCCGACTCCGGCCGTTCCTCGCCCCGGGCCCGGCTGCCGCCGAGCATCACCCCCACCACGCCGGGTACGCGGGCGAGTCGGGCGGCCGTGTTCTCGATGATCGCGCGCATGGGGAGAGTCTGGCACGTGGTGCGCCGGAGGGACCGGAAGGGCCCGGCGGCCGACGGGAGTTCGGTGTCGCGTCGGCGTTCGCGGAGGTGCACCCACTCCTCGCCACGCTCAACGTATAGCGCACGGGGGGCCTTGCGGCAAGGCCCCGGTGATGGCGCAGAATCACCGGCTCAAGGGCATGATCCACTGGAACGGGGAGTCACGAAGTGCGGGTTGTTCTGTCGACGTACGGGTCGCGCGGGGACGTCGAGCCGATGGCCGCGCTGGCGCTGCGGCTGCGGGAACTGGGCGCTGAGGCGCGGGTGTGCGCGCCGCCGGACGAGGAGTTCGCGGCCCGGCTGGCGGAGGCCGGGGTGGAGCTGGTGCCGGTGGGGCAGTCGGTGCGCGAGCTGGTCAGCGGCCCGCCCCCGGCGCCGTCCGACCTGCCCAAGCGCGCGGCCGCGCTGGTGGAGCAGTTCCACGCGGCGGTGCTCGGCGCGGCCGAGCCCGGCGGCGCGGTGGTGTCCACCGGCCTGTTCCCGGCGGTGGCCGGCTCCCGCTCGGCGGCCGAGCAACTGGGTGCCCGCTTCCGGTACATCGCCCTCCAGCCGACCGTGCTGCCCTCCCCGCACCACCGGCCGTTCGAGTACCCGATGCAGCCGTACCCGCCGGAGGTGACCGACCCCCGGGAGCTGTGGGACCTCAACGTCGGGACGATGAACGCGCTGTTCGGAGGACCGGTCAACGCCCACCGGGCGGCGGTCGGGCTGCCGGAGGTCGACAACGTGCGGGACCACGTCCTCACCGACCGGCCGTGGCTGGCGACCGACCCGCTGCTCGACCCGTGGACGAGCCCGGCCGAGGGCGGCGGCGCGGGCTGGCCCGACGTGGTGCAGACCGGCGCCTGGATCCTGCCGGACGAACGCCCGCTGCCCGCCGACCTGTCGGCCTTCCTGGCGGCCGGCGAGGCGCCGGTGTACGTCGGCTTCGGCAGCATGCCGCTGCGCGACCCGGCGGACGCCGCCCGGGTCGCCGTCGAGGCGGTCCGGGCGCGGGGCCGCCGGGTGCTGCTCGGCCGGGGCTGGGCCCGACTGGCCGAGGTGGACGGGGCCGAGGACTGCTTCGCGATCGGCGAGGTCAACCAGCAGGCGCTGTTCCCGAAGGTCGCCGCCGTCGTCCACCACGGCGGCGCGGGCACCACCACCACGGCCGCCCGGGCCGGCGTGCCCCAGGTGCTGGTCCCGCAGATCGTGGACCAGCCGTACTGGGCCTCGCGGGTGGCGGCGCTGGGCGTCGGCGTCGCCCATGACGGCCCGACCCCGACCGCCGAGTCCCTCACCGCCGCCCTGCGCGAGGCTCTCGCCCCCGCCACCCGCGAGCGCGCCGCCGCCCTCGCCGCCGGCGTCCGCACGGACGGCGCGGCGGTGGCCGCGAAGCTGCTGCTGGGCTGAGGGGGCGGACGGGGAGTGGGAGGTCGGACGGGAGTGGGACGTCGGCCCGGCCGACTGCCCACTCCCGCCGTCCACCTCAGGAGGCCGGTTCGGTGAAGTACCTGGCGCCGGCGTCGGGAAGCTCCCTGCCGTCCTTGTCGAAGAACTGCCAGGACTTCGCCCGCATCGTCCCCGGGCGGGCCACCGCCATCTCCCGGACGGGGGAGTCGGCCACCGTGACGGCCTGCGGCTCGGTGATGCTGCCGTCCGCCCAGGTCACCACCACCCGGCCGACGTCCGGGCCGAGCGAGATCAGCACCAGGTCGACCGGGGGAATGACGCCGTCCTTGCTCGAACGGCCGACCAGGCCGCCGGCGAAGGTGGTCCGGCTGCGCGGGTCGACCCTGCCCGGGGCCGGCCGGGAGCCCGCGGAGTCGTGGCCGAGCCGCTGCCCGTCCAGCGTGAGGTAGACGTTGGTGACGTCGCTGTCCGGTTGCCAGTACTGCCGGACGAACTCCTCCGTCGGCTTGGGGACCGTGGAGTCGTACCGGCTGCGCTCCTCCCACACCGCCGTCGCCTGTTCGAACGCCCGCTCCTGCGGGGCCAGTGGCCACAGCGCCTCCCACAGCTGCCACTGCCTGCCGTCCCCGGTCCGGCCCTGGCCCAGCAGGACCCGGACCGGGGTGAGCGGGTCGCGCACCCCGGGGGTGGTGCCCGTCGCGGGAGCGGTCGGCGCGGCGGCGGTCGGCGCGGGGCCGGTCGCGGTAGCGGTAGGGGCCGCCGCCGGCGCGAGCACGGCGCCGACGCCCGCCGGACCGGTCCCGCGGGCGGCCGCCGGGTCCGGGCGCAGCTGCGCCAGCGCCCCGCCGGTCAGCGCCACCACGGTGGCCAGCGCCGCCGCGCCGACCACCGTACGGCGGCGGTGCCGCAGCCGGCGCCCGCCCGCCACGATGTCCGCCACCGGCGGCGGGCCGACTCGCGCACCGGCCGCCGCCTCGGCCAGGCCGAGCCCCACCCACAGGTCCGTGCCGTCGTCCAGGCCGGCGCCCGTCCCGTCCGGCTCCCGGTTCGTACCGTTCGTCATACCGCTCCTCCGATGCGGGCCGAGCCCTTGAGTTCCACCAGCGCCGTGACCTGCCGCAGCCGGGCGACGCCCTTCGCCGCGTGGCTGCGCACCGCGCCCACCGAGCACCCCATGGCCGCGGCCGTCTGGCTGTCGCTCAGGTCCTCCCAGTGCCGCAGCACCACCGCCTCGCGCTGGCGCGGCGGCAGGGTGGCCAGCGCGGCCAGCAGGGCGCCGCGCTGGTCGGAGCGGGCGAAGCCGTCCTCCACCCCCGCCGCGTCCGGCACCGCGTCCACCAGCAGCTCCGGTGCCCGGCGGCGCCAGCGGCGGGCGTGCTGGTTGACCAGGATCCGCCGCACGTAGGCGTACGGATCGTCGGCCCGGCGCACCTTCGACCAGGCCGCGCAGGCCTTCTCGGCGGCGGACTGCACCAGGTCCTCGGCCGCGTACTGTTCGCCGGCCAGCAGGTACGCCGTCCGCACCAGGCGCGGCCAGACCGCGACGATGAACGCCTGGAACCCGTCGTCCCGATCACTCTTCGCTTCTCCCATGAGCACCTCCTTCACCCGTCCAGAGCCCGGGGCGGCCGGAAACGCTTACCGGTGGGGCGAATCAAGCTGCTCGGGGCAAAAGCTGCTCGGGCAAAAAGTGCTTGGGGAACGGGCGGCGAGGGCGCTACTATCCGCCTGATGATCATTTCTCATGATGTAGCAGGCAGTGGGCCCGCCGTGGTTCTGCTGCACTCCTCGGTGTGCGACCGTCGGATGTGGGACGCCCAGTGGCAGCCGCTGATCGACGCCGGTTACCGGGTGGTCCGCTGCGACTTCCACGGTTTCGGCGAGACGCCGCTCTCGGAGGTCCCGTACAGCGACACCGCGGACGTCCTGGCGCTGCTCGACCACCTCGGCATCGAGACCGCCGCCCTGGTCGGCGCCTCCCACGGCGGCCGGATCGCCCTGACGGCCGCCGCGCTGCGCCCCGAGGCGGTGACCGCGCTGGCCCTGCTCGGCGCGGGCATGCCCGGACACCAGCCCAGCGACACCCTGCGCGCCTTCGGCGGCCGCGAGGACGAGCTGATCGAGGCCGGGGAGATCGACGCGGCCGTCGAGCTGAACGTCGAGGCCTGGCTCGGCCCGGAGGCCGACGAGGAGACCCGCGCGAAGGTCCGCCGGATGCAGCGCCACGCCTTCGACGTCCAGCTGGAGGCGACGGTCGGCCCCGACCGCGAGGACGTCGACCTCAGCCGGATCACCGCGCCCACTCTGGCCGTGTCCGGCGCCCACGACTTCCCGGACTTCCGGGAGATCGCCGCGGCCCTCCCCACCATCCTCCCCGACGCCCGCCACCAGGAACTCCCCTGGGCCGGCCACCTCCCCAGCCTGGAACGCCCCGCCGAGACCACCGAGCTGCTCCTCGCCTTCCTGCGCGAGTCGGCCCCGGTCGCGCGGTAGCACCCCCGCCCGCCCACCGGTCTCCTCGGTGGGCGGCCCCGCGCCGGGCCGGTGGAGGTGTCCTCCCCGCTTCGGCGGTGCCGGGGGTATCTTCGGACGTACGCGCTCGCACGGCCCCCGGAAGTGATCCGGGGGCTGTTCGCGTCCGTCGTCGAGATCATCGCGTCGCCGGTGGGCACCGTACCGGCCGGTCCCCGCGACGTGTCCCGCCGTTCCTCCCGGACCGCCGTGCCGAGCCTCCCTGACCGCCGGGAACGCCGCCGTCCGCGGCCGGTCCGTCGACAACGGGAAAAGCCGGGACTCGAACGTGTGTCGGGAGCCATGATGGCGGGGTGCACTTCACCTCGGAATCCAGCGCGGACGGCGTGACGGAACGCCGCTTCACCCTCGACGGCGTGCCCGGTGTGCTCTGGCAGCCGGACGGACCGCCCCTCGACGGGCGGCCGTTGGTGCTGCTGGGACACGGAGGTGGCCAGCACAAGCTGGGGCAGGGGCAGGTGGACCGGGCCCGGCGGTGCGTGCGGCGGCACGGGTTCGCGGCGCTGGCGCTGGACGCGCCCGGGCACGGGGAACGGCCGCGCAGCGCGCAGGACGAGCGGTTCGCCACCGAGATCGGGGAGCTCATCGCGGCGGGCCGACCGATCAGCGCCTGGGTCGCGCGGCACACGGCGGCGCTCGCGGAGCGGGCGGTGCCGGAGTGGGTGGCCGTGCTGGACGCACTGGGCGAGCGGGGGGAGTGGGGGGACCGCGGGGAGGTCTTCGGACCGGTGGGTTTCTGGGGCCTGTCGCTGGGGAGCGTGATCGGCATCCCGCTGGCGGCGGTCGAACCGCGCATCGCCGTCGCGGTGTTCGGGCTGACGGGGCACGCGTCGCAGACGGAGGCGGCGGCCCGGGTCGGGGTACCGGTGGAGTTCCTCCTGCAGTGGGACGACGAGTTGGTCCCGCGCGAGGGGGCGCTCGCACTGTTCGGCGCGCTGGGTTCGCGGGAGAAGACGCTGCACGCCAACCCCGGCGGCCACTTGGACGTTCCGGAGCTCGAACTGGCCTCGTCCGAAGAGTTCCTGGCCCGGCATCTGGGCGGCCGGGCGCAGTGAACGCGGGCTCCGGCGTCGCCTGTCTCAACCGTCCGTAGAACAGTTGCCCGCCTCCCCGGCGTCGCTCGACTCGCCGGCCCCGCCTTACTCGGCGACGTCGCTCGACTCGCCGCCCCCACCTGGCTCGGCGACGTCGCTCGACTCACCGGCCCCGCGTGGCTCGCCGGCGTTGCTCGGCCGGCCGGAGTCCATCGCCGCCAGGCGGGCGGCCTGGCGGTGGCCGAGCTCGACCGTACGGTTCATGTGCCGCAGCAGGAAGGCGAGTTCGTCCTCGCTGTCCTCGGCGAAGGCGGCCACCCAGTCGGTGGACAGTTCGCGCCACACCTCCCCGAAGCGCTCCAGCGCCTCGGGGAGGACCACGACCAGCACGCGGCGCCGGTCCGCCTCGTCCCGCTGCCGGGCGACCAGCCCGGCCCTCGCCAGCCGGTCGACCAGCCGGGTGGCCGAGCCGCTGGTGAGCCCGGTGAGCTCGGCGATCCGGCCGGTGGTGACCGGCCCGTCCTCCAGGGTGAGCAGGTTGAGGCACTGGACGTCGGTCGGGTGCATGCCCAGGTGGTCGGCGACGGCCTGGTTGAACAGGACGTACGAGGCCAGGTAGCGGCGCGAGGCCGGCCACAGCCGTGCCATCAGGTCGTCGCGGGTCGTCGTCATGGGGGAAGGGTAACCGGCCGGGTTCAGCGATATTTATTTGCGTCGCGCAGATATATATCTCTATGTTGTCTGCATGACGCAGATAAACAACCCGGTCGCCGCCTCGCTCCCCGTCGCCGTGACCGGAGCCACCGGCGCCCAGGGCGGCGCCACCGCCCGCGCCCTGCTGCGCGCCGGCCGCCCCGTCCGCGCCCTCACCCGTGACCCCGGCTCGCCCGCCGCCGCCGAACTCGCCGCACTCGGCGCCGAGTCGGCCCACGCCGACTTCGACGACCCGGCCTCGCTCGCCGCCGCCCTCGACGGCGCCGGCGCGCTGTTCGCGATGTCCACCCCGTTCGGAACCGACCCCGACACCGAGGTCCGCCAGGGCATCGCCCTGCTGGACGCCGCCCGGGCCGCGGGCACCGTCCGGCACGTCGTCTTCACCTCCGCCACCAACGCCGACCGCTCCACCGGCATCCCGCACTTCGACAGCAAGTACCGCATCGAGCGGCACCTGGCCGGCCTCGACCTGCCCTGGACCGTCCTCGGCCCCGCCGCGTTCCTGGACAACTACGCCAACGACTGGACGCTCCAGTCCCTCCGCGACGGCGTCTTCCACCTCCCCATGCCGCCCGGCGTCCCGCTGCCCGTGATCGCCGCCGACACCATCGGCGCCTTCGCCGCCCACGTCCTCGCCCGGCCCGACGCCTACGCGGGCCGACGCATCGACATCGCCTCCCAGTGGTGCACCGGCGAGCAGATCGCCGCCGCCATCAGCGCGGCGAGCGGCCGCGCCATCCGCTGCGAGGAGGTGCCGCTCTCGGTCGTGGCCGGCTACTCGGAGGACCTCGCCGCGATGTTCCGCTACTTCCAGGACCCGGGCCTCGACGTCGACACCGACGCCCTGCACGCCGCACACCCGGACATCGACTGGCAGTCCCTCGACACCTGGGCGGCCGCCCGCACCTGGGATCTCTGACCTCCAGGGCCTACCGCTGCCCCGATGGCACCCAGGACACCGCGCAGGATCCACGTCGACGGCCGCGACTACCGCTGGGTGGTCCGCTTCCACGACGCCGAGCACGTGGTGGTCCGCATCTGGCCCGACCGGCGGTCCGGCCGCCGGGTGGAACTGGTCCGACGCTTCGACGACCCGTGGCTCAACTACGGCACCCTGCTGACCGCCCCCGCCGACCGCGTCGCCGAGGTCTTCAACCTCGCCCCCGTCACCCCGTTCCTCGCCGCGACCCTCGTGCGCGCCGCCCTCGCCGCCGGGTGGCACCCTGACCAGCCGGGCGCCCCGGAGCGCTTCACGGTGACGGGGGAGGAGCCGGACGTCACGCTCGTCCGGCGGAGCTGAGGTGGACCGTCACGCGCCGGAGGCCAGCCGCTCCACGAACTTGCGCTGCCAGGGCGTTTCGACGGCGTGCCGGCTGTAGTGCTCGCGCACGTACGCCACCGCCTCGGTGGGCGGGACGCCGTCGAGGACGGCGATGCAGGCGAGGGCGGTGCCGGTACGGCCGCGGCCGCCGGCGCAGGCGAGTTCGACGCGTTCGGTGGGGGAGCGGTCCCAGGCTTCGCGGAAGGCGTCGGCGGCGTCCGCGCGGTCGGCGGGGAGACGGAAGTCGGGCCAGCGGACCCAGCGGCTCGGCCAGTCGAAGGGCTGCGGCCGACGGCCCAGCAGGTAGAGCCCGAAGCTCGGTCGGGCGCCGGGCGGCAGGGGGTGGCTGAGGCCGCGGCCGCGCAGGAGGCGGCCGGAGGGCAGGCGCAGGACGCCGGGGGCGGTCGGGTCCCAGGTGGCGGGAGCGGTCGGGTCCCAGGTGGCGGGGTCGGTCATGTCGGTCTTCCTCGGGGCGAGTCGGTCGGTCAGGAGGCGGCGTGCAGCCCGACCGGGCCGTGCGGCAGGCCGGCGCGGTGGGCGAGGGCTGCGGCCTCGCCGCGTGAGGCGACGTCCAGTTTGGCGAGGATGTTGGCGACGTGGAACTTCACCGTCGACTCGCTGATGTGCAGCGCCGCCGCGATGTCCCGGTTGCGGCGGCCGCGCGCCAACTGGTCGAGGACCTCCCGCTCGCGCGGGTGGAGGCCGTCCAGCGGGTCGGCGGTGGTGGTGGGTACGGGCTCGGGCAGGGCGAGCGGGAGGTCGACGGTCACCGTGGTGCCCCAGCCGGGAACGGCCTCGACGCCGTGGCGTCCGCCGAGGGCGGTGATGCGGTCGGCGGTGCGGTGGACGGTGAGGGCCTCGGCGGTGAGCAGGCCGAGCCCGTCCCCGCGCACCACGGCGCGCAGCAGGCCGTCCGCCGTGAACTGCCAGCTCACGTGCAGCCGGGTCGGCTTCTCCTGTTCGAGCATCAGCAGCACGGCCGCCCGGACGGCGTCGCGGGCGGTGTGCGCGGCGTCCGCGGGCAGGGACCGGTCGGCCTCCGCCGGGGGCACGACGTCGAGCTGGACCCGGGTGTGCCGGAGCAGCGGGCGCAGCTCGCGCACCATCCGGGCGAAGGCCTCGGCGGCGGGCTTCTCGCTGAGCGCGCGGTCCAGTTCGGCGCCCTGGCGCAGTTCGAGCAGGGCGGTGACGGCCAGCTCGGTGGCGCTGCGGCGGGCCGTGGCGTCGTCCAGGTCGGCCGAGCGCAACGGCGCCAGGATCGCGGAGAGCGCGGCGCTGTGGGTGCCGGTGAACTCGGCGATGGCCCGGGCGCGGGCGTTGGCGGAGGCGCGGGAGGTGGCGGTCTGGGCGGGGGCGGCGTCGGTGGCGCGGTGGTCGGAGTGGGCGATCACCAGGTCCCACAGCTGTTGCAGGACGGCGAGTGCCCCGGACGCCACGGGGCCGGTGTCCGCCCGGACGAGGACCAGGACGGCGCCGTGGCCGTTGCCCGGTGAGGTCGCCGTGACGACCACCGGCCGGGAGTGTCCGGCGAGTTCGGCCTCACCCTGCCAGGGGCGGCCGGCCGCCGTCGTCCCGGCCGCGCGCTCGGCCAGCCGGGACAGGTCGAGTGCGCCGATGGCCCCGGTCAGCTCGGGCGGGCCGTAGCCGAGCGAGGGGCTGAACGTGCAGACGCCGCTGAGCTGCGCCAGCGCCGTGTGCGGGACGAGGGTGTCGAGCACCGCCGACAGCTGCCGCAGGAGGTCCGGGCGGGGCGTGCGGAGCACCTCGGCGACCCGGGCCAGCGCGTCCTCGGGGCGGCCCCAGTGCCGCCGCCAGGTCTCGTCCGCGCCGCCGTCCGCGCTGTGGTCCGCGCCGCCGTCCGTGCCGTGGTTCGCGCCGTGGTCCGTGTCGCCGTCCGCGCTGCCGCCCGCGCCGCTGGTACCGCTCGTGCCGTCCATGCGGTCCAGCCTAGTTCGGGCGCTGCCCTCCGTGCCTGGCCGTTCGGCCAGGTCGAACCGTCCGAAGGGCTGGCCGAACGGCCGCTGCCCGGCCGCAGGATGGAAGACGTCGGAGGAACCAACTCACCTCAAACCCAAGGACCTTCCATGACCAAGGCGATCGCCTTCCACGAGTTCGGCGGCGCGGACCTGCTGCGCCCGATCGACATCGAACTGCCCGCCCCCGGCCCCGGCCAGGTGCGGGTCGCGGTCCGCGCCGTGGGCGTCAACCCGCTGGACCACAAGCTGCGCACCGGCGAGCTGGCCGCGTACTTCCCGGTCGCCTTCCCCTACGTGCCGGGCTTCGAGCTGTCCGGTGTGGTCGAGGCCGTCGGCACCGAGGTGAGCGGTTTCGCGCCCGGCGACGAGGTGTTCGGCGCACTGATGGGCGGCGGGTACGCCGAGCACGCGCTGGTGGACGCGGAGACGCTGGCCCACAAGCCGGCCACGTTGGGCTGGGCGGAGGCCGCGGCGATCGCGGTGGGCGCCGAGACCTCCGAGCGCGCCCTCGACGTCCTCGGCGTGCGCTCCGGCGAGACCCTGCTGGTGCACGGCGCCGGCGGCGGGGTGGGCACCGTGCTGCTCCAGCTCGCCCGGGCGCGCGGGATCACGGTGGTCGGCACGGCGAGCGAGTCGAACCACGCCCATCTGCGCGAGCTCGGCGCGATCCCGGTGACGTACGGCGAGGGCCTGGCCGAGCGGGTGCGGGCCGCCGCCCCGGGCGGGGTGGACCGGGTGCTGGACGTGGCC
The DNA here is from genome assembly GCF_044756065.1 of Kitasatospora sp. NPDC092039. Lineage (NCBI taxonomy): Bacteria > Bacillati > Actinomycetota > Actinomycetes > Kitasatosporales > Streptomycetaceae > Kitasatospora > Kitasatospora sp. NPDC092039. The sequence goes on along the minus strand of NZ_JBIVSD010000007.1, from coordinate 206,882 downwards.
GGTCGGGACGGGGTGCTGCCGCTGTCGATCGAGCTGACGGGGAGCGCGGACCGGGTGCTGACGATCACCGACATCCAGGGCGCGGAGGAGCACGGCGTCCGCTTCACCGGCGGCGCCGAGGGCGTCGAGTCCTACCACCAGCGCGCCTACGCGGCCGCGCTCGCCCTGCACGAGGCGGGCACCCTGCGGCTGCCGCTGCACCGGGTGCTCCCGTTGGCGGAGGCGGCCGAGGCGCAGCGGATCAGTGAGCAGGGGCACCTGCGCGGAAAGATCGTGCTGACGGTCTGACAGCCGCCCGCCGCCCGGCCTGTCCGCGTCTGCCCGTTTTACCTCCGTTTTGCATCGGGCTCGCCATTTTCGTACGGTTTCATCCGGTCGGAGCAATTCGGCAGGCGGACGCGCCGTGAACACGGCGGTACGCCGTTCGGCCGACATGTGGTCCCTCGAACGGTCGGCCGGGGTCGGTCGGCCGTGGGCGGCACCGGACCGCCTGCCCTGACGGTCAGGAGGACCGGACGCATGGGTGGAACGGACAGGCGGGCGGTGGTCGGCGAGTTCGTCGGGACGCTGTTGCTGGTGCTGCTGGCGGTGGGGGCGGCGGTGCTCGCCGGGGAGGCGATCGGCGCGGTGGGCATCGCGCTCGCGTTCGGCTTCGTGCTGCTCGCTCTCGCGTACGCGCTCGGCCCGGTCTCCGGCTGCCACGTCAACCCGGCGGTGACGCTCGGCTTCCTGCTGGCCCGCCGGATCGACGGGCGCACGGCGGTGTCGTACTGGGTGGCGCAGCTCTTCGGCGGCATCGCGGGTGCGGCGCTCGTCCTGCTGCTGGCGAAGCGGATACCGGGGCTGGAGACCCACGGCAAGCTCGGCACCAACGGCTGGGGCGACCGCTCCCAGGTGCACATCGACGCCGGCGGCGCCTTCCTGACCGAGGTCGTCCTCACCTTCCTGCTGGTGTACGTCGTCCTGTCGGTCACCCACCGGCTGGCCGCGGTCGGCTTCGCCGGGCTGCCGATCGGGGTCGCGCTGGTGGTCGTCCACCTGGTCGGCATCCCGCTCACCGGCACCTCGGTCAACCCGGCGCGCAGCCTCGGCCCGGCGCTGTTCGCGGGCGGCGACGCGCTGTCGCAGCTGTGGCTGTTCCTGCTCGCCCCGCTGGTCGGCGGCGCGCTGGCGGCGGGCGTGCACCTGCTGACCCACCCGCAGCCCGACCTCCCGGTGGCGGAGGCCCTGGCCACCGACGCGCGGGTGTAGTCCGCGGAGTTCAGCCGGCGCGGCGGCCGGGACCGTTCGACGGTCCCGGCCGCCGCCGTCGTTGTCGGCGGGGGCGCGGTGGGTGGTGCGCGGGGTTCTCGGCGGGGGTTCGGTGGGCGGTGATCTCGGCCACCGCCCGGCCCCCGCACCGCTTTTGAGCCGCGCACCGGCCGGATCCGGCGCACCGGTCGAAGAGCCCCGGCTCCCGCCCGCCCGCTGGGTAGAGTCGCGCCATGGTGACTGTGAACGCGGGAGGCCCCGCGGGCGGGCGGCTGGCCGGCCGCTCCTGTGTGGTGACGGGCGCGGCCAGCGGCATCGGCCGGGCCGTCGCCGAGCGCTTCGTCCGGGAGGGCGCGTCGGTGGTCGCCGCCGACGTGGACGCGGCGGGCCTGGACCGGCTGGCCGAGCAACTCCCGGGCGCCGTCAGCACGGTGGTCGGGGACGTGGCCCGGGACGAGGACGCCCGCCGGATGGTGGCGGCCGCCGTCGAGCGGCACGGACGACTGGACGTCCTGGTGGCCAACGCGGGGATCATCCCGCTGATGGAGATCACCGAGGCCACCGCCGAGGACTGGGACCACGTGATGGCCGTGGACGGCCGCGGGATGTTCCTCACCTGCAAGTACGCGATCGAGGCGATGACCGCGCAGGACCGGCCCGGCGGCTCGATCGTCTGCCTGTCCTCCATCTCCGGCGAGGCCGGCCAGCGCGGCCAGGCGGTGTACGGGCCCGCCAAGTTCGTCGCCTCCGGCCTCACCAAGCACCTCGCCGTCGAGTGGGCGGACCGTGGCGTCCGGATCAACGCCGTCGCCCCTGGCACCATCACCACCGAGCGCGTCGCCCGGCTGTACGACGAGCCCGGCGGCACCGAGTACCTCGCGGCGATCGAGAAGCTGCACCCGATGGGCCGGCTCGGCGACCCGGCCGAGGTCGCGGCGGCCGTCCTCTTCCTCGCCTCCGACGACGCGTCCTTCGTCACCGGGGTCGTGCTGCCGGTGGACGGCGGGTACCTGGCGCAGTAGCGCCGCGCGGGTGGCGGGCTGGCGGGCTCCCGGGCTCCCGGGCCTCCCGGCTGCCGCGATGGCGGGTTGCTCCGGCTGCCGGGCTACCCGGCGAGCAGCTCGACCAGGGCGGACACCCCGTCCGGCCCGTGCCCGGCCCCGACCGCCCGCCGGGTGACCGCGAGCGCCGCGTCCAGTACGGAGGTGTCCAGGCCGCGCGCCCGGGCGGTGTGCGCGACGTGCGCCAACCCGGCCTCGGCGGAGGCGAGGCTGCTGTGGTCACCCGGATGCCGGCGTTCGTCCGCGCGCTGCGCGAAGCGGTCGATCAGTGGCGGCAGCAGACGCGGCAACCCCTGGGCGTACGGCGCCAGTTCGGCTCCGCTGATGCCCTCGGCGCGGGCCAGCGCGAGGGCGTGCAGGTAGCCGTGCACGGTGGTCCAGAAGAGGTCGAGCAGGGCCGCGTCGTAGGCCGCCGCCCGGCCCGGGTCCGCGCCCACGTGGCGTACCGTGCCCAGCGCCCGCAGCGTCGCCTCGTGGTCGGTGAAGGCCTCGGTGTCGCCGCTCAGCAGGACGGTGCCCTCCGGGCGGCCGATGGTCGGGGTGGGGGTGAGGATCGCGGCGCCCAGCAGGCGGAAGCCCCGGGCCTCGGCGTCGGAGGCGTTCGTCCGCGCGTCACCCGGCGCGATCGACGTGGCGTTGACGACGGTCCGTCCGCGCAGCGCCGTCCCGGCGGCCTCCAGGACGGCCCGCCCGGCCGACTGGTCGCGGACGCAGAGCAGCACGAGCGGGGCGCCCGCCACCGCCTCGGCGGCGCTCGCGGCCGGGCGCGCGCCGAGGGCGAGTGGCTCGCCGTCGCGGCCCGGTGTGCGGTTCCACACGGTGACCGGATGGCCGGCGGCCAGCAGCGCGCCGGCCAGCGCCCGGCCCATCGGGCCCAGTCCCAGCACGGCAACGGCGGTACGGGCAGGGGAGGTTGAGGAAGTTCGTTCGTTCGGCATGGCGGTTACGCTAGACCTTCACGCCGACGGCAGGGTCAAGGCGCCGGAGTTGCGGCTCCAGAGCCGAGGAGCCGGAGCTGAGGCGCCTGAGCCGAGATGGAGAGCCGTGGCGCCAGGGCCAAGGCGGAGAGACGGGCCGGAGCGTCAGGTGGGCGTTCCGCCGAGGAGGTGTCCGTGATGCGGATCGGAGAACTCGCGCGGCGAGCAGGCGTCACCCCGCGCGCCCTGCGCTACTACGAGGAACAGGGACTGCTCGCCCCCGAGCGCCGCCCCAGCGGCTACCGCGAGTACGGCGAGCGGGACGTGGACACCGTCCACGGCATCCGCACCCTGCTCGCGGCCGGCCTCAACAGCGCGGTGATCGCCGAGATCCTCCACGGCCTGCCGCTGCCGGGGCAGCGCCCGCCCGGCCCGACCTGCCCCGAGCTGCTCACCGGGCTGGCCCGGGAGCGCGCCCGGATCACCCGGCAGATGGACGAACTCGCCGAGGCCCGCGACCTGTTGGACGCCATCATGGGGGCGGAGGCGCCGAGTGAGCTGATCAGGTCAGGCCGGTTGCGGGCGGCGGAGCGTACGGCGGCCGAGAGCGTGTCGGCCGGTGGACGTCCGGCGGCCGAGGGCCGCGGCCCTCGGCCGCCCGCGCGGAAACTCGATGGCGTGCGCTCCCGGGCCGTGCTGGAGTGAGCGGATGAACCACGACGAGGTGCTCGCCCTGTTCGACGACCGGCTCCGGCGCAACGCGCCGCCCGACCCCGGGTGCCGCGTCGAACGCGACGGCGCGGTGGTCCGGCAGACGGGCCCGGAGCACGGTTGGAACGGCGTGGTCTGGTCCGGTCTGGACGAGGCCGGCGCGGACGCGGCGATCGCCGCGCAGGTGCGCCACTTCGCCGAGCTCGGGCGGGAGTTCGAGTGGAAGGCCTACTCCCACGACCGCCCGGCCGACCTCGGCGCCCGACTGCTGGCGGCGGGCTTCACCCCGGAGCCGGCCGAGGCGCTGATGATCGCCCGGATCGCGGACCTGCCCACCGAGGCCGTCCTGCCCGAGGGCGTCCGGCTGCTCCCGGTGACCGACCCGACCGGGGTGGACCTGCTGATGGCAGCCCACGAACAGGCCTTCGGCACCGAGCACCCCGGTCTGCGCGGGCGGATGCTCGACCAGCTGCGGCACGGCACGGGGACGGTCAGCATGGTCGTCGCGATGGCCGGCGACCGCCCGGTCAGCGGCGCCCGGATGGAGCTGGTCCCGGGCACCGGGTTCGCCGGCCTCTGGGGTGGCGGCACCGCGCCCGAATGGCGCGGCCGGGGCATCTACCGCGCCCTCGTCGCCCACCGCGCCCGCCTCGCGGCCGAGCTCGGCTACCAGTACCTCCAGGTCGACGCGAGCGACCAGAGCCGGCCCATCCTCCAGCGCCTCGGCTTCGCCTGGGTGAGCACCACGACTCCGTACGTCCTTCGGCCGTAGCGGGCCCGCCCGGGCGTCCCGACCGGGGGTACCGGGACGTGACGGCGCCTGGGACGATCCCGTTCCGCTGACACTCACCCCGGGACCAGGAGATCCATGACCACCGTGTGGACGCGGCTGACGGGCTGGCCGGCCCTGGCGGCCGCCCTGGTCGCCGCCGGGCACGGGCTGCTCGTCGCGGTCCTGCCGTCCGGCCGCGGCACGTCCACCGCCGAGCGGCTGCTCCCGACCGGCCTGGCGGCCCTGGCCGGGGTCGCCTGGCTGGCCACCGCCACCGCTGTCACTGCCACCGCCACCGCCCGCCGAACGGCCGCCCGCCGTAAGACGATCGCCTCGGAGCCGTCACCGGATGCGAACCGTCACCGGATCCGCGGCGCGACGGGTCGCGGGGGTCACGGATGCTCGCCGTCCTCCTCGGCGTCACCCTGGTGCTCGTCTCCGCCGCCGCGCTGGCCCAGGCCAGTGGGCCGGACGGCGCGGAGGGCCGCCGACTGCGCCGCATCCACCAGGCGGGCGCCGTCAGCAGCGCACTCCCGATCGTGCTGCTCCGCTCGGAGCCCCGGCGGATCGCCACGGTGAACAGGAAGGCCGTGTACCGCACCACCGTGGACCTCTCGGTGCCCTTCGCGGACGGCCCGCGGACCCTCGCCCTGGACGTCGAGACGGCGGGCCCGGCCCGCGTCGGCGCGGAGGTGACGGTCGAGTACGCGCCCGGTGCCCCGGCCCTGGGAGCCCAGCCGCACGCGTACGCCACGGTCAGCGGTCTCGCGCTGCCGTGGTTCCTGGGGCTCGCCTTCGCCGGCCTGGTCGTCGTCCCGGTGGTCCTGGCGGACGGGCGCCGCAGGGTGCACGAGGCGCGACGCTTCCGACCGGCCGTGCACCTGCCGGCGGCCGGCATCCTGCTGGTCGGCGCGGGACTCGCGGCGTACGTCGGGCCGGCCCTGCCGTCGCCGTTCGTCGGCTGGCCGCTGGCAGTGGTCGCCGCGGCCACCCCGTGGCTGGCCCTCGGGCTGGGAGCGGCGCGGACCGGGCCGGGGCTGACGGCCTCCGGCGCGCGGCCTGCGGCGGCGGCCTGTGCCAGGGGGCGTTCGCTGGTGGACCGTTCACCACTGCCGTCCCTGGTGCTCCCTGCCGATCGGCAGGGAGCACCAGGGACGGCGCTACTCAGGTTGTGCCGATCGGTACATGTGCGGGAGGGGTGGACGGGGTCATCGTTAGGGCACCACGAGTGGGGGCCGCCCGGGCCCCCGGGAAGGAGCCCAGGATGTTCGACATCTGCCGCCACCGCCTCCCCAGCGCGACGACTGTCGCGCCCGCCGCCCTCCTCTGCTTCGGTCTTGGGCTCGGGTTCGGCCTCGTACGCGCCCGGCGGCGATCAGGCCGGGAGCCGTGCCTGACACATCACGGCCGGACCGACCGCGCCCGTGAGCCGTCCCTGCCCGAGGCAGGTGCTCCGCGGCGTCCCGGTGTCGTGCGCGGCGGTCTGCGCGGCGGTGTACGGGAACGGTACCCCGATCGCCCACCCGAGGCAGCCGAGCAGCTGCTGCAGTGCGGGCGGCTGGACGCGCCGGTTCACCGTCGGTTGCGCTCGTCACGGGGCGATCGTCAACCGGCCCGGGAGGGCCTCCCCGGGTTCGCCGGAGAACACCACCTCGCCCCGGTGCAGCACGTGCACCACCGCCGCCCCGGCAAGGGTGCGCGGCAGCGACCGGGCGGTGAGCACGACCGTACGGCCGGCGGCGGCGTCCGCCAGCAGGCGGGCGTGCAGCCGGGTGGCGACGGCGGGGGACAGGCCGCGCTCGGGCTCGTCCAGCAGGAGCAGGGCCGGTCGCGCAGCCAAGGCCCGTCCGACGGCGACGAGTTGCCGCTGACCGCCGGACAGGGTGCCGGCCCGGCGGGCCAGCAGGCCGGCCAGCTCCGGGAACAGCTCCAGCACCGCGGCGCGTCCAGGCCCGCCGAGGCCCAGGTTCTCGGCCACGGTCAGCGAGCCGAACACCCCGCGCTCGGCCGGGACGAGGGCCAGCCCCCGCCGCACCCGCTGGTGCACCGACAGCCCGCCGACGTCCCGCCCCCGCCAGAGCGCCCGTCCGCCCGCCAGCGGCACCACCCCGGCGAGGGCGTGCAGCGCGCTGGTCCGCCCGGCCCCGTTGCGGCCGAGCAGAACGGTGACGGCGGCGGACGGGAAGTCCAGGTCGACGCCGTGCAACGCCTCCAGCGGGCCGTAGCGGACCCGGGCGGCACGGAGGGCGGCTTCGACGGGCATCAACCCGCCTCGGTGGTGCGGTGGTTGCGGCTCATGTGGCGGCTCCCCACGCCCTGGCGACCCGGGGGTCGGCGAGGACGGCCGTGGCCGGTCCGGCCGCGACCACCCGGCCCTCCGCCATGGCGTAGACGGTGTCGGCGAGTTCGGCGACCAGCTCCGCGTCGTGCTCGACCAGCAGCAGCGCCATGCCGCGCTCGGCGAGTCCGCGCAGCACGGACACCAGGCGGGCCGTCTGTACCGCGTCGAGTCCCGCCGCCGGTTCGTCCAGCAACAGCACCCGGGGCCCGCCCGCCAGCGCCCGCGCCAGCTCCACCAGCCGCAACACCCCCGTGGGCTGCCCACCGGCGGGCTCGGCGGCGAGCTCCTGCAGACCGAGGAGCCGCAACGCGCGGGCGGACCGCTCGGCGGCCGCCCGGGCATCCACCCGATGGGCGTGCTGCTCGGCGCCCACCAGGACGTTGTCGGCCACCGAGAGAGTGGGGAAGACGGCGATCTGCTGGAAGGTCCGCGCCAGCCCCAGCCGCACCCGCCGGTGCGCGGCCAGCCCGGTGACATCCCGCCCGCTGAGCAGCACCCGCCCGCCGTCCGGCCGAACCGTCCCCGCCAGACAGTCGAACAATGTGCTCTTCCCCGCCCCGTTCGGTCCGATCAACGCCGTGATCCGCCCCGCCCGCGCCACCAGATCCACCCCACCCACCGCCTCGATCCCCCCGTACCGGCGCACGACCGCGCGCGCGGTGAGCCGCGCGGCGGGCAGGGCGGCGGTCACAGCCGCACCTCGTGCGGCGGGTGGACGACGGGGTGGTGGCTGGTGGGCGCGGTGGGTTGTCCCGGCTGCGCACTCAGGGCCGCTCCGTTCGCGGCCTCGACGCCTCGTGCGGCGGGGAGCGGGGTGTCCATGGGCCCTACCTCGCGCGCTGGGTGGGTGGTTCGGCGTGCGCGGTGGCTTCGACGTCTCGTACGGCGAGTGGTGCGGGTGGTGTTCATGGCCGTACCCCGCGCCTGTGGGTGGTGCCGGTGGCTGCGGTGGCTTGTTCGTCCCGGCCGGGTCATCAGGCCCGCCTCGCGCGGCCGCGACGCACGCGTGCTGCCGCACGGTGCCGTGTGATGAGGCGCGCAGCGGGGAGCGGCGTCTCCGGCCGTACGCCGCGTGCTGCGGTGCGGTCCGCCGCACGGGAGGGTGCGCCCTGTCCACGCACGGGCTTGCCCCCTTCGCCGTACGACGCCTCGTGCGGCGAGGGGCGTGTGGCACTTGTGGCTGTGCCTCTCGGGTTGCGGCAGCTGCGGTGTCGGGTCTGGTGGGCGCGGGCGATCCGCTCGGGCCGCGCCACCAGGTGGTGTTGCCTGACCCGGCTGCGATCGTCCTTCCGCGAGCTGCGCCAGGGGCAGTGCGGTGGCCCTGCCCGACTGGTGGGCGGGCCCGGTCTGTCCTTCCGCGTGCTGCGTGGCGGGGGAGTCGGCGGTCATCGCTGTCCGTTCCGGGCTGTGAGGGTCTCCCGTAGGCGGTGGCCCGTCGGGGTGAGGTGGGAGGGCGGTAGGGGAGTCGGCGGGGGTGGGCGGTGGCGGTGGAGGGGAAGGGCGGTGAGGCCGCCGGGGAGGCGGCCGATGGTGGCGGCGAGGGCGCCGACGGCGACGGCGGAGACTCCGGCGACGGTGCCCGCGTCGAGGCCGATGAGGAGGGCGGCGGCGAGGACGGCGGCGAGGGCGCTGTCGGCGCCGGCGACCATCACGGCGGCGAACCAGAGGAGGCCGCGCACCGGGTCGAAGGCGGTGGGGTCGAAGGCGCGTCCGGCGAGGCCCATCAGTCCGCCGCCGAGGGCTGCCAGGGCCGCGCCCGCGACGAAGGCGAGGAGCTTGAGGCCGGGGACGTCCACGCCGGCCGCGACCGCGCCCGGTTCGTGGTCCCGCATGGCGGTCAGGGCCCGGCCGAGGCGGCCCCGGTGCAGTGCGCGGACGGTGAGCAGGCCGAGGCCGAGGAGGAGGAGTTCGGCGAGGTAGAAGGCGCGGTCGCCGGCGAGGAAGGACGGACGGTCGAGCACCAGGCCGGTGGTGGCGTACGGCTGCTCGAAGACGAACCGGCTCATCGCCGTTCCCACCGCGAAGGTGACCAGGGCGAGGGCGAGTCCGCGGCGGCGGATCGCGGGCCATCCGGTGAGCAGGCCGAGCGGGGCGGTGGCGAGGACGGCGAGCAGCAGGGCGGGTGCGGCGGGCAGGGGCGGGAGGCCGGGGATGCGGCCGGACATCAGCAGTGCGGTGCCGATCGCGCCGAGCCCCGCGTAGCCGGCCTGGCCGAGCGAGATCTGCCCGCCGTAGCCGGTGACCACGACGATGGACAGCAGGACGAGGCCGAGCGCGGGCACGAGCAGGGCGTCGCGCAGGTCGTTGCCCCGGAAGCCGAGCGGCAGCAGGAGCAGCACCAGGCAGACGGAGCCCGCCAGCCGTCCGCCCCCGCCCCCGCCCCCGGCCCCAGCCCCGGAGCCGCCCCCGCCCCCACCCCTGATCCCGTCCCTGGCCCCGCCCCCGCTTCCATCCCCTCCCCTTGGACGGCGGCCGACCAGCGGCGCGGCTCCGCCCCCGGCCCGTTCCCCGGTGATGCCCGGCCCGGCGAGCAGGGCGGTGGCGAGCAGCGCGACCACGAACAGGTTGGACTGCACGGCCTCGACCAGCGGCAGCAACTGTCCGGACGGCCGCAGCCGGGTGAACTCGGCCTGGGCGATGCCGAGCCCGATCCCGGTGGCGACCGCGACCGGGATGCTGCGCAGCCGGGCGGCGACCGCGACGGCCATGGTCTCCATCACCAGCAGCGGCAGCCCGTACGGGTCGAGCAGCAGGTACGGCGCGAGGGCGACGCCGACCAGTCCGGCGGTGAAGGTGCCGAAGGCCCAGCCGGCGGCGGAGACCCGGTCGGCGTCGACTCCGGTGAGGGCGGCGAGGCGGCGGTCGTCGACGACGGCGCGCAGCCGCAGGCCGAACCCGGTCCACCGGGTGGCGGCGAGGACGGTGAGGCCGAGCACCAGGATGGCGGCGAGCTGGGCGACGGTGTCCGGCCGCAGCCCGTGCCCGCCGGGCAGCCGGATCGGGGCGCCGCCGAGCGGGGAGGGCGCGCCGGCCAGTGGCGCCGCGCCCCACAGCAGTACGGCCAGACCGATGAGCAGCACGAACACCCCGATCCCGGCGACCATGGTCTCGGCCGGTCCGGCGCCGCGCCGTTGCAGCGGGCGGTAGACCAGGAGGTCGAGCAGGACCCCGAGCGCGGGGGCGACGACCAGCAGGCAGCAGGCGACGGCGGGCCAGACCGGCCAGTGCCGGACCACGACGAGGTCGCGCAGCAGGTAGGCGACCGCCATGGCCTGGGCGCCCTGGGCGATGTTGAGCACGCCGGTGGCGCGGTGGCAGACGACCAGGCCGATACCGCTGAGCGCGGCGGCGGCGCCGACGGTGAGTCCGGCGAGGGCGAGGTCGACGGTGAGGCCGAACGAGCCGGGGGCGGCGGTGAGGGCGGTGAGGACCGATGCGCTCATGGGGGTCAGCCGGCGTTCGGTGGGGCGGATTCGCCCGGACGGGTGGGCCCCGGGCCGGCTGTCGGCGGCGAACAGAGCGGGCAGGGCGTCAAACCACGGGCCCGCACGGCGTCCGCGTCCACGGCCGCGGCCCGCCCCTTGCCCACGACGAGCGGGCAGTCCGGCCGGTGGTAGCGGGTGCCCTCGGGGACGGCCAGCCACCCGGCGTCGTGGGCCCGGCCGGAGCTGTCGGAGCTGTTCGACGGGCCGGAGGAGACGGCGGAGTCGGACGGGCCGGAGCAGCCGGAACGGCCGGTCGGGTCCGGCGGGTCGGGCGCGGCGTCCGGTTCGACCAGCAGGTCGTACAGCCGCTCCACCCGTCGGTCGGTCAGGTCCGAGCGTCCGGGCGGTGACGGCGGTGGCCGCAGGGCGACCAGGACGGTCCCGGACACGATCAGCGCCGCGCCGGGGATGGTGGACGACGCCAGGTACGGGACCTGCTGCTCGGCGAAGCGCTCACCGGAGGTCCCGTACCAGCCGAGCACGCACAGCACGGCGCCGGCCGCGGCGAGCAGCCAGCCCGCCCACTCCCGGCCGGTCCGGAGGAGCCGGGCCCGACGGAACCCGCCCCGGAGGGGCCGGCGCCGGAACCACCCGCCCCGGACGGGGGAACCCTCCGGGGCGTTACGGGTGATTTCGCCGTCGGAATGCGATTCGTCCATGGATCCGCCTTCATGGTGTCACTTGAGACGTTTCCAGGATCGGCCTGGAACAGCATCCGGACACCGAGTGCGGGGCCCGGGCGGCGCAGTCGAGAGGGAAGACCACCATGCACGTGACGCGAAGCGGTACCCCCGGGGGCGGCGGCAGGGCTCTGCGGACGGCGGGCGCGCTGCTCGCCCTGCTGCTCGCCGGTACGGCGGCCGCGTGCAGCAGTGACGGCAAGTCCGGGACCGCGGCGACCTCCCCGGCGGCCACCGGCGCCACCGCCACGGGTCCGGCCTCCGCCCCGGGCACCGCGACGGCCACGGCCACCGGCACCGCTCCCGCCGATCCGGCCGCCGCCAAGGCGGAGATCACCACCAACTGGGAGAAGTTCTTCGCCCCCGACACCCCGATCACCGAGAAGGCCAAGCTACTCCAGGGCGGCGACGCGCTGCTGCCGGTGCTCCAGGGCTTCTCCCAGGACCCGCGGGTCGGCCAGGTGCAGGCGAAGGTCGACGACGTCGAGTTCACCGACGCGAGCGACGCGACCGTCACCTACTCGCTCTCGCTCCAGGGCAACGTGGTGGAGCCGAGCGCGACCGGTCAGTCCGTCCTCGACAACGGCACCTGGAAGGTGTCCCGCTCGACCCTGTGCGGTCTGCTCACCCAGGCCGGCGGTGCCACCGCCTCCCCGATCCCCGGCTGCAGCTGAGCGGATGCGGCCGACCGCCCCGTCGCGACGCCGGGCCGCCGACGCGCTGCCGCGCCGGCGGCCCGGCCGTGTCCCGTCGGCGGTCCGCCCGAACCGCTCCCGCACCGCCCGTGTCGCCCTGGTGCTGACCCTCGCGCTGCTCGCCGGCTGCGGCACCCGGTTGCCCGGTGAGGCCTTCACGGTCCGACCCACGCCCACCACCGGAGCCACTCCCGCGACCGGTGCCACCGGCGCGACCGGGAGCGCCAACGCCGCCTCGGACACCGGGGTCACCGCCACCGAGATCAGGATCGGCCTCGTCACCTCGCTCACCAGCCCGGTCGGCAGCGAGGTGTTCAGCGGCCCGCGCTACGGTGCCGAGGCCTTCTTCCAGGCCCTCAACGACCGCGGCGGCCTGCACGGGCGCACCGTCCGGTTGGTGACCTGTGACGACGGCGGCAGCGGGGTCGGCAACCAGGACTGCGTCCACCGGCTGATCGACCAGGCGCACGTCTTCGCCTTCGTCAGCGGCAGCGTCCTCGACTACGCGGGCGCCCCGTACGTGAGCGGCAAGGGGGTGCCGGACGTCGGCGGCCAGCCGATCGGCACGGAGTACGACCGCTGGCCGCACCTCTACGGGATCTACGGGAGTGCCGCCCCGCGCGACGGGCGGTCGGTCGGCTGGAACGGGACGCTCTACCAGAGCACCGAGGTGTTCCGTTTCTTCAAGCAGCGCCTGGCTGCGACCAGCGCCGCCGTGGTCGCCTACAACCAGGCCGACTCGACCCGTTACGCCGGACAGCTGAAGGCCGGACTGGAGGCCGAGGGGTACCGGGTGCTGCTCCAGACCGTGGACTTCGCGCTGCCGAACTTCCAGGCGGTGGCCGCGGCGGTGCGCGCCGACGGCTCGCAGCTGCTGTTCGACGCGATGGACTCCCGGGGCAACACCGCGCTGTGCCGGGCGCTGGACGAGGCCGGGGTGACGGTGGCGGCGAAGGTCACCAATGTGCAGAACTGGTCGGAGTCGGTGCGCACCGACTACGCGGCCTCGCCGAACTGCCGCAACGCCCTGTGGGCGACCTCGTCGAGCCTGAACTACGAGGACGAGCAGTACCCGGCGGTGCACGACTTCCGTACCGCGATGGCCCGTTACCACCCGGACCGGGCCGCCCGGCTGTCCGCCTGGGAGCTGGAGGGATGGGCGGGCGCGCAGTGGCTGACCGACGCGCTGGACTCCTGCGGCGCCGCACCGACCCGCTCCTGCGTCGAGGCGTTCATGAACCGCGCCGAGCCGTACGACGCGCACGGCCTGATCCTGCCCGCCTCCTTCGTCCCGCGGCCGCCGCCCACCGGCCCGACCCGGGCCTGCCTGAACGCCGCCCGCTGGCAGGACGCGGCCCGGGGCGGGCAGGGCGGCTGGGTCAGCCAGGTGCCGTCGATGGCGACGAACTGCTTCGACGTGCCGCAGCTGCCGTACAAGGCGTAGGGCGGGCTCGCCGAGTCGTCGGCTGACAGATGTCAAAATCTGTCAGCTGAATTCTGTCAGCTGAATTCTGTCATCTGTCATCTGTCATCTGTCGGCTGTCGGCCGGCAGCGTCCCTCACGGCAGCCGCTCGACCACGACCATCGCCGCGTCGTCGTTCAGCCGGCCGCCGACGTGGGCGAGCAGGTCGCGGCGCAGATGGTGGAGCAGTGCTGCGGGGCGCTCGGCGTGCCAGGCGGCGACGCGTTCGGTGAGCGGGTAGAAGCGCCGCCGGGCGTCGCGGGCCTCGATCACGCCGTCGGTGTAGATCAGCAGCCGGTCGCCGGGCCGGAACGGGAAGGTCTCCGTCTCGTACCGCACCGGTGCGAGTTCGCCGAGGCCCAGTGGCGGGGCGGGGTGGTGGGCGGTGAGGGCGGTGATGCCGTCGGGGCGCAGCAGCAGCGGGGGCGGGTGGCCGCAGTCGATCAGGCGGACCGGGGAGCCGTCGTCGGGGATATCGAGCAGGACGGCGGTGATGAAGGATTCACCGGCCTCCCCGCTCTCCTCGGGGGGCTCCTCGGGCGGAGGGAGGGGCAGCGCGGCCAGCGCCTGCAGGCCCTGCCGCTCGCCCCGCTCGCGCCACTCGCCCCGGTCCCGGCGGTCCCGGTCCCGGTCCCGGCGGTCCCGCTGGGACTGTTCGGCGAGTTGGCCGAGGTCCCAGCTCACGCTGCCGTCCAGGTAGGCGGCCAGGTCCGGCAGTTCGGCGTGGAGGTGGGCGGCGGCGCGGAACGCGCCGAGCAGCAGGGCCGCGTCGCCGAGCGAGGACAGTCCCTTCCCTCGCACGTCGCCGACCAGCAGCCGGGTGCCGGTGGCGGTGCGGGCGGCGGCGTACAGGTCGCCGCCGACCTGCGCCTCGGCCTCCGCCGCCAGGTAGACGGAGGCCAGGTGCAGCGGCCCGATCCGCTCCGGCAGCGGGCGCAGCAGCACCCGCTGGGCGGCCTCGGACACCGAGCGCACCCGGGCCAGTTCGCGCTCGTGCCGGTCGCGCAGCACCCGCAGGCCGACGATCAGCACCGAGACGACCAGCTGCGCGCCCAGTTGGGTCTCGATGTTGGCGCTGGTCAGGCTGTGGCGTACGGCGCCGATGACGGTCAGCGCGGCGAACGCGAGCGCGGCGACCCCGGCGGTGGCCCGCGGGCCGGCGAAGGAGGCGGTGAGGGCGGGGGCGACGATCAGCAGCGGGCCGAGGTGGATGTCCGGCGGGGAGAGGATGTCGACCACGGTGATCAGCACGACCAGCGCGAGCGTGAGCGCCGTCAGCACCCGGCGGTCGGGCCGCCAGGCACGGCGGCGGTCGGGGGGATGCGGCGCGGGCGGCGGGTGCGGCGCATCGGGGCGCTGCCGGAGGGGCACTCCTCCTCTGTACACCGTGGAGGGCGCGGGGCGCACCCGGAGGGTCCCGGCCGTTCGCCGACGGGCCCGGTCAGCCCTCCTGGCCGTAGCGGGCCAGGTAGTCGGCGAAGCGGGCGACGTCCTCGTCGGACCAGTCGGTGAAGCGCGCGGTGAAGGAGAGCCGGCGTTGCTCGTTGGCGTCCCGCAGCAGGGTGAGCCCGGCCTCGGTGGCGCGCAGGATCTGGCCGCGCTGGTCGTCCGGGTCCGTCTCGCGGGCCAGCAGGCCGAGCTTCTCCAGGGCGGTGACCTGGCGGCTGACGGTGGACTTGTCGAGCATGAAGTACGCGGCCACGTCGGCGGCCCGGCAGCCGCCGCGCTCGGTGATCAGGTCGAGGATGCTGTACGTGACCAGGGAGAGGTCGGGGTGCAGCTGGGAGGCCTTGTGCCGGGCGCGGCGGGCGAAGGCGGTCAGCTCGCGCTGGATGGTCTCGATGGACGACTGGCGGCCGGGCACGGCGTTCCTACCTCCTCGATATTTGTTGCACTATACAACAGATTCGCCCGGGGTCGCGCGCCGCTCCGGCGCCGGTCGCCCCGGTGCGGCCTGCCAGGCGCGGGCTGCGGCGATCCGGCTGGTCGCACTCGGGTGAGTGGCGAACAGTAGCTCAAGCACCCTCGGCGGGTCGACATCGGAGACGTTCGCCACCGCCAGTCTGTGCTGCATGGCCACGAACTGCTCGACGTCCCCGGTCAGTTCGAGCGCGTGCCGGTCCGCCCTGGCCTCGATCCGGCGGCTCACCGCGCACTGCAGCGGCCCCGACACCGCGCCCAGCAGCGCCGCGAGTGCCGCCAGCAGCGGCAGTGCCCGGGGGTCCGCCGCGTCCGTCGCCCCGGCGGCGTCCAACAGCGGGCGCCAGGCGCCGAGCACGCCCAGGACCGCCACCGCGACGGCCGCGCCGCCCGCACCCAGCGCGGTGCCCACCGGCACGTCCCGGTGCTTGACGTGGCCCAGCTCGTGCGCGACCACCAGCTCCACCTCGCGCGGCTCGGCGGTGGTCAGCAGCGTGTCGTACGCGACGATCCGGCGGGTCGCCCCGAACCCGGAGACGTACGCGTTGAGCGCGGTGGTCCGGCGGGAGGCGTCCGCCACCAGGACGTCCCGCACCCGGACGCCGTCCCGCTCGGCCAGCGCCAGCAGCGCGGTGCGCAGCTCGCCCGGGGGCATCGGGGAGAAGCGGTTGAAGACCGGTTCGATCAGCAGCGGGTGGAGGAAGGAGAGCGCGACCGTCAGCAGCGCCGCCGCGCCCGCGGCCGGCAGCCACCAGCGCTGCGGCGACCAGGCGGTCAGTGCGAACAGGCCGAGCGCGAGCGGGAGGACGAGGACGAGGGCGAGGGCGAGGCCGCGCACGGCGTCCAGCGCCCAGCCCGCCCAGCCCTGGGTCACCAGTCCGAACCGGGCCCGGACGGTCCGCACCCCGGCGCCGAACGGCAGTTGCAGCGCCTGGCCGAGCAGCAGCAGGGCCGCCGCACCGGCCAGCACCCCGGCCGTCCGGGAGCCGCCGAACCAGTCGCCGGTGGCGGTCACCAGGGCCGCACCGGCCGGGGTGAGGCCGAGCAGCAGGGTCAGCGCCAGGCCCGCCAGCCGTCCGCCCAGCGCCCACGGCAGCTGCGCGCGCCGCAGTGCGCGACCCCGGGCGCGCTCGTCGGGGGTGAAGTCGGAGACGACGCCGGGGCCCAGGGGCCGGGCGTCCGCGGATCGGGGGCCAGGGTTCTCGGGGGCCGGGGTGGTGTCCATGGCGGGGTGCGGCTCTTCCGATCGGGTCGCGGGACGGGTGCCGGGGCGGCGTCGGTAGGTCGGTACGGGGGTTGGGGTTCGGCGGTGATCCAGCATGGCGCACCCGACCAGCCGGTGCGCACGCCACAGCCCGGTGACGACGCCGAGGGGGCGGCGTCCGCGTCGAGGCCCGGTGCCCACCCGGGGGTGGGGGTTCACTCCTCCATGGACCCGGTGGCGCCGTGGACGCCGGCGCGCAGCAGCTGGTGGCCGAGGTCCACCAGGGCGCGGCCGACCGCGAACTCGTCGCCGACCTCCGGCACCGGGGCGTCGCGCGGGTTGCGGCGGGAGCGGGCGTCGCTGTGCAGCACATGGCCGTCGGCGTCCAGGACGGCGTGCACCCGGGTGGTGTCCTCGTCCTCGACCACGTGCAGGCTGAGCTGCCAGTCCTTGGTACGCACGGTGCCGCGGGCCCGCTGTTCGGCGCCTTCCGCCACGGCCCGCGACGGGGCGGCGGCCGTCCCGTCGGCGCGGACGATCACCACCGGGCAGGCCCCGTGCACCGCGCAGCGGGCGGACACCGAGCCGAGCAGGGTCCGGGCGAAGGTGCCTCGGCCGCGGCTGCCCAGCACCAGCAGGTCCGCCCCCTCGGCGGCCTCCAGCAGCACTTCGGCGGCGTGGCCGAGCACCAGGCTCTCGCGGACCTCCACCGGGCGGTCCGGCCCCAGGATCTCGTTGATCTCGGCGCTCAGCGTGCGGCGGGCGGTCCGCTCGAAGCCGTCGTCCACCATCGGCGCGAACCATCCGTACAGCGAGGGGTACTCCCAGGCGGCGACGGCGTGCACCGTCGCCCCGGTCAGCACGGCCTGGCCGACCGCCCAGCGCAGGGCCGCCTTCGACGGATCGGAGCCGTCGATCCCGACCACGATCCGGCGCTCGCGGGCGGGGAAGGGCCGGTCCTCGCCCCCGATCGGGGGTTCGCCGCCCACAGGTGAGAGCTGACTGCTGCCCATCACGTCACACCTCCCGGCCTTCGGCGCGGGGCTCGTCCCCTGTACACCACGCTGCGCGCCCCGCCCGCCTCCGCGCCAGGGACGCGGTGGCCGGGTCGGGCGGGGCGATTGGGCCGGGCGGGCCAGGGGCGCCGTCCGGGGGAACGGCCGGTCGGGGTCCTGGCCGGGCAACCTCCGGGCCGGGGGAACGTCCGGGCCGGGGACCGGTCGGGCCGGGGACCGGTCGGGGGCCCGACCGGGGCCGGTAGTGCCCTTTTGTGGCCGGAATGTTGTGGGCTCGGGTCCGGAGGGTGGTGATTCGGTGGCGTAGGCTGACCGCTCTTGCATCATCCTCGGGGGGATCCACTCATGCGCCGTGCCGCGGCCGCCGTCGCGCTGTTCGTCGGAATGACCGCCGTCGCGGCCTGCGGGCCGGACGACCCGGCACCGGCGCCGGCAACGGCCTCCGCGGCCCCCGTCCCGCCGAGCACCTCCGCCGCGCCGGACGGCTCGCCCTCCGGCGCGGCCCCGGGCAAGAGCACCCCGCCCAGGCCCGACGGCACCATCACCGTCGCCTTCGCCGGCGACGTCCACTTCGAGGGCCGCACCGAGGCCCGGCTGGCCGTCCAGCCGCCTGAGCCGGTGCTCGGCCCGATCTCCCGCACCCTCGCCGACGCCGACCTGTCCGTCCTCAACCTGGAGACCGCGATCACCGGGCGCGGCGCCCCGGAGCCGAAGACGTACACCTTCCGCACCTCGCCCAAGGCGCTGTCGGCGCTCAGGGACTCGGGCGTCGACGTCGTCTCGATGGCGAACAACCACGCCGTGGACTTCGGGGCCGACGGCCTCGCCGACACCCTCGCCGCCAAGGACTCCTCGCCGATCCCGGTGGTCGGCTTCGGGCGCAACGCCAAGGAGGCGTACGCCCCGTACGTCACCACCGTGCGCGGGGTGAAGGTCGCGGTGGTCGCCGCCAGTCAGGTCGAGGACCTCACCAACCAGAAGTGGCGGGCCGGTGCCGACAAGCCCGGCATCGCCTCGGCGCTGGACGTCCCGGCGCTGGTCAAGGCGGTGGAGACGGCGAAGCAGCAGGCGCCGGTGGTGCTCGTCTACCTGCACTGGGGCGACGAGGGCAAGGCCTGCCCGACCGGACCGCAGACCACCATCGCCAAGAAGCTCGCCACCGCCGGGGCCACCGCGGTGGTCGGCACCCACGCCCACACCATGGTCGGCTCGGGCATGCTCGGCAACACCTACGTCGGGTACGGATTCGGCAACTTCCTCTGGTACGGCACCTCCAACTACGCCAACTCCAACGAGACCGGCGTCACCACCCTCGCCCTCACCGCCGACGGCAAGGTGACCGGCGAGGTCTTCACCCCGGCCACCATCGACGACAAGGGCATCCCGGAACCGGTCACCGGCGCCACCGCCGAGGCCGCCCTCAAGCGCCGCGACGGCCTGCGCGGCTGCACCGGCCTCTCCCCGGCCCCCGGTGCCGCCCCCGGTGCCGCCCCCGCCACTCCCGCTTCCACGTCTCCGGCCAAGTCGCCGGCCGCGCCCGCGAAGGCCTCGACGGCCCCCGCCGCGCCGCGCTAGCGCCCGGAGCCTCCGGGGTTCCCGGGAACCCCGGAGTTCCCAAGCCGTACGGCCGCTGGACGGTCCGTGAGCACAACTCCCCGGTGGCACGGGGCTTCTGCCGCGCAGGGCCGGTGGAGACCGGCGGGCCTGCCGAGCCTCGACCTCTTTCTCCACCGCCCGGCCCTGCCCGGTCCTGCCCGTCCCCGGCCTCTCCGACCGGCCGGGGCAGCCACCCAGGCCCCTGACCGGCTCCGCCTCGATCCTCGCGGGCCGTACACCGTCAGGAAGCCACTCGGACAGCACCGCAGGACACCGAGGCCGCCCGTCCCGCCCGGGGCCGGGCGGCTTCGTCGTGTCCGGGCGCGGTTCCGGCGCCGCATGCCCCTGCCCCTCGAAGGGCCCGGAGGGGCTCCGGAGCAAGTTGACGTTCGCACAGACCATCGGCGTGGACGAACAGCTGTGTTAGGTTAGGCTTGCCTAATCTTGCTGGTCGGAGGGGATGTCCTGTGCAGCAGCAGTCCGAATTTTCCGGTGCCGTCGCGATGGTCACCGGGGCCGGGCAGGGCATCGGCGCGGCCGTGGTGCGGGCGCTGGTGGCCGAAGGCGCCGTCGTCGCGGCGGTGGACCGCAATCCCGGTGGGCTCGACGCCCTGGTGGCCGAGCTGCCGACCGTGCGTCCGTACGTGCTGGACGTCGCCGACGCCCAGGCCGTGGACGGGACGGTGGAGTTGATCGAGCGCCAACTCGGCCCGATCGGCACGCTGGTGAACGTCGCGGGCATCCTGCGCACCGCCCCGGTCGTCGAACTCACCGACGAGGACTGGGCGGACACCTTCGCCGTCAACACCACCGGAGTCTTCCGCGTCAGCCGCGCCGTCGGCCGGCGGATGGCGGCCCGCGGGCGCGGCGCGATCGTGACCGTCGGGTCCAACGCCGCCGGGGTGCCGCGGGCCGGGATGGCCGCCTACGCGGCGTCCAAGGCGGCGGCCACCATGTTCACCCGCTGCCTGGGGCTGGAGCTCGCCCGGTCCGGGGTGCGCTGCAACGTGGTGTCACCCGGCTCGACCGACACCGAGATGCAGCGCGCGCTGTGGGGCGAGGACGCCGAAGCGGCCGAACGCCGGGTGATCGACGGCGACTTGGGGGCCTGGCGGGTCGGCATCCCGCTCGGGCGGATCGCCGCGCCCTCCGACATCGCGGAGGCCGTGGTGTTCCTGGCCTCCGAGCGGGCGCGGCACATCACCATGCACGACCTGTACGTCGACGGCGGCGCGACCCTGCGCGCCTGAGCGGTGCCTGGCGGTGCCCCGCCCCTCGGGCCGCTCCTCGTGCCGCCCCCGTTCCTCCTCGTTCCCCCGTTCCTCCTCGTCCTCCCGTAGAACCGTCCCAGACTGGAGAAACCGCCGTGACCACGGTGCACCATGCCCCTGCCGGGCCGATACCCGCCGGGCCCGACGCCCCGGCGACCGCCCTCGCCGAGGGCCCGGACCACGCCGTGATCGGCGCGGCCAGCGGACTGCTCGGCCAGTACCGGGCCGGCTCCTACGAGGCGTTCTTCGCCTCGCCGACCCGCACCCTGCTCGGCTCCGGCACGCACGCCCGGGTGCCGCAGGACGGCCGGCCGCTGCCGGTGCGGGTCGCCGAGACGCTGGCCCGGGCGGGCCGGGACGGGGTCGAACTGCCCTTGGTGGTCGGCGCGGTGGCGTTCGACCGGGACAGCCGGGTCGAACTCGCCGTCCCCGCCCGGGTGCGCACCGCCGGGGCGCTGCGCGACGACCCGCTGATCGCCCTGCCTGCCCCGCCGGTAGAGCGGACCGACTGGCGGATCACTCCGGTGCCCGCACCGGAGGCGTACGGCGCGGGCGTCGCGGCGGCCGTCGAGCGGCTGCGCGGCGGGGAGTTGAGCAAGGTCGTGCTGGCCAGGACGCTGGAGCTGACCTCCGCCGAGCCGCTCGACCTGCCCGCCATCCTGCAGCGGCTGGCCCGGCGCGACCCGGGCGGCTACACCTTCGCCGTGCCGTCCGGTGGCGGCCGCACCCTGATCGGCGCCAGCCCCGAACTCCTGCTCTCCCGACGGGGAACGGCCGTGCTGGCCAACCCGCTGGCCGGCTCGGTGCCGCGCAGCGAGGACCTCGGCGAGGACGTCCGGCGGGCCGCCGCGCTGCTGGAGTCGCCCAAGGACCTGCACGAGCACGCCGTCGTGGTGGACGCCATCCGCGAGGCGCTGGCGCCGTACTGCCGCACCCTGGAGGTGCCCGAACGGCCCACCCTGGTAAGGACGGCCGCGATGTGGCACCTGGCCACCACGATCCGCGGCGAGCTGGCCGACCCGGCGTTCTCCGCCCTGGAACTGGCCTGCGCGCTGCACCCCACCCCGGCGGTCTGCGGCACGCCGACGGACGTCGCGCGCCGGGTGATCGGCGAGGTCGAGCCCTTCGACCGCGGCCTCTACACCGGCATGGTCGGCTGGCAGGACGCGACCGGCGACGGCGAGTGGGTGGTCACCATCCGCTGTGCCGAGGCGGAGGAGCGGACGCTGAGGGTGTACGCCGGCGCCGGCGTGGTCGAGCAGTCCCGGCCGGAGGCCGAACTCGCCGAGACCAGGGCCAAGTTCCGCACCTTCCTGGACGCCGCGGGGGTGGCCCGGTGACGCCGCTGGAGACCGTTCTCGCCGGGTTCACCCCGTACCCCGCGGAGTTCGCCGAGCGATACCGGGCCGCCGGGTACTGGCGCGGCGAGACCTTCGGGCGGATGCTGCGCGAGCGCGCCGCCGCGCACGGCGGGCGGACCGCCGTCGTCGATCCGGGCGGCCACTCGGTGGCGGCCGCGGAGCGGCGCTGGACGTACGCCGAACTCGACCGCCGGGCCGACCGGATGGCCGCCGGGCTGCTCGCCCGGGGCATCCGGGCCGGGGACCGGGTGGTCGTCCAACTGCCCAACGCCGCCGAGTTCTTCGAGGTCGTCTTCGCGCTGTTCCGGATCGGCGCGCTGCCGGCCTTTGCGCTGCCCGCCCACCGGTACGCCGAGATCGGGTACTTCTGCTCCTTCACCGGAGCCGCAGCCTACGTGGTGCCGGCCGTCGAGGGCGGCTACGACTACCGCGAACTCGCCACCCGGGTACGGGCGGAGAACCCCGCGCTGCGACTGGTGCTGGTGGCCGGCGAGGACCCGGGCGAGCACGTCCGGCTCGCGGACGTGCCCTGCGACGGGCCCGGCCCGGAGGCCTTCGGCGGAGAGCCCGCACCCGGGGACGTCGCCTTCCTCCAGCTCTCCGGCGGCAGCACGGGCGTGCCGAAGCTGATCCCGCGCACCCACGACGACTACATCTACTCACTGCGCGGATCGGTCGAGCTGTGCGGGCAGGACGCGGACAGCGTGTACCTGTGCGTGCTGCCCGCCGCCCACAACTTCCCGCTCAGCTCCCCGGGTTCGCTCGGCACGCTGTACGCCGGCGGCCGGGTGGTGCTCTGCCCGCAGCCCGCCCCGGAGACGGCCTTCCCGCTGATCGAACGCGAGGGCGTGACCATCACCGGGCTGGTGCCCCCGCTCGCCCTGCTCTGGCTGGACGCCGCCGAGCGCGGCGTCCGCGGGTACCAGAGCCTGGAGGTGCTGCTGGTCGGCGGTGCCAAGTTCAGCGAGGAGGCGGCCCGGAGGGTGCGACCGGTGCTGGGCTGCACGCTCCAGCAGGTGTTCGGGATGGCCGAGGGACTGGTCAACTACACCCGGCTGGACGACCCGGAGGAGCTGATCACCACCACCCAGGGCCGGCCCATCTCGCCGGACGACGAGGTCCGGGTGGTGGACGACCAAGACCGGGACCTGCCCGACGGCTCCACCGGCCACCTGCTCACCCGCGGCCCGTACACCATCCGCGGCTACTGGAACGCCCCCGAGCACAACGCCGCCTCCTTCACGGCGGACGGGTTCTACCGCACCGGGGACCTGGTCCGGCGCACCCCGACCGGCCACCTGGTGGTCGAGGGGCGGGCCAAGGACCAGATCAACCGGGGCGGCGAGAAGGTCGCCGCCGAGGAGATCGAGAACCACCTCCTCGCGCACCCTGCAGTGCACGACGCGGCGGTGGTGTCGATGCCCGACCCGTACCTGGGCGAGCGCACCTGCGCCTACGTGGTGCTGCGCGCCGAGCACCGCGAACGGCCGCCGAAGGGCGTCGAGTTGAAGCGGTTCGTGCGGCAGCGCGGGCTCGCCGAGTACAAGGTGCCGGACCGGGTCGAGTTCGTCGCCGCCTTCCCCGCGACCGGGATCGGGAAGGTCAGCAAGAAGGACCTGCGCGCCGCGATCGCGGCCTCGCTGACCGCCCGGTGACCGCGCGCTGGACTGCCGCCTGCTGCCCGCTGGACCGCCGACTGCCGGCTGCCAACCGCCGACTGCCGACCGCCCGCCGATCCCGCTACCACGCCATCGAGTTAAGGAACACCACCGTGGGCCTGCCCCGCATTCCCCGCTATCCCATGCCCGCCGCCGAGGAGCTGCCCGCCAACCGGGTCTCCTGGACGGTGGATCCCGCGCGCGCCGTCCTGCTGGTGCACGACCTGCAGAACCACTTCCTGGGCGCCTTCGACCCCGAGGCCGCACCGGTACCCGAACTCCTCGGCAACGTCACGGCGTTGGCGGCGGCCGCGCGCGCCGCGGGCGTGCCCGTGGTGTACTCGGCGCAGCTCGGCGGGCAGAGCCCGGCCGAGCGCGGACTGCAGCAGGACTTCTGGGGCCCGGGCATCCCGGACGACCCGCGGGCCACCGCGATCGCCGCGGCCGTCGCCCCGGCGCCGGGTGACACCGTGCTCACCAAGTGGAAGTACAGCGCCTTCGTGCGCACGGGGTTGGAGCAGCTGCTGCGCGAGCAGGGGCGGGACCAGTTGGTGATCACCGGCGTCTACGCCCACATCGGGGTGCAGGCCACCGCCTGCGACGCCTGGATGCAGGACGTCCAGGCCTTCGTGGTGGCCGACGCGGTCGCCGACTTCGGCCCTGCCGAGCACCACGGCGCGCTGGCCTGGGTGGCCGGGCGCTGCGGCATGGTCGGCACGGCGGAGACCGTGCTCGGAGCGCTGGGTGCGGCCGCGCGGCCGGCCGCCTCGGATGTCGCGAGCGGCGCGGGCGGCGCGGATGTCGCGGACGCTGCGGGCGTTTCGGAGAACGTGGAACTCGAAGGGGTGGGCGGCAAGTGACGGGCGTGGGCTTCACGGTGGAGCGGATCCGGGCCGAGGTCGCCGACCTCCTCGGCGAGGACCCGGCGGAAATCCCGCTGGACGAGAACCTGGTCGACTGGGGCCTGGACTCCATCCGGCTGATGACCCTCGCCGCGCGCTGGCAGGAGGCGGGCGCCGAGGTGGCGTTCGTCCAGCTCGCGGAGCGCCCGGCGATCGAGGCCTGGGCCGAGCTGCTGGGCGCGGCGTGATGGCGGCGGGGGTGGGCGAGGCGGTCCGGGAGGCCTTCCGGGGCGTGGAACCGCCCGCGGTGTCCTCGGTGCTCTCCGCCCCGGAGCTGCCTTCGCTGCCCCGTCGTGCGGTGCGGTACCCGGCGACCACCGTGGTGGGGCCGGTCGAGGCGCAGGCGGCGCGGACGCCGGACGCGCCGGCGCTGGTGCTCGCGGACGGGGAGACCGTCGACTACCGGGAGTTGAACGCCTCGGCCAACCGGCTGGCGCGCGCCCTGGCCGCCCGTGGCGCCCGCCCGGGCGCGGTGGTCGGTCTGGCGGGGCTCCGGCGTCCGGCGGAACTGCTGACTGCGCTGCTGGCGGTGGTGAAGTCCGGCGCGGCGTACCTGCCGCTGGATCCGGCGGACACGCCCGGACGGCGGGAGCGGCTGCTCGCGGAGAACGCCCCGGTCTGCGTGCTGGGGGAGGGAGTGCCGGGGGCGCTGGCCGGGCTGGAGACGGACGGCGAACTGCCCACCGACCCGCCCCGGGCGCTCACCCCGCAGCACCTGCTCTGCGTCGGGTACGGCCCAGGCGGGCGCCCGACCGCCGTACGGCTCACCCACGGGGAGGCGGACCGCCGGGTGCGCGAGCTCCAGGCGGCCCACCCGCTCGGGCCGGGCGACCGGGTGCTGCACCTGGGTCTGCCGCTCTGGGAGTACTTGTGGCCGTTGCGGACGGGCGCCGCCGTGGTGCTCGCCGACCCGTGGCAGGAGGGCGAGCTCGGAACGCTGGTACGGGAGTCGGGCGTGACGGCGGTGCGGGTGGCGCCAGGGGTGCTGCTCGGCGGCTGACAGAGTTCAGCGAACAGATTTCATCATCTGTTTTCTGAACTCTGTTCGCTGAATCCTGTCCGCTGACTTCTGTTCGCTGTTCCCGGTCCGCTGTCCCCCCGTCGGTCGGCGCACCCTGGGGATCAGCGCACCCCTGCGGTCGCGGCGCCGGCCGCCAGGTCCGCCGCCGTCCATGCCATCGCCACCGCGCCGTCCAGCACCGCCCGCTCCGCCTCCGCGCCCAGCGCCGCCTCGGCGAACGCCGCCTCGTGCGGAGCGCAGACGCCGCCCGTGATGTCCAGTACCGGATGGATCGACGGCACCGCGTGCGACACGTTCCCCATGTCCGTACAGGCGAAGGGCCCGCTCTCGACCGGCTCCGGCCGACCGAGGGCCGCCGCGTTGGCCCGCCACAGCGCCAGCAGCCGGGGGTCGGAGCGCATGTCCAGGTAGTCCGGCTCGGGCCTGGTCAGCTCCACCTCGCAGCCGGTGGCGAGCGCCCCGGCGCGGAAGCAGTCCTCGACCCGGGAGCGCAGTTCGGCGAGGTCCTCGGCCGCCGAAGCCCGGATCTCGTACTCGGCGCTCGCGCTGTCCGGGATCAGGTTCGGCGCCGTCCCGGCCGCCGTGGTGATGCCGTGCACCCGCCACTGCGGCGGGAGTTGCTGGCGCAGCAGGCCGATCGCGACCTGGGCGACGGTGAGCGCGTCGGCGGCGTTGCGCCCCCGGTGCGGGTCGAGGCTGGGGTGGGCGGCGCGCCCGGTGTAGCGGACGGACAGCGTGCCGAGCGCGAAGGAGCGGAAGTCGGCGACCTCGACGGGGCAGGGGTGGACCATCATCGCGGCGTCCACCCCGTCGAAGGCCCCGGCCTCCAGCAGCAGCGCCTTGCCCGCCCCGCGCTCCTCGGCCGGCGCGCCGATCACCCGCACGGTGAGCCCGAGCCGGTCCGCGAACGGGGCGAGCCCGAGCGCCGCGCCGATCCCGGCGGCGGCGATCAGGTTGTGCCCGCAGGCGTGACCGAGCCCGGGCAGCGCGTCGTACTCGCAGACCAGCGCGACGGTGACCGGCCCGCTGCCGAGGCGCGCGTCGAACGCGGTGGCCAGGCCGTGGGCGGGCGCGGTCACCGAGTAGCCGTGTTCACGCAGCAGTTCGGTGCACCAGGCGGCCGCGCGGTGCTCCTCGAAGGCGGTCTCCGGGTGGGCGTGAATGCGGCGGCTGAGCGCGAGCAGCTCGGCCCGGTGCGCGTGGACACGGTCGCGCACGGCCTGCCTGGCCTCGGCGGGAGGCGTGGCGGGAGGTGTGGCAGGACGCGTGGTGGGAGGAACGATCGCGGGCGGAGCGGTCGGGGGCTCGGTCTGGGACTCGGTCTGGGGCATGGGCGGCGTCTCCGGATTGTCAGGGGCCCGGCCGTAAGGGGCCGTTGACCAGATCATATGAAGTTAGATTAGGCTAACCTAAGTAAGGCGTTTCGGATCCCCGAGGAGCTCTCCACCCCATGCCTGCCGTCGAAACCCAGATCGCCGACAGCCAGACCGCCGACGTCCCCCTGCTCGCCGCCCAGGCCGCCATCTGGTACGCCCAGGCCCTCGATCCCGCGAGCCCGGTCTACAACACCGGCGACGCCGTCGAGATCACCGGCCCGCTCGACGAGGACCGGTTCGAGCAGGCGCTGCGGCAGGCGGTGGACGAGGCGCAGGCGCTGAACGCCGTCGTCGTCACCGGCCCGGACGGCACGCCCCGTCAGCGGCTGCGCCCCGGCCGGCACTGGCCGCTGCACCGCCTCGACCTGCGCGCCGCCGCCGACCCAGCCGCCGAGGCCGAGGTCTGGATGCGCGCCGACCTCGCCCGCCCGGCCGACCTCGCCGAGGGCCCGCTGTTCACCCACGCGCTCATCCGGCTCACCGACGACCGCCGGGTCTGGTACCGCCGCATCCACCACCTCGCCGTCGACGCCTACGCGTTGACCCTCCTCGGCGACCGGGTCGCCGCGCTCTACACCGCCCGCACCACCGGGGCCGAACCGGCCCCGAGCCCCTTCGCCGGGCTCGCCGAGGCCGCCGCCGAGGAGGCCGCCTACCGGGAGAGCGCGGAGTACGAGGCCGACCGCGCCCACTGGTCCGCCCGGATGGCCGATGCCGACACCCCGGCGACCCTCCCGGGCACCCCCGAACCCACCACCGGCGACCAGGGCGGCAGCATCGACAACGGCGCAGGCACCGCCGGCACCCTCGGCGCCACCAACGCCGCCTCCGGCGCGTCGATCCGCCTCACCGTCGAGCTGCCCGCCGGTACCCGCGACCGACTGGAGCGCGCCGCCGGAGCCGTCCGCGCCACCTGGGCCGAGCTGCTCCTCGCCGCCGCGGCCGGGTACCTGCACCGCCTGACCGGTACCCGGGACGTCGTCCTCGGCCTGCCGCTCGCCAACCGCCGCGGACCGGCCGCCCTGCGCACCCCCGTCGCCGCCGCCAACGTGCTCCCGCTGCGCCTCGCCGTCCGTCCCGCCGACAGTGCGGAGGCCCTGCTGCGCGCCGTGGTCCGCGAACTGCGCGCCGTGCGCCGCCACCAGCGCTACCCGCTGGAGGACCTGCGCCGCGACCTCGCCCGCACCGGCGACCGCCGCGCCCTGTTCGGCCCGATGGTCAACATCAAGGCCTTCGAGAGCGACCTCGACCTGGCAGGCCTGCCCGGCACCGTCCGCAACCTCGCCGCCGGCCCGGTCGACGACCTCGCCCTGAACGTCTCACCCGGCCCGGACGGCGCGCTGCGCCTGGTCATCGACGCCGACCCGGCCCGCTACGGCGCCGCCTCCCTGGCCGCCCACCGCGACGGCCTGCTGCGCTACCTCAGCGCCCTCGCCGACCAGTTGCTCACCGACCCGCAGGCGCCGATCGCCCGGATCGACCTGCTCGACCCCGAGGCTCTGCGCCGCGCCACCGAAGGCCGTACCGAGCCCGCGGTCGAGCGGACCGTACCCGAACTGTTCGCCGCTCAGGCCGCCCGCACCCCGGACGCCGTCGCCGTCCGCTCCGGCACGGCCGCACTGACCTACCGGCAGCTCGACACCGCCGCCAACCGGCTCGCCCACCGGCTGACCGCCCTCGGGGTCCGGGCCGGCGCGCCGGTCGCCATCGCCCTGCCGCGCGGCACCGACACCCTGGTCGCGATGCTCGCCGTGCTCAAGGCTGGCGGCGCCTGCGTCTCCCTCGACCTCGCCCACCCCGCGCAGCGCCTCGCCGCCGTCCTGGCCGACGCTCGCCCGGTCTGCGCGATCGGCACCGCCGACTCCCTCGCCGGGCTCGACCTGCCCGCCGGTCTGCCGACCGTCCGGCCCACCGTAGAGCCGGAGGAAGCCGACGGCGAACACGGCAGCGAGGCCCAGAGCGCCCCGCCCGGACCAGAACGGCACCAGCCCGCCTACGTGTTGCACACCTCGGGCTCCACCGGCCGCCCCAAGGGCGTGGTCGTCACCCACGCCTCGCTGGCCAACCTGTACGCGGGACTCGGCGAGGACCACATCGCCCCCGCGCTGCGCCGCACCGGCCGGGACCGGCTGCGGGTCGCCCACAGCGCCTCCTTCGCCTTCGACGCCTCCTGGGACCCGGTGCTCTGGATGGTGCACGGCCACGAGCTCCACCTGCTGGACGACGCCACCTACCGCGACCCGGCCGCGCTCGCCGCCCACCTCGACCGCGAGCGCATCGACTACCTCGACCTCACCCCCTCCTACCTCGAAGTCCTGCTCGCCGAGGGCATCCTGGACGAGGGCCGGCACCGCCCGTCCGTCCTCGTGGTCGGCGGCGAGGCCACCCCGCCCGCCCTCTGGCAGCGCCTGACCGCCGTCCCCGGCCTGCACCCGGTCGACCTCTACGGCCCGACCGAGACCACCGTCGACGCCTACGCCTGGATCCCGGGCCCGGACGGCGCCCCGCGCGGCCGGGTGGTGCGCGGCTCCCGCGCCTACGTCCTGGACGGCTCGCTGCGCCCCGCGCCCGACGGCGTCACCGGCGAGCTGTACGTGGCCGGCGCCTGCCTGGCCCGCGGCTACCTCGGCCGCCCCGACCTCACCGCCGAGCGCTTCCTCGCCGACCCGTTCGGCCCGCCCGGCGCCCGGATGTACCGCACCGGCGACCTCGCCCGGCGCCGCCCCGACGGAACCCTGGAGTTCCTCGGCCGGGCCGACGACCAGGTGAAGATCCGCGGCTTCCGGATCGAGCCCGGGGAGATCGCCGCCGTCCTCGCCGAACTGCCCGGTGTCGCCCAGGCCGTGGTGATCGCCCGCCCCGGCCCGCAGGGCAAGCGGCTGCTCGGCTACGCCGTCCCGGAGAGCGGCAGCACGCCCGACCCGGACGGGCTGCGCGCCGCGCTGGCCGCCCGGCTGCCCGCGCACATGGTCCCGGCGGCCGTCCTGCTGCTGGACGAACTGCCGCGCACCGCCCACGACAAGCTCGACCACCGCGCCCTGCCCGAGCCGGCCGCCGCCGCGACCGAAGGCGCCGCTGCGGCCACGCCCCGGGAGGAGCTGGTCTGCGGCCTGTTCGCCGAGGTCCTCGGCCTGCCGCGGGCACCCGGCCGGGACGCCTCCTTCTTCGACCTCGGCGGCCACTCGCTGCTAGCCGGCCGCCTGGCCGCCCGGCTGCGCGACACCTTCGCCGTGCCGGTCGGCTTCGCCGACGTGTTCCGGCAGCCGACCCCGGCCGGCCTCGCCGCGCTGCTCGGTGAGGCTCCCGTCGCGGGCGCGGGCGCGGGCGCGGAGGCCGCGCGCCGTCCCGTCCCGGTGCCGCGCACCGAGCGGATGCCGCTCTCGCCCGCCCAGCGCGGCCTCTGGTTCCTGCACCGCCTCGAAGGCCCCAGCCCCACCTACAACATCCCGCTGGCGCTCACCCTCACCGGTCCGCTCGACCGGTCCGCCCTCGTCCTCGCCCTCGGTGACCTCGTCGCCCGCCACGAAGTCCTGCGCACCGTCTACGGGGAGGAGCCGGACGGCACGCCGTACCAGCGCATCCTGCCCCCGTCAGCCATCGAACTGCACGACGGGGCAGGCGAGTTGGCCGAGGCCGTCCGGTACGCCTTCGACCTGGCCACCGAACCGCCGCTGCGCACCACGCTGTTCGCCGAAGGCCCCGAGCGCCACACCCTGCTCCTGCTGCTCCACCACATCGCGAGCGACGGCGCGTCCACCACCCCACTGCTGCGGGACCTGGCCGCCGCCTACACCGCTCGGACCGCCGGGAAGGAACCCGAACTGCCGAAGCTCACCCTCCAGTTCGCCGACCATGCGGCCTGGCAGCGAGAGCGGCTCGGCGCCGCCGACGCCCCCAGCCCGCTCGCCGCCCGGCTGACCGAGCACTGGCGTACCGCACTCGCCGGACTGCCCGACCAGCTGGAGCTGCCCGTCGACCGCCCCCGCCCGGCCGTCGCCGGCCACCGGGGCGCCACCGTGCCCTTCGCGCTCGGCGCCGAGGCGCACGCCGCCCTGGCCGGGCTCGCCCGGGCTGCCGACAGCACCGTCTTCATGGCCGTCCAGGCCGGGCTCGCCGCGCTGCTCACCCGGCACGGCGCCGGCACCGACATCCCGGTCGGCACCCCGGTGGCCGGCCGCGAGGACGAGGAGACCGCCGCGCTGGTCGGCTACTTCGTCAACTCGGTGGTGCTGCGCACCGACACCTCCGGAGACCCGACCTTCCGCGACCTGCTGGCCCGCGTCCGGGGCACCGTGCTCGCCGCGCACGAGCACGGCGAACTGCCCTTCGACCGCCTGGTCGAGGAGCTCAACCCGGCCCGCTCGCTCGCCCGCCACCCGCTGTTCCAGGTCATGCTCGCCTGGCAGAGCCGACCGGACGAGCCGATCGCCCTGGGCGGCGGCCTCACCGCCGAGATCGCCGCGATCCCCAGCGGCACCGCCAAGTTCGACCTCACCCTCAACGCCGGTGAACTGCCCGGCGGCGGCATCGGCGGCTTCCTGGAGTACCGCACCGACCTCTTCGACGCCGCGACGGTGGCTGCTCTCGGGGAGCGCCTGACCAGGCTGCTCACCGCCGCCGCGAGTGCTCCGGACACCCCGATCGGCCGACTGCCGCTGATCAGCGAGGAGGAGCGGCAGCGCGCCCTGGTCGAGTGGAACGCTGCCCCCGCCGGCTCCGGTCCGAGTGCGCCCGTCGGCTCCGCCCCGAGCGCCACCCTGCCCGAGCTGTTCGAGGCGGCCGCCGCCGCCAACCCGCGCTCCGTCGCGGTCAGTTACCGCGACGAGCAGCTCGACTACACCGCACTCGCGGCCCGTGCCGACCGGTTGGCCCGGCTGCTGGCCGCCGAGGGCATCGGCCCCGGCAGCATCGTCGCGCTCGCCCTGCCGCGCTCGCTCGAACTGGTCGTCGCCCTGCTGGCGGTGGCCAAGTCCGGCGCCGCGTACCTGCCGCTCGACCCTGACTACCCGGCCGACCGCCTCGCCTACATGCTGGCCGACGCGGTGCCCGCCGCCCTGCTCACCGACCGTGTCACCGCGCCCCGGCTGCCCGCCCACGAGGTGCGGCAACTGCTGGTCGACGGGCCCGAGTCCGCCGCCTTCCCCGCCACCCCGCTGGCCCAGCACGAGCGCACCCGCCCGCTGCGGGCCGACGACACCGCGTACGTCATCTACACGTCCGGCTCCACCGGT
The DNA here is from genome assembly GCF_044756065.1 of Kitasatospora sp. NPDC092039. Taxonomy (NCBI): domain Bacteria; kingdom Bacillati; phylum Actinomycetota; class Actinomycetes; order Kitasatosporales; family Streptomycetaceae; genus Kitasatospora; species Kitasatospora sp. NPDC092039. Next base: position 174,950 of record NZ_JBIVSD010000007.1, on the reverse strand, counting down.
CGCCCCAAGGGCGTGCCGGTCACCCACCACAACGTGGTCCGGCTGTTCGGCGCGACCGACCACTGGTTCGGCTTCGGCGCCGAGGACGTCTGGACGCTGTTCCACTCCTACGCCTTCGACTTCTCGGTCTGGGAGCTGTGGGGCGCCCTGCTGCACGGCGGCCGGCTGGTCGTCGTCCCGCACCTGGTCAGCCGCGACCCGGCGGCCTTCCTGGAGCTGCTCGCCCGCGAGCGGGTCACCGTGCTCAACCAGACGCCGTCGGCCTTCTACCAGCTCAGTGCCGCCGACCGGGACCGCCCGGGCAGCGAACTCGCGCTGCGCTACGTGGTGTTCGGCGGTGAGGCGCTCGAACTCGCCCGGCTGGACGACTGGTACGACCGGCACGCCGAGGACGCGCCCACCCTGGTCAACATGTACGGCATCACCGAGACCACCGTGCACGTCTCGTACATCGCCCTCGACCGGGCGAGCGCCGCCGCCGGGAGCAGCAGCACCATCGGCGTCAACATTCCCGACCTTCGGGTCTACGTCCTCGACCAGTACCTCCAGCCCGTCCCGCCCGGCGTCACGGGCGAGATGTACGTGGCCGGGGCGGGCCTGGCCCGTGGCTACCTCGGCCGCCCCGAGCTGACCGCCACCCGCTTCGTCGCCGACCCGTACGCCGGACTGTTCGGCGAGCGCAGCACCCGGATGTACCGCTCCGGGGACCTCGCCCGGCGCCGCACCGACGGCGTGCTGGAGTACTTCGGCCGCGCCGACCAGCAGGTCAAGCTGCGTGGCTTCCGGATCGAACTCGGCGAGATCGAGGCCGTGTTGGCGGCCCATCCGGCCGTCGCCGACGCCGCGGTGGTGGTCCGGGAGGACGTGCCGGGGGACAAGCGGCTGGTCGGCTACGCGGTGGGCACCGCCGACCCGGACGAGCTGCGCGCCCACGCCGCCGCCGGACTGCCCGTCCACATGGCCCCCTCCGCCGTGGTGCTGCTCGACCGCCTCCCGCTGACCGCCAACGGCAAGCTCGACCGCCGCGCCCTGCCTGCCCCCGAGGCCCCCGCCACCGGCGCCGGCCGCCCGCCGCGCACCCCGCGCGAGCAGCAGCTGTGCGAACTGTTCGCCGAGGTGCTGGGCGTGGCCGCGGTCGGCGTCGAGGACGACTTCTTCGCGCTCGGCGGGCACTCGCTGCTGGTCGTGCGCCTCGCCGGGCGGATCCGCGAGGTGCTCGGCCTGGAGGTCGGCATCGGCGCGCTGTTCCAGGCGTCCACCGTGGCCGCCCTGGACGCCGCCCTCGCGGCGGGCGCGCCGGACACCGACGCCCTGGACGTGCTGCTCCCGCTGCGGCCGGTCGCCCCGGGCCGGCAGCGCCCGCTGTTCGCGGTCCACCCGGCCGGCGGCCTCAGCTGGTGCTACACCGGCCTGATCCGCAACCTGCCCGGCGAGGTGCCGATCTACGGCCTCCAGGCCCAGGGCGTCGGCGCCGCCACCGCCGGCCTCCCCTTGCCGGGATCGCTGGAGGAACTGGCCGCGCACTACGCCGACCGGCTGCGCGAGGTCCAGCCCGAGGGCCCGTACCGGCTGCTCGGCTGGTCCACCGGCGGGATCATCGCGCACGCGGTGGCCGTCCGGCTCCAGGAGCTGGGCCAGGAGGTCGAGCTGCTCGCCGTCCTGGACGCCTACCCGGCCGAGGGCTTCCGCGAGCTGCCCGTCCCCGACCAGGCCGAGGCACTGGAGGCGCTGCTCACCATGGGCGGCTTCGGGCCCGCGGACCTGGCCGGCCGGCCGCTCGAACTCGGCGCCGTCACCGAGCTGTTGCGCCGCGAGGGCAGCCCCCTCGCCGGGCTCGACGAGGCGACCGTGGCCGCGCTGAACGAGATCTACCTCAACACCAACCACCTGGTGCGCGGTTACGACCACCGCCGCTTCGAGGGCGACGTGCTGTTCTTCCGCGCCACCGTCGACACCATCGACGACACCCTGGTGCCCGAGCTCTGGGAGCCGTACGTCTCCGGCCGGATCGCCAACACCGACGTGGCCTGCTCCCACAAGGACATGACCCTGCCCGCCCCGATCGCGCACATCGCGAGCGTGATCGCCGACCACCTCGCCGACCTCCAGAAGGCGACCGACGATGGAGAAGACCACCGATGAGTGACGCCCCCGCCAACCCCTTCGACGCCGACGGCGAGTTCCTCGCGCTCGTCAACGCCGAGGGCCAGCACTCCCTGTGGCCCGCCTTCGCCGCCGTCCCGGCCGGCTGGGACGTCGCCCACGGCCCGTGCGAGCGAGCGGCCGCCCTGGAGTGGATCAGCGCGCACTGGACGACCCTGTGACCCCTCCGGCGGTCGAGGCCCCGGCGCGCCCCCTGCTCGCGGGGCGCGCCGCGGTGGTGGTCGTCTACACGGCCGCGATGTGCATGAACGGCCTGGACTCGACCATCGTCAACCCGGCGCTGTTCAGCATCGCCGAGGACTTCGGCCGGCCCGTCTCGGCGGCCAACGCCGTGGAGACGGCCTTCCTGGTCGGCCTCGCGCTCGGGCTGCCGGTGGCCGGCTGGCTCGGTGACCGGTACGGCGTCAAACGGGTGTTCCTCGGCTCGCTCGCCGCCTTCACCCTCGCCTCCGCGCTCTGCGCGGCGGCGCCCGGCCTGGGCGCGCTGTCGGCCGCCCGGGCCGTCCAGGGGGTGGCCGGCGGGCTGCTCACGCCGGTCGGGATGACCCTGCTGTTCCGGGCCTTCGCCCCGCACGAGCGGGCGGGCCTGGGCCGCGTCCTGATCGTCCCGACCGCGCTGATGCCCGCCCTCGGGCCGCCGCTCGGCGGGTTCCTCACCGAACACCTCTCCTGGCACTGGCTGTTCCTGGTCAACGTGCCGATCGGGGCGGCAGCCGTGGCCGTCGGGCTGGTCGGCCTGCGCGGCGCCGAGGAGCCCCCGGCCGGCCGCTTCGACACCACCGGCTTCCTGCTCGCCACCCCCGGCCTCGGCCTGCTGACCTACGCACTCGGCTTCGGCCCGGCGCACGGCTGGACCTCGCCCGCGGTGGCACTCAGCGGCCTGCTCGGCCTGGCTCTGCTGGGGGCGGCCGTACGGCACCAACTGCGCGCCCCCGAGCCGCTGGTGGACCTTCGGCTGCTCGCGGACCGGACCTTCGGAGCGGCGAGCTGGCTCGCCCTGCTGACCTCGGCCGGGCTGATGGGCGCGCTGTTCGTGCTGCCGCTGCTCTACCAGGCGGCGCGCGGCGCCAGCGCCCTGGACGCCGGACTGAGCGTCTTCCCGGAGGCGATCGGGCTGATGGCCGCCTCCCAGGTGGTGGACCGCCTGCTGCCCCGCCTCGGCCCGCGCCGCCTCGCCCTGCCAGGGCTCCTGCTGGCGGCGCTCGTCCTGGCCGCCCTCGGCTTCGCCGAGAACCCCTGGGCGGTACGGGTGCTGATGTTCGCCGTCGGCCTGATCCTGGGCACCGCCGTCCTCACCGTCCAGATCGCCGGCTTCGCCGACGTCCCAGGCCCCGCCATGGGCCGCGCGATGGGCCTGTTCACCATCCTGCGCACCCTCGGCGGCGCCCTCGGCATCGCCGCCACGGCAGCCCTGATCGGCGCCCTCGGCGACGGCACGGGCGCCGGCCCCTACCGCCTCGCGCTGGGGCTCACCGCCGCCCTGGTCGCCGCCGGCGCCCTCCTGGCCGCCCGCCTCCCGGCGGAAGCCCCGGGCCCGCCCCCGGAGGACTGAACCCGGCCGACGGTGCCGCCTCCGGTGCTCCGGCTGCCGTACGGTGGTCGGAGCACCGGAGGAGAGCGCATGAACCCTGAGCACTACCGTCTGCTCGAAGAGGCCCGTCGCAGTCTGCCGGACGGCTACAAGGTCGAGCTGTCCGGCGACGTCATCGTCATGCAGGCGTCACCGTCGTCGATTCACCAGCTCAACCTGGCGATCGTCCAACGCCAGTTCGAGGCACACTGCCCGGCCGGGTACTTCCCGACCGGGAACAGCGACCTCTCCTCGCCCGAGGTCGGTTCGGTCCGGAACCCCGACCTCACCTACCTGCCCGAGGACGTCATCGAGCTGGGCCGGGAGATCCCCGCCGAGCTGGCACTGATCGCGGTCGAGATCGTCTCGCCGTCCAACCCCGACAACGACTGGAGCGGGAAGGTCCGCGACTACCCGCGGATGGGCTTCCCGCTCTACCTGATCGTGGATCCGCGGCAGAAGACGGTGACGCTGTTCTCCGAGCCCAATCGCGACCGCTACCACACCCGGACGGAGCGTGAGTTCGGCGAGAAGATCCGCATTCCCGCGCCGTTCGACTTCGAGCTGGACCTGGCCCGGCTGGTCCCCTACCGGAACTGACCCGCGTCGGGGCCGTTGTCGCGGGCGAAGCCGACGAAGTCGGCCCAGGCCTCGGTGGTGAAGGCGAGCTGGGGCCCGGCCTTGTCCTTGGAGTCCCGGACGCGGACGGTACCCGGAGCGAGGGCGACCTCTACACAGTTGCCACCCTCAGTGCCACTGTGGCTGGACTTGAACCAGGCCGGTTCAGTGCTCATAGTTCCTCCGCGAGCTTGCTGATGAACTCCGCCGAGGCCTCGGGGGTGAGGGCCTTCCTGAGGATCATTTCATGCCGCTGGCAGAGCTGGTTGACCTTGTCCGGCTCCGAAGAGAGTAGCCCCATCGATTGGCCTTCTTCATATGCGAGACGGTCATGTTCGGGCGTCTCAAGCAGGACGAAAGGCCCGTTGAGACCAGGGTGGGCTCCTGTGTCCGGCACTACCTGAACCGCAATGTGGCGAGGTTTTCCGCTGGCGAGCAGGTGGAGGAGTTGGCGACGCTGCTCGTCGATGCTCCCGATCGGGCGTCGCAGCACGTGCTCTTCGATCAGAAAGTTGAATGATTTGGTCTGGGTCTTCAGCAGTTCCTGCCGCTGTAGACGAGCAGCAACGCGTTCCTCGACGGTTTCGTCGTCCATGGGCGGCCAGTGTGCGTGCAGGAGCGATCGAACGGTCTCCTCGGTCTGAAGCAGTCCGGGGATGCTAATTCTCGTACGAGCTGTGGACGATGGCGACGACCTCGTACCGCATGAAGTCCTCAGCGAAGTGGGGGTATTTCTCGGGCTTCAGATACTGCTCTCCCGCCGCAAGGATCCCCTTCGCGCCGCACATGTCGTCCGCCACCTGCAAGAGGTGCACGGACGGCCTCCGTCGTCCCGCCTCCATCGAGCGCAGACTTTCGATGCTGTACCCGGCCTCGGCGGCCAGGTCCTCGCGGCTGACGCCGGCATGCGTCCGCCACAGCTTGATCTGGTTGCCGCAGTACCGCCACGACATCGGCGGCGTGGCGGGCGAGGACGCGTTCAAGGGGTACCTCTAGACCGATCGGTGCGAAGTTCGACGCTAGACACCCGATGGCCCGGAGGTATGCGAATCAGCCCGAAACCATCCCCCCCGGGTGACCCCAGCAGGTGCGCCAGCCCGTCCGCCAGGCCGCCGCGCCAGCAGGCGTAGTCGTGGCCGCCGTTGAACTCGCGGTAGGCGAGGTCGTAGCCGCGGGCCGTCAACACGTCGCGCAGGTGGCGGTTCTGGGCGAGGAGCATCCACTCCTGCAAGCCGACCTCGATCCAGAACCGGGCCGCCCGTCGTTCCTCGGCGGCGAAGCGGCGGGTCAGCCATTCGCTGCCCGCGTCGAACTCGGTCTCGTCCGGCCACCAGAAGGAGCCGGACTGGGAGAGCGCGTTTCCGAAGCGGTCCGGGCGGCGATAGGCGGCGTAGGCGGCGGTCAGGCCGCCCGCGCTCTGGCCGGCGATCACGGTGGCGGAAGGATCAGCCGCCGCGCCGAACTCCGCCCCGGCCCAGGGCAGCAGCCGGTCGGCGAGCAGGTCGACGAAGGCCGGGTTGCAGCTAAGGTCGTCCGGCCGCTTCGGCCCCATGGTGTGCACCAGCAGGGCGACGGTCGGCGGGATCGCGCCGTCCGCCGTGAGGTTGTCGAGGGTGTCGCCGACGGACAGCACCTCGCCCCACATCTCGCCGTCCAGCAGCACCGCCACCGGGTACGGTCCGCCGTCCGCCTCGTGCCCCGCCGGAAGGTGGACGTCCACCCGCCGCCCGGCCGCCGTGCGGGCGAGCGTCCGCCCGCGCGGCACCCCGTCGCGCCGAGCCACGTACGGCTGCGCGGGCGCGTCGGGCAGGCTGAGCACCGAGGCGGGGTGGCGGCCGTCGCGGGCCGGCAGCCGGGGCTCGGTGTCGTACGGGTCGGGGCGGGCGTGGTCGAGGACCCGCAGCCAGTCGGGGCGGGTGGTGCCGGGGGCCTCGCCCCGGAACGGGTACAGCTGGTAGGAAGCGCGGTGGTCGGCACGCAGCCGGTAGGTGATCGCCCACGTCCCGTCCTCCCGGCGGGACATCAGATGCGGTGACAGGTCCCCGGCGTGGCGGTCCTTGTCGGTGACGGTGTGCAGCAGTGCGAGCACGCCGTCGCAGTCGGCCTCCCGGTGGGTGAAGGTGACCAGGCGGTAGGCGGGGTCGTCGGGGTCGGGGGCGATGAACGGGGTTTCCACAGCAGTGACTCCAAAAGGCTTAGGCGGGGCTGCCCTTGCGGCTGAGCAGCACCCAGAGCAGGAAGGGACCGCCGAGGACGGTGGTGACGATGCCGACGGGGATCTCCACCCCGGCGAACAGCAGCCGTCCCAGGGTGTCCGCGAGCACGACGAGCAGGGCCCCGGTCAGTGCCGAGCCGAGCACCGGCACCCGTGCGGGCCCGGCCAGCCGACCGGCGATCACCGGTGCGGCCAGCGCTACGAAGCCGACCGGCCCGCAGACGCCGACCGCCAGCCCGGCCAGCGCGACGGCCAGCAGCAGGCAGGCCAGCCGGACCCGGGCCGGGTCGACGCCGAGGGCGGAGGCGACGCTGTCGTCGAAGCGCAGCACGGCCAGCCGCCGGGCCACCACGAGGGCGAGCGGTACCAGCACCGCCAGCCCGATCAGCACGGGCGTGGCCACGGCGAGGTCCCGCCCGTTGAGGCTTCCGTTGGTCCAGATGTACAGCGAGCCAGCCGAGTTGAGCGAGCGCCGGGCCATCGCGACCTGGATGACGGCCGAGGCGAGCGCCGACATGGCGAGCCCGACCACCAGCACCCGGTAGCCGCGCGCGCCGAGCCCGCCGGAGGCCAGGGTGACGATCAGGACGGCGACCAGCGCGCCGAGCGGTCCGGCCCACCAGGCGCCGAAGGTGCCCGCGGCGCTGGCGGAGATCAGCACGGCGGCCGTCGCGCCGTCGTTGACGCCGAGGAGTTCGGGGGTGGCCAGGCGGTTGCGGGCGAGGGTCTGGGTCAGGCAGCCGGCCAGGCCGAGGGCGGCGCCGGCGGCGAGCCCGGCGACGATCCGGCCGAGCCGGAACTTCTGCACCAGCAGCACGTCCAGCCGGTCGCCGTAGCCGAACACGGCCTGGAAGGTGCGGGCGAGGCCGAGCTCGCTCTGCCCGGCGTGCGCCGAGACGACCACGGCGGCCAGCAGCGCGGCGGCCAGGCCGAGCGAGGCCAGCAGGGCCCGGTGCGGCAGCAGCAGCGACCACGCGCCGTAGCGCAGCGTCAAGTCGGGTTTCGGCGGCGCCGGTTCGCCCCGGCGCGGGGGAGGAGCGGACGCGGCCGGGTCGGCCATGGCCAGGGCGGCCGAGCGCCGGGAGCGGACGATCGCGATCAGGGCCGGGGCTCCGATCAGCGCGACGATCACCGACACCGGCGCCTCGAAGGGCCGGGCCACCACCCGGGCGAGCACGTCCGAGCCGGTCAGCACGGCGGCGCCGAACAGCGCGGCGAGCAGGGTGAGCCGGCCGACCCGGGGGCCGGCGAGGGTGCGGGCGAGGAAGCCGGAGAGCAGTCCGAGGAAGGCGACCGGCCCGGCCAGCGCGACCGCGGAGGCGGTCAGCAGGGTGACGGCGACGGCGACGGCGGCCCGGGTGGCCCCGGGGCGGTGGCCGAGGCCGCGGGCGAGGTCGTCGCCGAGGGCGAGCGCGGTGAGCGGCCGGGTGGTGAGCGCGGCGAGCAGGAATCCGGCGCCGAGCACCGGGGCGAGCTGGCGCAGCGTCGTCCAGCCCTCCACCCCGGCCAGCGAGCCGAGCACCCAGACCCGGTACCGCTCGTACGCCTCGGGGGAGTTGACGATCAGCACGTCGGTGAGGCCGCGGAAGATCGCCGCGACGGCGGAGCCGGCGAGCACCAGCCGCATCGGTGAGCCGCCGCCCCGGGTGCTGGCGACCAGCAGCACCACGGTGCTGGCGAGCACCGCGCCGCCGAAGGCGAGGGCGAGGTAGCCGAAGGAGGTCTGCACGCCGAGCACGGCGATGCCGAACACGACGCCCAGCGAGGCGCCGGCGTTGACGCCGAGCAGGCCGGTCTCGGCCAGCGGGTTGCGGGTGACGGACTGCAGTTGCGCGCCGGCGACGCCGAGCGCGGCGCCGACCAGCAGGGCGGTGAGGGTGCGCGGCAGTCGCAGGTCGCCGACGACGAGGGCGAGTCGGCCGTCGGCGCGGGCGCCGTCCCGGTTCAGCAGGTAGTCCAGCACCCGGCCGGGGCCGACCTCGCCGGCGCCGACCGACAGCGACAGCGCGGCCAGGGCGAACAGGAGCACCACCGCCGCCGTGAGGGCCGGCCAGGTGGGGCGGGTGCCCTCGGGCCGCCGACTGCGCCCGCCCGGTGGCGGCGAGTCCGGCGCGGTGGCGGGGGGCGCCGGGTGGACGCCGGCTTGCGACAATGTCATAAGGTAAGGCTAACCTAATGACCGAGCCCGTCCCGAGGGCACCCGTGGGGCACCCCCGCCCCGCCGAACTGCCCGGACGCCGCTCAACTCCCGTACCACCGTTGCCCGGAGGCACTCATGCCGTTCGCCCGTCGCCCGCTCAGCCCCGTCCGCCGCCGTGCGGCCCAGGCGCTGGCCGTCACCGGGGCGGCCGCGCTCCTGCTCACCGGCTGCGGTTCCTCCGGCTCGTCGTCCTCGGGTTCGTCCGCGGCCGCCTCCCCGGCGGCGGACGCGGCGGGCGGCGGCAAGCGGACCGTCAAGGACGCCACCGGCAAGGCCGTCGAGGTCCCCGCCGAGCCCAAGCGGATCGTCACCCTCACCCAGGAGGACCTGGACGCGGTGCTCGCCCTCGGCGTCAAGCCCGTCGGCATCACCAACGGCCAGGGGCTGGCCGAGCCGCCCGCCTACCTCAAGGACAAGGTGCAGGGCGTCCCGGTGGTCGGCAACCTGCTCCAGCCCGTGATGGACAAGGTGATCGCCGCCAAGCCCGACCTGATCCTGGCCGGCGACATGCAGGACGAGCAGGTGCTCAAGCAGCTGCGCGAGATCACCCCCGCCACGCTGGTCACCATGGCGCCCACCGACGACTGGAAGCTCGCCTTCCGGGGCATCGGCAACGCCGTCAACAAGCTCGACCAGGCCAACAAGGTGATCGGCGACTACGAGGCCAAGGCCGCCAAGGCGGGCGGCGAGCTCACCGCGAACAAGGGCGCCGCGGTCTCCATCGTGCGCTGGAACCCCACCGGCCCGAGCTGGATGGAGAAGAAGCAGTTCGCCAGTGGCGTCGCCCTGGACATGGGCCTGACCCGCCCGGCCGCGCAGGACAAGGACGGCAACGCCCACAGCCCGGCGCTCAGCCTGGAGAAGCTCAACGAGATCGACGGCGACTGGCTGTTCCTGTCCACCCTCACCGACGACGGCAGGGCCGCGCTCAAGGACGTCCAGTCCAAGCCCGCCTACCAGGGCCTGGGTGCGGTGAAGAACAACCACACCGTCACCGTGGACGGCTCGGTCTGGTCCACCCGGGGCGGCCCGCTCGCCGCCGACGTCGTCATCGGCGACTTCTCCAAGGCGCTCGGCGGGAGCTGAGCGCGCGCCGGCGAGGGGGAGCTGCCATGGAGTTGACGATCGAGGGACTCAGCGCCGGCTACGGGCCGGGGCGCCCGGTGCTCGGCGGCGTCGACCTGGCCGTCCCGGCCGGGCGGGTGGTCGCCGTGGTCGGCCCGAACGGCTGCGGGAAGTCCACCCTGCTGCGGGCCGTCGCGCGGCTGCACCGGCCGGACGGCGGGCGGGTGCTGGTCGGTGGCGAGGACGTGTGGCGGCTGCGCCCGCGCCAGGCCGCCCACCGGATCGCGCTGCTGCCGCAGAGCCCGCAGGCGCCGGAGGCGGTCACCGTCGGCGGGCTGGTCCGCTACGGCCGCCACCCGCACCAGGGGCTGTTCCGCCAGTGGTCGGCGGAGGACGAGCGGCTGACCGCCGAGGCCCTGCGCGCCACCGGCGTGGAGGACCTCGCCGACCGCCGGCTCGACCGGCTGTCCGGCGGCCAGCGCCAGCGCTGCTGGCTGGCCATGGTGCTCGCCCAGGACACCCCGGTGGTCCTGCTCGACGAGCCGACCAGCGCCCTCGATCTCGGGCACGCGGTGGAGGTGCTGGAGCTGGTCCGCCGGGTCGCGGCGGGCGGGCGGACGGTGGTCATGGTGCTGCACGACCTCGCGGCGGCCGCCCGCTACGCGGACCTGCTGGTCGCGCTGCGGGACGGCGCGGTGGTGGCCTGCGGGCCGCCGCGCGAGGTGGTGGACGCGCCGCTGGTGCGGGCGCTGTACGACATCGACAGCCACGTGCTGGCGGCGCCGGGCGACGGCGCTCCGGTGATCGTGCCCCGGGCGCCGCTGGGCTGACGGGGCGGCCGGGGGACGGTCGGCGGTGTGGCCGCCGGGGCGGCCGGCGGGGCGAGGGGCTGGCGGGGCGGCTGCGTGGGGGCAGCCGCCCCGCTCTGCTGTCCGGGCGCGGTCCGCGTTGCTGTCCGAGGCGTGGTCCGCGCTGCTCCGCCGCGATCTTCGATCACCCGTTCGAGTGGTTTGAACTCTGCATGTCAGGGCCCAGGTTCACCCCGCCCGTCGCGTTGTCAGTGGGCCTCGCTACGTTCCTCGCATCGCTGGTCAGCAGGCGATCGACAGGTGTTTCCCCGGTGGGAGGAGTACGGCCGTGGCATGGGTGGAGACGGGCGCGGGAGGGTACCGCGTCGCGCTCGACGGGGAGGGCAGGGTGGTGTGCCGCAACGCGGCGGGCCGCGACCTCAAGTCCGTACCGTCGAAGCTCGGTGACGACCCGGTGGTCACCCAGCTCAAGCAGCTCGCCGAGTGGCTGGCCGCGCACGAGCGGGGCTGCCGGCAGGACGTCGAGCGCTGGATGGTCCGCTCGCTGCCGGTGCCCGCCGCCGTGCTCACCGCGGTGTGGCCGGACGAGGCCTGGCAGGGTGTCCTGAAGGACCTCGTGGTCACCGCCACCGACGGTTCCGTGGCCGGCTTCCTGCGCGGCGCCGACGCCGAGCGCGGCCTCGGCCTGGTCGACCTGGACGGCGACACCGTGCGCCTCACCGACGGCGAGGTGCTGATACCGCACCCGGTCCTGCTCCAGGACCTCGACGAGCTGCGCGAGTTCGCCGTCGAGCTCGGCGTCTCCCAGCGCGTCCAGCAGCTCTACCGCGAGGTCTGGCACCGGCCCGCGGAGCTGCCGGCCGGCACCGAGGTCACCACCTACGCCGGCGGCCGCTACCGGGAGCTGCGCGAGCTGCTCGGGCGCTGCACCAGGCTCGGCTGCCGGGTCCGCGGCGGCTTCGCCGTCCAGCCCGTCACCGAGGGCGGCCGCACCGTCGAGGCCCGGGTCTGGGCCGGCGACTACTACGAGTACGACGAGTGCGAGACCGGCGCGCTCAGCTGGGCCGGCCCCGACGGCCGCACCCTGCCGCTCACCGAGGTCGGGCCGGTCGCCTGGTCCGAGGGCATGCGGATGGCCGCCGCCCTGTACGCGGGCCGCACCATCCAGGGGGAGGAAGCCGAATGACCGCCGTCACGAACTCGACCGCCGTCACGAACTCGACCGCCACGACGAACCCGGTCGCCGTCACGCCCGAGGAGCTGCTCGACGCCGGAGCCGTGCTCCCGTCCGGCACCCTGTCCGACGTCGGCCGCCCCGACAGCGGCGCCGACGTGCTCACCGCCCGCAGCTACGCCCACCCCGCGCTCGACGGCCGCCGGATCGTCCGGCTCGTCCCCGGCGCGCTCGGCCCCGCCGAGGACCTCGCCCTCGACTTCCTCGGCCTGGCGCCGCAGGCCGCGCCCGCCGAGGTCGGCCAGGTCCGCCAGGAGGCACTCGGCTTCCCCGCCTGGGCGCTGGTCCACGACCCGGCCAACGGCCACCACGCCCTCGCCCTGGTCAAGGAGATGGAGCGGCTCGCCCGCCAGGCCACCTCCAAGCCCGGCGCAGCCAAGGACGGCTTCGACGAGCTCGCCACCCGTCTCGGCCGGGCCGTCCCGCACTTCCTGCCCACCTTCTGCGAGGAGGTCGGCCGGATCTTCCTCCGCCACGAGAACCAGACCTACGCCGCCGCCTGGTTCGGCAAGGCCCGCGAGGCCGAGCGCACCCACGGCCTGACGGTGGACGAGGAGCGGCTGCGCGCCGTCTTCCTGGAGTTCGCCCTGGCCGGCGCGCTCACCGTCAAGTCCCTGCGCCAGTACGTCAAGGAGCTCGCCCAGCGGCTCGACCCGCTGACCGCCTGGCAGCGCTTCCGCCAGCTGTGCACCGAGCGTTCCGCGGCCGGCATGGCCCCGTACGCCGGGGTCGCCGAGGACGCCCGCGCCCTGATCAAGGCCGCCGGGCTGGACCGCACCGAGCACGAACGGGCGCTGCTCGCCGAGCTGCTGGACTCCCCGGCGGTCAACCGGGCGCCCGCCGCGTTCTGGAAGTCCTGGCACGGCGCGCTGGTCGAGCTCGGCCGCAGCGACGCGGCCGTACGCACCCGACTGCTGGAACTCCTGCCCGACCCGGCCTCCGCCGACCCGGGCCCGCACGACACCGCCTGGCTGGCGGTCCTCGCCGAGACCGGCGCCGAGGCCCTGCTCACCGGCCCCCGCCCCGAGGGCGCCGAACCCGCCGCCGCCTGGCTCCAGCGCTGGTGCCACCACCACGGCCGCGGCTGGCGCAGCCGGCGGCCCAGCTGCCCGGACACCATCGCGCTGGCCGGCCGGATGGTCGAGCGGCTGAAGGCCGACGCCGTCCCGGTGGACCTCCACACCGGCATCCGCGCCAGCCGGACCAGGATCGACCTGCTGGACCTCCTGCTGACGGCGGGCGTGCCGGTGGCCGACCCGCCGGAGGGCCTCGGCTTCGAGCTGCAGGACTGGGTCGCGGAGTGCGGTCCCGACAGCCCGACGCTCGCCGCCGTCGGCGCCGACGAGCGCTACCGGCCGCTGCTGCGCCGCGCCACGCCGGCCGCCTGGGCGACGGCCGCCAAGCGCGAGGTGCCCGCCCTGCCGCTGCTGAACGAACTGTTCGCCGAGTGGGCCGAGGAACGCGCCGAGGAGCTGTTCGCCGCCCACGGCCTGACCGGCGCCACCGACCTGGTCCGCTCGTTCGGCCAGTACCGCACCGCCGTCCGGACGGTCGCGCCGGCCGTCGCCGACCGGGTCGCCGCCCTCGACGTCGCCGCGCTGCTCACCGACGCCCTCCGGGCCGGCATCCTGGACGAACTCGGCTGGCCCGCGCTGGAGGAGGCGCTCGGCAAGCTCGCCGACCCGCCCGCCGACGACGCCCCGCAGTACCCTGTCCCGAGCCTGGGCGGAGCCGGCCTGAACGGCCTGATCATCGAGGACGCCTGGCCGCACCTGATCCTCGCCCGCCTCGACCGGGCCGTCGTGGTCGGCCCGGAGGGCATCGTGCTGGAGCACACCCTGCGCGTGCCCGAGCCGCAGCACCAGCGCAACCGGCCCAGGCTGCGCCTGGTCGACGGAGAGCTGCTGGTCGTCTGGTACCAGGACGGCAAGCAGCTCGCGTACTGGTCCAGCCGCCCGGACGAGCAGTTCGAGCTGGCGGGCGAGACCATCGCCGGCTACTACTACCGCGACCGGGAGCCCGAGGCGCCGTCCCTCCAGCTGCCCGGCGGCGGCCGCACCACCGGCGAGCGACCGCTGCACGCCGGCGACACCCGGATGCCCGAGGAGCACCGCGTCCTCGGCGACGGCACCGGCTACTGGACGGCGCGCCGCACCTCCGGCGGCGAGGCCGTGCTGCGTGAACTCGACCCGGCCACCGGCACCCTGGGCCGCACCGCCGAACCGCCGGTGATCGCCGCCACCGCCGCGGCCGGCCGGCTGGTCCACCGCAGCACCTGGCTGCTGCCGCTCCAGCCCGGCCTGGAGGGAACGCCGCTGGGCACCGACGGCACCGTGCTCGGCAACTGGGTCCGGGTCGATCCCGGCAAGGCCGTCACCACCTTCACCGCCGACGGCGGGCGCATCGTGCTGCCGCCGGCCGCACAGCGGACGGGCTCCTTCCCGGTCGGCCGGCTCGCCCTGCCCGGCGCGGCCTCCCCGGTGGTAGGCCACACCTCCGGCGGCCACTTCTCGCTCAACCTGCCCGACCTCGCCGGCGACGCCGACCGCACGGTCGACCTGCGCCCCTGCCACTCCGGTGAACTCTCCGCGGCCGGCACCCCGCTCGTCCCGCCGTACCCGCACTGGCACGCGCTGCGCCCGCGCGACGAGGCGGGCTCGAAGGTGCTGCGCACCGTCACCGCCGAGCAGGCCGCCCGGCTGATCGACGCCGCCTGGCCGACCGACACCGAGCCGGTCCCCGAGGACGAGCAGTGCTGGCTCACCGTCCAGGGCGTGCGCCGTCCGCTCGCCCGGCGCAGCCCGCGCACCCTGCCCGTCCAGGAGGTCGGCGCGATCCTGCCCGGCATCGCGCACCCGCGGCTGCTGGCCGGCGTCGCCGGACTCGCCCGTCTCGCCGCCCAGCTGCTGGACCGGGTCGCCCGGTTCGCCCCCCAGCCGGAGGCCGAGCGCCCGAGCAAGGAGCAGGACACCGAGTGGCAGCCCGAGCACGGGCGCGACCACGAACTGCGCGACGCCGTGCGCGCGGTGCTGCCCGAGATCGGCGGCTTCGGCAACAACTGGGGCTCCGGCGACCACTGGTGGGTGCTCAACAACCTGCGCGCCGTCACCGACGTGCTGGCCGCCCCGCCCGCCGCCGACGGCGAGGGCTGGAGCAGCCCCGCCGCCGTCACCCTGCGCAACGGCGACGCCAGCCACGGCTGGCTGCAACTGCTCGGCCGGGTCCACGCGCTGGCCCACGCGGTGGCCTCGCCGTTCACCGAGCCCGCCCACCGCTCCTCGCTGGTCCTGCTACTGGGCGAGCTGACCAGGGGGCCGCTGGCCGACCGCGGCGCCACCCTGCGCGAGATCGTTCTCGCCGAGCAGGCGCCGGAGCCCGTGAACGCCACCAGTGGCCGACCGGTGGCCCACCGCCAGGGCGAGGTGCTGCGGCACGGCGGGCGCACCGTCGTCATCGTCGGCCACCAGCGGCAGTTCACCGACGGCACCGTGCACTGGCTCGCCGTCGACCACGACCCGAGCGGGGAGTTCGGGCCCGTCGCGCACTTCACCACGGTCCAGGAGCGCGGCACCGAGGAACTGGTCGACGCCGCCTGGACCGCCACGTTCCAGCAGGTCGCCGCAGTGCGCGGCGCCGTGCCGTGGGACGGTGCCAGGGCCGGGGCCTTCAGCGGGCTCACCGGCATCGGCACCGCCCGCTCCGCCCTGCTGCTCGGCCCGCCGTCCGGCCTGCTGTACTGGATGGACATCGCCGTTCCCGCCGAACTCGAACTCAAGGCGGCCGAGTTCAAGGCCGCCAGGCAGTGGCTGCGGCGGCACGACCACGACGGCCTCGCCGCCGTCTGGGGCGCCCTGCTGCCCGCCGACCCGAATTCCCTGTGGAGCGACGGGCCGGACATCACCGCCGGCGCCGAGGAGTGGATCCGCCGCTTCGGACGGCTCGTCACCCTGCCCGAGGAGGCCCTGGCCACCGTCCAGGGCGTGTCCATCGACACCGTCGAGGCGGTGCTCAACCCCGCCCGCACCCCGTGGCTGACGGGCCGTACCGGCTTCCGGCTCACCGAGGTGGGCGAGGCCGGCCCGCGGCTGGTCCCCGAGGACGACTCCGCCGTCCCCGAGACGGGCGCACTGGGCTCCACCCTCGCCGCACTGCGCTGGCTCGCCTACCACCTGCCCGCCGACAGCCCGCTGCGCCCGCTGCTGCCCACGGCCGCCGACGCGCTGCGCGACCGCCTGGCCGATCCGGAGCTGCTGCTCGACCTCGACCTGATGCGCACCGCCAAGGGCGCCTCGCTGTCCGCCGTCCTGCGCACCCACTTCGGCCTGCCCGCCGAGGGCGGCGCCGACCGGGACGGCCTGGTCCGCTGCGGACCGGCACTCGTCCTGACGCCGTACCACGAGGAGGCCGAGCGGGTCTGGCTGCGTCCCGCCGCCCTCACCGGGCCGGACGACCCGCTGCTCGAACTGCTGGAGGGGCTGTCCAGCAGCTACTGGTTCCCGGCCGAACGGCGGGCCATCGAGTCCGTGCTGCGCGGCGAGTCGCAGCGGCTGGCCGCCTCCGCCGCCGCGGTGCCGGCCCCCGCTGAGGGCCCGGCCTGGCTGCAGAACCCGCAGCTGTCCGTCCCCGAGCTGGTCGCCGAGGTGTCCCGCACCCACGGCCTGGGCGAGGACGCGGCCGCGCTCTACCTCCAGCTGCTCGCCCTGCCCGACCCGACCGACCGCAACGCCGCCCGCTGGACGGGCTGGAAGCCCGCCCGGCTGAAGAAGGCCCGCGCCGAACTCGCCGCCACCGGCCTGGTGCTGGAGGCCAAGCGCGCCCGGGCCGGCCGCGGCCTCTTCCTGCCCGGCGGCTGGCAGGAGGCCAAGGCACCCGGGCTGCCGGCCGAAACCTGGAAGGCCGCCCTGTACGAACTGCCCACCCACCGGCCCGCGCTGGTCCCCCTGCCCGTCCCCGAGCTGTTCGCCCGGGCCTGGCAGCGGACCGTCGACGGCGACGCCCCCGGTTACGAAGAGCTCCAGACCAGCAAGCGCAGGAAGGCCCGCCGATGACCGCCGACCAGACCACCACCGGAGCGACCACCACGGTCGCCGCCGCGGACCGGCAGACCGTCCCGCCGGAGGAGAAGTACGCCGCCGAACTGGGGTTCCTCGCCGCCCACGACAGCGGCCCCCGCCCGCCCGGCTGGCGCCTGACCCCGCGCGCCGTGGTCACCTTCGTGATGGGCAGCGGCGGCGAGAAGCTCAAGGCCGGGCGCAGGGGCCTGGTCATCGAGCCGAAGTTCGTCGGCGAGCGCGCCCTGGTCGAGCGCTGCGTCGTCACCCTCGCCGGGGAGCGCGGCCTGCTGCTCGTCGGCGAGCCCGGCACCGCCAAGTCGATGCTCTCCGAACTGCTCGCCGCCGCCGTCTGCGGCAGCAGCGCGCTCACCGTCCAGGGCACCGCCGGCACCACCGAGGACCAGCTCAAGTACGGCTGGAACTACGCCCTGCTGCTCGCCAAGGGGCCCAGCCGCGAGGCCCTCGTCCCCTCGCCGGTGCTCACCGCGATGACCACCGGCGCGGTCGCCCGGGTCGAGGAGGTCACCCGCTGCCTGCCCGAGGTGCAGGACGCCCTGGTCTCGCTGCTCTCGGAACGGCGCATCGCCGTCCCCGAGCTGGCCGGCACCCCGGACGGGCAACTGCACGCCGCGGCCGGCTTCACCCTGATCGCCACCGCCAACCTGCGGGACAAGGGCGTCAGCGAGATGTCCGCGGCGCTCAAGCGGCGGTTCAACTTCGAGACGGTCGGCCCGATCGGCAGCCTCGCCGCCGAGGTCGAGCTGGTCCGCCGCCAGTCCACCGCCGCGGTGGCCAGGGCCGGCGCCGCCTACGCGGTGGACGACGCCGTCCTGGAGGCCCTGGTCACCGCCTTCCGCGACCTGCGCACCGGCCGCTCCACCGAAGGCTGGGACGTCGAACGCCCGTCCACCGTGATGAGCACCGCTGAGGCGGTCTCCGTCGCCACCTCGCTCGGCGTCAGCGCCGCCTACCTGCCCGACGGCGGGGACCTGCTCGGCCGGCTGCCCGGCCAGCTCCTCGGCGTGGTCCGCAAGGACGAGCCGTCCGACGCGGCCCGGCTGCTCGGCTACTGGGACGGCCCGGTCCGCCGCCGCGCCGAGCAGGGCGCCGCCACCTGGCGCACCCTGTGGGACCTCCGCTCGGCACTGGAGGCCTGATCCGATGAGCAGCGCGGAGATCACCCGCCCGGACGACGCGGACCGGGCGGTCCGGGCCGAGGCCGACCGGCTGGCCGCCTCCGGCACCGGCCGCCCCGGCCCGCACCTGATCGGTGTGCGCCACCACGCGCCGTCCCTCAGCGCGGTGGTCCCCGCGCTGCTCGACGCGGCCCGGCCGGACGCCGTCCTGGTCGAGCTGCCCGCCGAGTTCCAGCCCTGGCTCGGCTGGCTCGCCGACGAGGCGACCGAGGCGCCGGTCGCCCTCGCCGCGGCCCCGGCCGGGCCCGAGGAGGCGGCCGGGCCCGCCTTCTACCCGTTCGCCGACTTCTCCCCGGAACTCGCCGCCCTGCGCTGGGCCCGGCGCAACGGGGTGGAGGCCATCGCCTGCGACCTCCCGCTCGCCCACCGCGCCACCCGCGCGGGGGGCCGGCCGGCCACCGACGGACGCCCGGACGCACCCGGCGTCGCCGACGCGCTGCGCCACCGCCTCACCGGCCGCGGCTCCGACGAGGACCTCTGGGACCGCCTGGTCGAGACGGCCGCCCCCGGATCCACCCCGGAGGCCGTCCGGCGCGCCGCACTGCTGGTCGGCTGGGCGCTGCGCCGGGACGCCGAGACGGGCCCCGGCGTCGACCCGTACGACCTGCGCCGCGAGGCCTGGATGCGGGCCCGCATCCAGGCCGCCTCGGCCGGCGGGCGCCGGGTCACCGCAGTGATCGGCGCCTTCCACGCCCCCGCCCTGCTGGACGGCCCGCTCGCCGCCGAGGAGCCGCCGCACCCGGACGCCCCCGGGCACGTGCTGTCCCTCATCCCGTACACCTACCCGCTGCTCGACGCCCGCTCCGGCTACCCGGCGGGCATCCGCGACCCGGAGTGGCAGCACACCGTCCTGGACGCCGGCGGCGACCCCGAACGCCTCGCCGAGGCGCTCACCACCACCGCGGTGCGGATCTGCGCCGCCCTGCGCGCCCAGGACCACCCCAGCGGCCCGGCCGACGCCCGCGAGATCGTCCGCCTGGCCGGAGACCTCGCCCGGCTGCGCGGCCACGCCGCCCCCGGCCGCGGCGAACTCGTCGAAGCGGTGCAGACCGTCCTCGCCCAGGGCGAGCCCCTCGGCCGCGGCCGGGCCGTCGCCCGCGCCCTCGAACAGGTCCTGGTCGGCACTCGCACCGGCCGTCCCACCCCCGCCGCCCCGCGCAGCGGGCTCGCCCCCGCCGTCGAGACCCTCCTCGCCGGCCTCGGCCTCCCCGGCCCCGCCGACCCGGGCCCGCGTGACCTGCGCCTCGACCCGCTGCGCAGCGACCTCGACCGCCGCCGCGAGGTCCTGCTGCACCGCCTCACCGTCTGCGAGGTGCCCTACGCCGAACCCGTCGCCACCACCGGCGCCGGCGGCACCGAGACCGTCGGCACCCGCTGGCGCCTGCACTGGACGCCCGCCACCGCCGCCATGCTCACCGTCGCCGGCACCCGCGGCGTCACCCCCGCCCAGGCCGCCGAAGGCGCCCTGCGCACCCGCCTCACCGACGAACCGACTCCGCGCGAGATCGTCGACGGCCTCACCGCCGCCGCCTCCTGCGCCCTCCCGGCCCTCGCGGAGACCCGACTCACCCAGCTCACCACCGACCTCCCCGCCTCCGCCACCCTCCCCGAACTCCTCGACGCCCTGGCGCTCGTCGACCGGCTGACCGCGGGCCACTTCCCCGGCTACGCACCGGAGGCAGCGGCGAAGGACGCCGGCGGCCCGCGCGGTGCCGACCCGGCACCGGCCGGGGAGGCGTTGCCGGACGGGCCGGTTGCCGACGGCCGCCACGCCTGCGGCGGCGACGCTCCGGCGGGGAGCGGTCCCGGCCCGCTCCCCGGGCCCACGGGCCGGCCCCGCCTCGCCGCCGCAGGCGAGCTGCTCACCGTCGCCGCCGTGCGGCAGTTGGAGGGCCTGGGCGGATCGGACGACCCGCAGAACGCCCGGGCGCTGGTGGAGCTGGTCCGCAGGGCGGACCGGCTCGGTGGAGTGCGGCTGGCCCACGTGCTGACCGGACTCGCCGAGCTGGGGAGCCCGTTGGTGCGGGGCGCGGCCGGTGCGGTGCGGGTGCTGCTCGGCCAGGAGCCGGCCGAGGTGCTGGGCGGTCGGGCCGCCTCGTGGGTGGACGGCGCGACCGGCCCGGAGGCGCGGCACGCGCTCGGGCGGGCGCTGGTCGGCCTGTTGACGGCTGCCGAGGGGCTGTTCGACTCCGCGCCGCAGGCGCTGGAACCGGTGCTGGAGCGGGTCACCTCGCTGCCCGACGACGCCTTCCTGGACCGGCTGCCCGCGCTGCGCGGCGGCTTCGACACGCTCAGCCCGGCCGCCCGCGACCGGCTGCTGGCCCTGGTCGAGGAGCGCCTGGGCACCCGGCTCGCCGCCCTGCCCGACGAGGCCGGCCCCGCCGTGCTCGCCGGCTGGGTGCGCGCGGACCTCGCGGCGCGTGCGGCACTCGCCCGTCGCGGCCTCCTGCCCCCGGAGCTCTCGGAACCCCCGGAACTCTCGGATCCCCCGGAACTCTCGGATCCCCCGGCGCCCGTGGAACTCCCGGCGCCCGTGGAGTCCTTGGCCGTCGCACCGGTCCCCACGGCCCCGGAGCGGCTCCCCTCCACGACCGCCCAGCCCCTTGCCCTCGCTCCCGCCGAGCGCTGGCGGCTGCTCCTCGGCCGTCCCGGCAACGGGGGTCTGACCGGTCGCGGGGCCCGGCTCGCCACCGCGCTGGACGAGTTGTACGGCAGCGGCCACGGCGAGGGCTCCGGCCCGGGCCTGGACAGCCGGAGCGGCAAGGGCGGCCGCGAGGCCCCGTACCCCGGCGTACGGGAGTGGGCCGAGGAGCTGGAGTCGCTGTTCGGCCCCGGCGTGCGCGAGGAGGTACTGGCCGCCGCCGTCGCGCAGGGCCGCACCGACGTCCTGGAGGCGATCGACCCGTCCGCCGTCCGCCCGTCCGTCGACCTGCTGCGCACCGTGCTGGACCACGCGGGCGGCCTGCCCGAGGCCCGGGTGGCCCGGCTGCGCCCACTCGTGCGGCGGCTGGTGGACGAGCTGAGCCGGGAGCTGGCCACCCGGCTGCGCCCGGCACTGACCGGGATCGCCGTCCCGCGCCCCTCGCGCCGCCCGGGCGGCGGGCTGGACCTGGACCGGACCATCCGGGCCAACCTCGCCACCGCCCGCCCCGGGCCGGACGGCGGCACCCTGATCGTGCCCGAGCGTCCGGTCTTCCGGACCAGGGCGCGGCAGGCCAACGACTGGCGGCTGATCCTGGTCGTGGACGTCTCCGGGTCGATGGAGGCCTCCACGGTGTGGGCCGCGCTGACGGCCTCGATCCTGGCCGGGGTGCCCTCGCTGAGCACCCACTTCGTGGCCTTCTCCACCGAGGTCCTGGACCTCACGGAACGGGTGGACGATCCGCTGAGCCTGCTGCTGGAGGTGAGCGTCGGCGGCGGCACGAGCATCGCGCGCGGGCTGCGCTACGCGCGGAGCCTGGTGACGGTGCCGTCCCGGACGCTGATCGCGGTGGTCAGCGACTTCGAGGAGGGCGGGCCGGTCGGCGGGCTGCTGGCCCAGACCCGGGCCCTGGTGGACTCCGGGGTGCACCTGCTCGGCTGCGCGGCGCTGGACGACACCGGGACGGCCCGCTACTCGAAGGCGGTCGCGGGCCAACTGGTCGCGGCCGGAATGCCCGTGGCGGCGTTGAGCCCGCTGGAACTGGCCCGCTGGGTGGGGGAGAAGGTGCGATGAGCATGACGGCGCGGACGAGTGACTGGCCGGGCGTGCGGCCCGAGGTGGTCGCCGAGGTGGTGGCCGGGCTGAGCGCCCGGTTGCAGAAGCGGCTGGACGCCGCGGCGGCGAAGCTGGCGGAGCGGCCGGTGGCCCGGGAGGGCGACGAGTGGCGGGTGGAGGTGGACGAGGAGACGGTGCTCGTGCTGCACGCCCCGGGCGGGGTGGTCGCCGGGGAGGCCGACGTCCGCTGCGGCTGTCTGCTCGCCCCGGCCTGTGTGCACCGGGCCGCCGCCGTCACCCTCTGCCCGCTCGCCGAGCCCGGGGCCGGTGCCGAGGCCGGCGCCGCGCCCGAGGCCGGGTCAGCGCCCGGCCCTGAGCCCGAGCCCGGGAGCGGCACCGGCGGCGGTGCCGACGGCGCCCCAGGGGCGGCGGCCGCGGAAGGCCGGGAAGGAGCCCCGGGAACCCCCGGGGAGCCGGCCGACCAGTCGGCCGCCGCCCCCCTCACCGCCGCCCCCCTCACCGCCGCCGAACTCGCCGCCGTCCGCCACCTGCACGGGGCCGCGGCCGCCGTGCTGGCCGCCGGGGTGAGCGGGGCCGGTGCCGTCTCCCAGGCCGAACTGCTGCGCGCCGCCCACCGGGCGCGCCTCGCGGGCCTGTACCGCCCGGCCGCGGCGGCGGTCACCGTCGCGACCCGGATCCGGGCGGCGCGTTCCGGCGCGCCCGACCACCGCCTGGTGGACCTGGTGGCCGGCCTGCGCGAACTGCTCGGCCTCACCACCGCGCTGGCCACCGGCGCCGCCCCGGTCGCCGAGCTGCGCGGCACCGCGCGCCAGGCCTACCGGGAGGAGGGCGGTCTGCGGCTCCACGGCCTGTTCGCCGAGCCGGTGCTGACGGCCACCCACGCGGGCGCGGTCAGCTGGGCGGTGGACGCCACCGGGCGCCTCAGCTCGATCGCCGAGGTGATGCCGCACGACGACGACGCGGCGGCCGCCGCCCGGCAGGCGGTCGGGGCGGGCAACCGGACGCTCCGGCTGGGCGACGCCGCGCTCAGCCACCGCGAGTTCAGCCGCGCCGGGCTGGCCGTTCAGGGCGCGACCAGGTCCACCGGCGGCCGACTGGGCGCCGGCGCCTCGGTGCGAGCGGTCCGAGCGGCGGGCGCGGCGTGGACGGCGGAGCCGGCCGCCCGGCTCTGGAGCCAACCGGCAGCCGCCCAGGTGGCCCGGGCACTCGCGGCGCAGGAGCTGCCGTACGAGAGCCGCCCGGCCGGGAGCGACCTGCTGTTCCTGGACGTCACGCTGCTGGGTCCCGCCCCCACCGGTCCGGGCGGGACGCCGCAACTGCTGGCGCGCTGTACGCCGGGCGGCCCGGCAGGCGGTTCGGCGCAGGGCGCCGCCGGCGGCCCGGTGATCGTCCTGCGCTCGGCGCACGACCACCCCGGCCTGCCGTTCCGGGCGAACCTCGCGCTGCTCGCCACCGCGCCCGGCCTACGGCTGCGGGTGATCGGCCGACTGGAGCGCGCGGACCGCCCGGAGCTGCACCTGCTCGCGGTCGGCACACCCCCGGACGACCCCGGCCCGCTCACCCTGCCCGCGGACCGGGCCGGCCGGGTCAACCTCGGCCTCGAACGCCTCCAGACCGCCGACCTCGCAGGGCCCGCGCCTGCCTGGCCCGCGACCGCCCCGCCCACCGGGCCCGGCCGGGCGGAGCAACCTGCGGACCAACCCGCCGACGAGCGGGCGGACCAGCCGACGGCCCCGGCCCCGTACGGCCCGCCCGTCCATGTGCTCGGCCGCCGGGTCGAGCAGACGGTCACCACCGGTCGGCACGCCCTCGCCCCGAGCGAGGCCTTGGCGGCGGCCGACCGCGCCCTGCTGCGCGCCGCCGGACTGGCCACCGCCGCCGAACTCCTCGACGGCCTGCGGGCCGCCGCCGAGAACCGGCCGCGCGACGTCTTCGGCCGGGTCGTCACGGACGACCACGAGGCTTTCGCCGCCGCCTGGCTGGCCGCGGCCTCCTACACCGAGGAGCTGGCCACGGCGCTGTGCGCGGCGGCCTGGTCCGGAGAGGGGTGAACCGCCCAGGTATAAGGCGAACTATTTGCACAGTCCGATATTCCGCGCCTACTGGCATACTTGTCGTAGATCGAGGACACCGGACGAGACCTGGCACACGGCCTCGTCCGGCACACGGCACGAAACGGCACGATCAGCGCGACGGAAGGGTGGGCGAGTCATGGGAATCCGCGACGATGCGGCCGAGATCCGGGCTCGCGGCTGGCGGACGCTCGCCGCGCTGCACGGGATGATCGACACCGCGCTGGAGAAGGCGCTGCAGGCCGAGTTCAAGCTCTCGGTGGTCGAGTACACGGTGCTGGAGGCGCTCTCCCGTCAGGACGGCTGGCACATGCGGATGCAGCAGCTGGCCCGGGCGGCGGCGCTGAGCAGCAGCGCGACCACCCGGCTGGTGAGCCGCCTGGAGGACCGCGGCCTGCTCAGCCGCTTCCTCTGTGTGGACGACCGGCGCGGCATCTACACCGAGCTGACGCCCGAGGGCCGGGACCTGCTGACGGCCGCCCGCCCGGTGCACGACGCCGCCCTGGAGGCGACGTTGGCCGA
The DNA here is from genome assembly GCF_044756065.1 of Kitasatospora sp. NPDC092039. Classification (NCBI taxonomy): domain Bacteria; kingdom Bacillati; phylum Actinomycetota; class Actinomycetes; order Kitasatosporales; family Streptomycetaceae; genus Kitasatospora; species Kitasatospora sp. NPDC092039. The sequence continues at coordinate 150,514 of NZ_JBIVSD010000007.1, read as the reverse complement.
GGCCACCGACGTCCCCGAGCTGGCCCCGCTGGTGGAATCGCTCGGTGAGCTCCACCCGGTCCACGCCAAGGCCTGACGCCCCACGCCAAGGCCTGACGCCCCACGCCAAGGCCTGAGGCCCCGCGCCAAGGCCTGAACGACTCGGCGGGGTCCGAAGCCGGCGCCCGTCGCGTCGTCACTTCGGCTCCTCGGTCTCCCGGCCGGCGGGGGCTTCCGCGGGGGCCTGCTGCGGGGCGGAGGGCGCGCCCGTCCCGGCGTCATGGGCCCGCTGCGGCAGGACCGGAAGGGCGCGCGGCCGGCCGTCCGGGCCGTCTGCGGACGTTCCCGCGGCGCGACCGCCCACCGCGGGGCCGCCCGACAGGTCGTACACGCGCGGCAGCACGGGGCGGGGTACGACCACGGCGCCGGGCAGTCCGGGGATCTCGGCGCCCACCGCCAGGCCGCCGTTGACGGGTGCCTCCGCGCGGACGGCACCCCCGCCGCCCACAGCGCCCGCCCCGGCGGCGCCCGTACCGGCGCCCGCCGCTGCGCCGTCCGCGGTGTACGGGACGGCCGGAGCCCCCGGGGCGCCGAAGGGCCCCGGAGCCCCCTGGCCCCCGCCCGGCAGTCCGCCGACCCCTCCGGCCGTCCCACCGGCCGTCCCTCCGGCCGTCCCTCCGGCCGTCCCGCCCGACGGCACCGGCCCGAGGGCATCGGGCCCTGCCCCCTCCCCGGGGGCGGCCCCGTCCCCACCCGCCGCCGCCTGCCGCACGTCGGCCACCGGAGCCCGGGTGATCCGGGCCCCCGACGGCAGCCCGGGCACGGCGGCCGACTGCCCGGGCGCCGCGGCCGGCTGCCGGGCCTGCTCCAGCAGCGCCGAGGGCACCAGCACCACGGCCCGGGTGCCGCCGTACGGGGACGGCCCCAGGGTGACCCGGACGTCGTGCCGGGCGGCCAGCCGCGCGACGACGAACAGGCCGAGCCGCAGGTCGTCGCCGAGCGCGGAGACGTCCAGCTCGGGCGGGTGGGCCAGGTACTCGTTGAGCCGCCGGTACTCCTCCTCGGTCATGCCGAGCCCGCGGTCCTCGACCTCCACCGACAGGCCCTCGGAGACCTCCTGCGCGGAGACCTGCACCTGGGCGTACGGCGGGGAGAAGGTGGTGCCGTTCTCGATCAGTTCGGCGACCAGGTGGATGACGTCGGCGACGGCCTGCCCGCCGAGCGAGACGCGCGGCACGCCCCGGACGACGACCCGGGAGTAGCTCTCGGTCTCCGAGACGGCGCTGCGCAGCACGTTGACCACGGGTACGGCGGTGCGCCAGCGCCGGGCGGGCAGGGCGCCGCCGAGGATGACCAGGTTCTCGGCGTTGCGCCGCATCCGGGTGGCCAGGTGGTCGACCGCGAACAGTTCGCGCAGCAGCTCAGGGTCCTCGTGCTCGCGTTCCAGCGCGTCCAGCATGCTGATCTGCCGGTGGATCAGGATCTGGGTGCGCCGGGCGATGTTGAGGAAGACCTTCTTCGTCCCCTCACGGCCCTGGGCCTGGTGGACGATGGCGGCGACCGCGGCCTGGCGGACGGCGGCGAGGCCCTCGGAGGCCTGCTGGACGTCGTCGCCGGTCCGCCGGGACGGCGCCCAGACGGGCGGGGCGGGCACCTGCTCCCCGGCGCGCAGCCGTTCGACCACCTCGGGGATCTCCCGCTGGGCGAGCGCGAAGGTGTCGGCCCGTAGGCCGGACAGCCGCGCGGACAGCGTCCAGGCGGTCCGGAGGCCGCGGAACAGGCTGATCAGCAGCACCAGGGCGACGGCCGCGCTGCCGATCAGCAGTTCGGTGCGCTGTCCGGACCCGCGCAGCAGGTAGAGGGCGTACCCCCAGGCGGCGGCGAGGCCCAGGCCGGGGACCAGGACGAGGGCGAGGAGCGGGCGGCGGAGGGAGCCGGACCGGCCGGCGTGGTGGCCCGTGCGAGGGCCCGATATGCCTGGCATCTGATTCCTTGCTGCAGGGCCGAGCCGAGGGACCGGGCCGCCGGTCGCGGACCGATGGGGTCCGGGCGGCGGGTCGACCCCGTACGGCGCGGCCGGGCTTCAGGGAGTCGAGGCCGGGACTGCCGGAGCCGGTGACGACCTGCCACCGGGCCCGGCGGGGGTGCAGCGCGACCGCCGACGTCACGGAACGCTATCAGCCCGTGGTGTCGGCGCCGCAACCTCAACTGGCCCTGTGCGAGGGGCTGATGGCGTAGGGGTGGAGTCCGGGGCGAATCGTTCGACGACGCAACGCCGCAGCTCACGACCCTCGGCCGGTCCGGTCCGAGGGTCCCCGGCGGCCCGGGCGGCCGCTGGGGGATCCGTCGCGAACGGGTCAAGTGCCGCTCCGACGGGCGGGCTCAGCCCGCCAGTGGCATCGGCAGCACCCGCCCGCGCCGCCCCGGCGGTTCCTCCGCCGGGGCGTCCCGCTGGGCGGCGAGTTCGCTCCAGGCCCAGCTGGTCAGGTCGGAGAGCTCCGCCGACCACTGCTTGCCGTACGTGCCCGACGCGACCTGCCCGAGCCGCAGCCGCTGGACGTCCGAGGTGCCGGCCGGCGGGTAGACGTGGGTGGCGTCCCGCAGGTAGCGCTCGATGCCGAACTCGGGCTGGAGGCCGCGGGCGGCGTGGATCTCCATGGCGTTGCGCGCGGAGTCCAGCGCGTACTCGGTGTTGATCAGCTTGGCGTTCATCAGCTCGGCGTCGCAGGCGCGGCCGTGGTCGAGCAGGTGGGAGGCGTGGTACGCGGCCAGCCTGGCGGTCATCAGCCGTGACTGCATCTCCCCCAACTTCAGCATGATGTTCGGGAGTTGGTTGATCGGCTGGCCGTACAGGACGCGCCCCTCGGCGAACCGGGCGGTGTCCTCGACGATCGCGGTGTGGATGCCGAGCGCGACGGCGGCGAGGTTGATCCGGCCGTAGAGGGTGGAGGAGGAGTAGGCGACGTCCAGCCCCTGCCCCTCCCGGCCGAGCCGGTTGCCGGCCGGGACGCGGCAGTCCTCCAATAGGATCTCGCCGAAGCTGAAGCCGTGCAGCCCGCTCTGCGACCCGGGGGAGCCGGTGCGGAACCCCGGGCGGTCGCTCTCCACCAGGAAGGCGGACAGGCCCCGGCTGCCCTGGCCGGTGCGCAGGACCACGCCGTGCACGTCCCCGATGTGGGAGTTGCCGACGAACCACTTGCGGCCGTTGAGCACGTACTCGTCGCCGTCGCGCACCGCGGTGCCGGTCATCCCGAGCACGTGCCCGCCGGACTCCGGCTCGGTGACGGCGATGGTCGGCAGGCACTCACCGGAGGCGAACTTCGGCAGCCACTTGCGGCGTTGGGCCTGGGAGCCGTAGTGGAGGACCTTGGCCACGCCCAGCTGGGAGGCCTGCGCGATCGAGCCGGCGGCTCCGCTGACCCGGGCCAGCTCCTCGATGATCACGGTCTTGGCGACGTGACCCAGGCCGAGGCCGCCGAACTCCCGCGGGATCGTCACGCCGATCCAGCCCTGGCGGGCGATCTCCCGGGCCAGCTCGAACTCGATCTTCCGCTCGGCCTCCATCCTGGACACCCGCGGACGCACCTCCTTCTCCGCGAAGTCACGGACCTCGGCGCGAAGGTCCTCGTGACGGTCGTCGGTGAAGTAGTCCATCGCCATGCTCCGGTCCTCTCGATGCGGGTGGTGCCGTGCCTCCGTCCGTGCCGTCGATGCCGCTCCGGCGACCCACGGGGGGTGGGGGTGCGGGAGTGTCGGCCGGTCGCCCCGGTGCGATCGGCGCACGCGTCACCGGGCGGTGTCCCGGCGACGGGCACCGTCCGTGTCTTCGGCAGGGCTCATTGTTGTATGGGGCACCGGGGCATCCCAGAGTCGATCTTGGATTGGCGTGATTCGGCCCGTCCCCGTGCCGAGGGGTTTCGCCCGGGCCCCGGACGGGAATCGATCAGCGCTTCGTGACCGACCGTCGACCGGTCGTTCACGTGCGGTTTTGACTGGCCATCGGCAAGGCTGAGGAACGGTCGATCGGCACCGCCCGGCCGTTCTGATGTCTGGTTACATGTGCGCCATGACTGATGTGATGAGCACTCAAGGCCAGTTCCCGGGTGCCTCCGGGGAGTCCGCGCGAACCCGCAGGCTGCGCGGCCTTGGGCTCAACGACCCGTCCGCGGACGAGGCCTTCGACCGCTTCGCCCACCTGGCAGCCAGTATCACGCGCGCCCCCATCGCGATGGTCAACTTCATCAATGACGAGCGCCAGATGTTCCGGGGGCTCTACATTCCGCCAAGTTCGGCCGACACCAAGGCCGAGGACGGATCGTCCTGGGCGGACCGCGGCATCGCCTTCGACCTTCCCACCCGCGAGATGCCGCTGAGCCACGGCTTCTGCCCGCACGTGGTCGCCCAGCGCTCCCCGCTCGCCCTCGACGACATCCTCGCCTACCCCCGCTTCGCCGGGAACCCGGTGGTGGACGAACTCGGCGTCCGCGCCTACCTCGGCGCCCCGCTCGTCGACGACACCAACACCGTCATCGGCACCGTCTGCGTCCTCGACCGGGAACCCCGGCAGTGGGGGCGCGAACGGCTGCGCGACATCCAGCACCTCGCCGAAGCACTGCTCTCCGAGATCCGGTTGCGCGACAGCCTGCTCGCCCAGCGCCAGGAGATGTTCGCCGCCTTCGACGGCTCGCCGTTCCCCATCATGCTCACCGAGGGCCCGGGCCAGGAGATCCGGTACGCCAACGCCCAGCACGCCGACACCTTCGGCGCGCCGACGGCGTACGGGACGATCGGCGCCGCCTACCCGCAGCTCGGCGCGGCGGGCCTCGAACAGGCCGTCGTGGAGGCGTACCACACCGGTCGCACCGCCGTCCTCGACGACGTCCGGCTCCAGTCCGCCCGCCCGGACGCCCAGCGCGGCCGACAGGTCTTCAGCTTCACCTGCACCCCGCTGCGGGCCGCGCTCACCGGCCGGATCAACGGTGTCCTCACCGTCGGCATGGACATCACCGCCCGGTCCCGCACCGAGGAGGAGCTCGGCACCCTGGCCGCCCTGCTCGTCGACCGGCTCCAGCAGAGCGGCGCCTCCGTGCCCGGCCGATCGGCCATCACCGGCGAGGCCGGCCCCGGCCTGCCCGGCTGAACCCGGCCGACCGGTGCGGACCCGTCCACCGCCGTGGCGGGGTGCCTCTCACCCCCGTGGAGAGGACCCCGCCACGGTGCCGTCCGGGGCCGGGAGTTCGCCGGGTGTCGCTTGATGGGGCTGCCACCGGCTTCCGTACCGGTGCCCGCCACAGTGTCGGGTCCCGCAGTCCGCCACCGGCTTCCCGCCACCGGCTTCCCGCCACCGGCTTCGCTCGGGCGTCTTCCGGCGTTCGTTCCGGAGCCCGCCGGGCCCGCGGCCCGGGCCGAGCGGGTGAACCGTCCGCCCGCCGCCGCCCCGGCCGGGCCCGCGCCCGGGGTGCCGGATGGTAGGCATGGGCCGCATGGACTGGTTCGCCGCCCCCGACTACTGGCTGAGCCGGCTGCTCGTCCAACGCCTGCTCGCCGCGCTCTTCCTGATCGGATTCCTGGCCGCCGCCGCGCAGTTCCGCGCGCTGATCGGCACCGACGGCATGCTTCCGGTGCCCCGGTTCACCGACCGGGTCCCGTTCCGCCGGTCACCCGGCCTGTTCCACCTCCACTACAGCGACCGGTTCTTCGCCGCCGTCGCCTGGAGCGGCGCCGCCCTCGCCGCCGCCGTGGCGGCCGGGCTGGGCGCCGCCGTCCCGCTCTGGGCGTCGATTCTCTTGTGGGCGGTGCTCTGGGTCCTCTACCTCTCCATCGTCAACGTCGGGCAGACCTGGTACTCCTTCGGCTGGGAGTCGCTGCTGCTCGAATCGGGCTTCCTCGCCGCCTTCCTGGGCAACGCCGGCACCGCCCCGCCCGCCCCGGTGCTGTGGCTGATGCGCTGGCTGGCCTTCCGGGTCGAGTTCGGCGCCGGGCTGATCAAGCTGCGCGGCGACAGCTGCTGGCGCGACCTGACCTGCCTCCGGTACCACCACGAGACCCAGCCGATGCCCGGACCGCTCAGCTGGTTCTTCCACCACCTGCCCGCCCCGCTGCACCGGGTGGAGGCGGCCGTCAACCACGTCGTCCAACTCGTCGTACCGGTGGCCCTGCTGCTGCCGCAGCCGGTCGCGAGCTACGCGGCCTGCGCCGTCATCGCCACCCAGCTCTGGCTGGTCGCCTCCGGCAACTTCGCCTGGCTCAACTGGCTGACCATCGTCCTCGCCCTCGCCGCCGTACAGCCGGCCCGCCTCGGCCTGCCCGTCCACGCCCGCGCGTACCCCGGCGCCCCGGTCTGGTACGAGGCGCTGGTGATCGCGCTGACCGCCGCCGTCGTGGTGCTCAGCTACTGGCCGGTGCGCAACATGGTCTCCCGTGGCCAGGCCATGAACCGCTCCTTCAACCGGCTGCACCTCGTCAACACCTACGGCGCCTTCGGCAGCGTCAACCGGCTCCGCCAGGAGGTGGTGGTCGAGGGCACCGACGAGGCCGTGCTCACCCCGCACACCGTCTGGCGCGAGTACGGCTTCAAGGGCAAGCCCGGTGACGTACGCCGGCTCCCGCGCCAGTTCGCGCCCTACCACCTGCGGCTCGACTGGCTGATGTGGTTCGCCGGCATCTCGCCCGCCTACGCCCGCCCCTGGTTCCTGCCCTTCGTCGCCCGCCTGCTGTCGGGCGACCGGGCCACCCTGCGCCTGCTGCGCCACAACCCCTTCCCGGACGCCCCGCCGACCCACGTCCGGGCGACCCTCTACCTCTACCGGTTCACCGATTGGCGCGAACTGCGGGAAACCGGCGCGTGGTGGCACCGCACCGCGCTCGGCGAGTACCTCGCGCCGGTCGATCTGCGCGCCCTCGGTCGGGCCGGGTTCCGGCCGCCGCTCGGCGGACGGGGCCAGGGGCGGGGGCGCGGCAGGCGGGAGGTGCCGCTGGAACGGCTCCGGCGGCGGGACGGTCTGTCGGGCGAACGTCCCGACCGTCCTGACCGCCCCGACCGGCCTGGCCGTCCCGACCGTCCTGACCGCCCCGACCGTCCCGGCCGCCGGCCCGACCGTCGGCGCGGTCCGTCCGATGGAGGGCGGCACGGGGAGCCGCGGTGAGGAGCCGTGAGCAGCGAGGACGCCCGTCCGGAGCACTGCGGGACCACCCGGGCGGACCGCCCGGGTGGCGGCCAGGCGGGCGGTATGGCACACGACACCCGCCGTTCGGGGCGGTGGGTGCGTGCAAGGCTCGAACGGGCACCCGTATTCTGGGCGTCCACACCGGCAGCCCGACCGCGCGCCCCCCAGCCCCGTCCCAGGGGCGATCCCGCGCAACCGGTCCGCCGCCCCCTCGCCGCCAGCCCCGCCGTCGTCGCCCAGAACCGGACCTCACATGACAGTGCTTCACTCGCGCAACGCCGACGCAGCCGACCCGGCGGACGTCGCCGACGCCGCAGACGTCAAGGACCCCCAGGACGCCGCAGCGGAGCCCGACCTCCGCGAGGACCTCGGCCGCTACGCCGAGCTCGGGGCCTTCACGCTCACCGCCGAGACCCACGCCTGGTACGCGGCCGTCGACACCGTCGCCACCCCCGAGGACGCCCGCGCCGCGTCCACGGCCCTCGCCGAACTGCGCGGCAGCGACCTCCAGCAGACCTGGGAGGCCGTCACCGCCCTCGCCGCCGACGCCAAGCTGGACGAGCCCGACACCGTCGCCAAGACCGCGCTGCTGGTGGAGATGCTCCAGCGGGTGCACCGCACCTCCGCGACCCTCTTCCCCGCCGCGTACGACGCCGACCTCGGCGCCCTCGCCGCCGCCACCGCCGACAGCGCCTGGCGCCGGGAGAACGGCGTCAAGCTCTCCTGGCTGCGCGGCCGCTCGCTGCGCAAGCAGGCCGTCGCGCTCGCCACCGACCGCCGCATCCGCCGTGAGGACCTGCACGAGGCCCTCACCTCCGCCGAGGTCGAGCGTCGCGCCTGGGCCGCCCTCGCCCCGGTCGGCACCCTCCCGCGGGTGCCCTCCGACGGCGCGCTGGTCGACCGCACCGCCCAGGCCTTCGAGGCGATCAACACCGGCCTGCGCGGCCTCGCCCGCCTGCTGCCCGACCACGACCTGGACGGGCTGCCCTTCGCCGAGCTGATCGACCTGGTCGAGCGGCTCGCCGCCGACGAGGGCACCCTCTACCGCCTGCCCACCATCCGCAGCCTGCGCGCCGTCCTGGAGGAGGCCGGCCTCGCCGACCTGCTCGCCGAACTCGCCGCGGCCAAGGCCGACCGCCGCGCCGCCGAGGCCGCGTACACCGCGCGCCAGGCGCTGGCCGCCGGCCAGCGGGACGGGCTCGCGGAGGCCTCCGCTGTTGTCGAGGAGACGGCGGTCGAGGAGCCGAGTGCCGAGGCGGCTGCCGGGGCTGAGGTCGCGGCTGAGGTGGAGGTCGTCGCTGAGACCGCGGTCGCGGCCGGTGTCGAGGAAGCTGTGGCCGAGGAGACCGAGGCCGACGAGACGGCCGACCTGGCCGACGCCGAGGCGGCTGCCCTGCAGGCGCTGGCCGGTGGTCAGCGGGCCGGACTCGTGGAGGAGACCCCGGCTCCGGTGACGGCTCCGGTCGAGGAGGTCGACGAGGCCGCTGCGGAGACTGTGGCCGCCGAGGGCGAGGCCGAGACGGAGATCGAGGCCGAGGCCGAAGCGGAGACGGGGCCGGAGACGGGTACCGCTGACGACGAGCCGTCGGCGGCGCAGGCTGAGGAGGAGGCCCCGGCCGCTGTGGTCACCCTCCCGGCGCCTTCCCCGGCGGCCGACGACCTGGTGGCCGCCGCGACCGCCGCTCTGGCCGAGGCGGAGGCTGCGGACGAGACGACGGTGGAGGCAGAGCCGGAGGCCGTTCCGGTCGCCGAGGCCGCTGAGGTCGAGGAGACCGCCGCCGAGGTTCCGGTCGAGGAGCCGACTGTCGAGGCCGACGAGCCCGTGGCTGAGCCCGAGGCTGCAGCCGAGCCGGTGGGCGAGACCGAGGCCGAACCTGAGGCCGTCACGGCGGAGCCCACCGCCGAGGAGCCGGCCGCTGAGGCCGCCGAGCCTGCCGTCGAGGTCGAGCCGGTAGTCGAGACCGGGCCTGAGGCCGTGGTAGCAGCGGCAGTTGAGGCCGAGGTCGCCGAGGAGCCTGTCAAGGTCGAGGAACCGGCTGCCGAGACCGAGACCGCGGACGAGACCGAGCCTGAGTCCGAGGTCGAGGTCGCGGAGGAGGCTGCAGAGGCCGAGCCGGTCGCCGAGACCGAGCCTGAGGCCGAACCCGTCATCGAGGAGCCCGCTGCCCAGCCCGAGACCGAGGCCGTCGCCGTCGAGGTGACGGAGCCGGTGGTCGAGGCCGAGGCAGTGGTGGAGGCGCCTGCGGTCGAGATCGAGGAGCCCTCCGCCGAGCCCGAGCCCGAGCCCGAGCCCGAGCCCGCGCCTGAGGCCGCTGCCGAGGCCCCCGCCGCTGAGCCGGAGGCCGACGCCCGTCCCGCGAAGCCGGACTTCACGCCCGGTCGCCCGGTGACGGCCTACTCCGCCGACGAGCTGCTCGCCGTCGTGCGGTGGGTGGACGGCGACGGTGTCGAGCGGAACGACGAGGAGTTGCTGCGGGCGGCGATGAAGGAGCTGGGCTTCGCCCGCCTCGGCCCCCGGATCAAGGAGGCGCTGGGCGCCGCCGTGTCCGCCGCGCGCGGCTGACGACGTACGGCCGAAGGGCCGAGGGCCCGGGACGCGAGCACGCGTCCCGGGCCCTTTCGTGTTCGGCGCCGGGTGCGTGCCGGGGGCGCCACGACGGGCCTGGCGATCGGCAGTCGTCCTACGAGGCGCCCGTACCTCCCGGACCGAACGGGTGGTGGAGGGCCTGCCGCAGCACGGCGGGGGCGGTGACCAGCGACGGTCCGTACCAGGTCAGGTGTCGTCCGCTGACCAGCGCCGCCGGTGTGCCGGGGAACGCCTCCGGGCCGTCCTCGGCGGTGAAGCGGTAGGGCTCGTCCGGCAGGACCACCAACTCCGGTCGGCAGGCGAGCAGTTCGGGCAGCGGGACGGCCGGGTAGCGCTCGGGGTGGTCGGCGTGGACGAGCCGCAGGCCCAGACGGCGCAGCAGGTCCCCGGCGAAGGTGTCGCGGCCGAGGACCATCCACGGGCGGCGCCAGATCGGCACGACGGTCCGCGGGCCGTCGGGCTCCGCAGGACTGTCGCCGCTCCCGGCGCCAGTCCCGGCGCCGCTCCAGGCCGCCTCCGCCTCGTCCAGCCACGCCGGCCGGGGCAGCCCGCAGGCCCTGGTCAGCAGCCGGTCCAGGGAGCGGAAGGCGTCGTCCAGGGTGCGGATGTCGGTGACCCAGACCGGGACGCCGGCCGCCCGCAGCGCGTTCAGGTCGGGGCGCCGGTTCTCCTCCTCGTTGGCGAGGACGAGGTCCGGCGCGAGCGCGAGGATGCCGGGGACGTCCGGGTTCTTGGTGCCGCCGATCCGGGTGACGGACAGGTCGGCGGGGTGGCTGCACCAGTCGGTGGCGCCGACCAGCAGTCCGGGTGCGGTGGCGGCGACGGCCTCGGTCAGCGACGGCACCAGCGAGACCACCCGGCGGGGCGGGCGCGGCCCGAGCCGGACGGGGAGGTCGAGGTCGTCGTGCGGGGCGGTGGGGTCGGCCATCCGGCCAGCCTACGTCCCGGGCCTCGGCGCCGTACGAACCCGCGTACGTACGAACCCGCGTGCGCACGAGCCCGCAGGCGCACCGGCCGCGACCGGTCGCGAATCGCGGGAACCCATCGCCCGGGCCGGCCGACTACCTGGTCCGGGTCCGCAGTACGGGCCCTCGGCACGGCCATCCACCACCGTCACCGAGCACCACCCAGCACCACCACCGACCAGGAGAGTTGTCATGCGCCCTCGCGTCGTCTGCGGAATCGCGGCCGCTGTCGCCCTGTTCGCCACGGCCTGCGGAAGCGGGACCGAGGGCGGGCCGAACGCCTCCGTCACCGTCCAGGCCGGCCCGGGCGGTGGGTTCCCCGTCAAGGTCGCCGACTGCGCGGGCAAGGAGACCACCATCGCCAAGGCGCCCGCCAGGATCGTCACCAGCAACGCCTCCAGCCTGGAGCTGCTGCTCCGACTCGGCGCGGGGGAGCGGGTGATCGGCACCGGCTTCCCGCCCGGCAAGGGCACCCTGCCCGCGGCCCTCGCCGAGCAGGGCGCCAAGGTGCCGGCGCTCGGGGACAAGGGCATACCCAAGGAGAAGCTGCTCGGCTCCGGCGCCGACCTCTACGTGGACACCTTCGGCGCGATGCCGATGATGGGCGGCGGCGCCACCGGGCCGAGCGAGGAGGAGTTCGCGGCGGCCGGCATCCAGCACGTCTACCTGCTCTCCACCGCCTGCGCCGGGACGCCGAAGGCCGCCAAGGCGCCGCGCACCGACCTCGCCGGGATCGAGGAGGACGTCCGCCGGCTCGGCGCCGTCACCGGCACCGCCGCCCGGGCCGAGGAACTCGTCGCCGGGATGGAGAAGCAGCTCGGCGAGGTCCGCACCGCGCTCGCCGCCGTGCCGGAGGGGCAGCGGCCGAGCTACTTCGTCTTCGACTTCGACGCCGGGACCAAGCAGCCGGTGGCGGTCTGCGGACGGCAGGTCGCCAACGCCGTGATCAGCCAGGCCGGGGCGCGCAACGTGTTCGCCGACTGCGACGCCGACTTCAAGCCCGGTTCCTGGGAGGACGTCGTCGCGAAGGACCCGGACTGGATCCAGCTGGCCGTACGCAACCGGGGCAGCGAGGAGGCCACCCGCAAGGCCTTCGACGAGGCCGAGGCCTTCCTGAAGGGCTTCCCCGCGACCCAGGGCCTGAAGGCCGTCCGGGAAGGGCACTTCGTCCGGCTCGGCTCCGAGGCGACCACCATCGCGGGGGTGCGCAACGCCGACGCCGTCCGGCAGATCGCCGCCACCGTCCATCCGGACCTGGTCAAGGGCGCCGACCCCGCCAAGAACGGTCGGTAGCCGGTGACTTCGGCCATCGCCCACAAGGAGCACGGCGAAGCCCGCCCGGCCCGCACCCTGCGGGCCGGGCCGCTGGCCGTCGTCCTCGTCGCCGCCCTGGTGCTCGCGCTGACCGCCGCCGTCTCGCTCGGCTCGGTGGACGTCCCGCCCAGCGAGGTCTGGTCGGTGGTCGCCCGCCGGCTCACCGGCCGGGCCGCCGAACCCGGCACCCGCGACCTCATCGTCTGGCAACTGCGCGTCCCGCGCGCCCTGTTGGCGGCAGTGGTGGGCGCAGGACTCGGCCTGGTCGGCACCGCCGTGCAGGCCCTCGTCCGCAACCCGCTCGCCGACCCCTACCTGCTCGGCATCTCCTCCGGCGCCTCGCTCGGCGCGGTCGCCACCATCGTCCTCGGCACCACCCTCGGACTCGAGCTCTCCTTCGGCAGCGCGCTCGGCCTCACCGTCTCCCTGGCGGCGTTCGCCGGCGCGCTCGCCGCGTTCTCGCTGGTCTGGCTGATGGCCCGGCGCGGCGGCGGCTTCTCCCCGCTGCGCCTCGTCCTCGCGGGCATCGGCATCGCCCAGTTCCTCGGCGGCATCACCAGCTACCTGGTCCTGCAGACCCGCGACGAACAGCAGACCAGGGGCGTGCTGTTCTGGCTGATGGGCAGCCTCGGCGGCGCCGTCTGGGCCCAACTCGCCGTCCCCGCCGTCGCGGTGGCGCTCGGACTGGCCCTGCTCCAGGCCCGCGCCCGAGGACTCAACGCGATGCTGATGGGCGACGAGACGGCCGCCGGGCTCGGCGTGGACGTCGCCCGGCTGCGCCGCGAGGTCTTCGTCGTCACCAGTGTGCTCACCGGGGTGCTGGTCGCCGTCTCCGGGGCGATCGGCTTCGTCGGGCTGATGGTGCCGCACGTGTGCCGGCTGCTGGTCGGCGCCGACCACCGGCGGCTGCTGCCGCTGTCCGCGCTCACCGGGGCACTGCTGCTGGTCGTCGTCGACACCGTGGCCCGCACCGCCCTGGACGGCCAGGAACTGCCGATCGGCGTGGTCACCGCCGTCCTCGGCGCCCCCACCCTGCTCTACCTGCTGGACCGACGACTGGAGCGCAGTTGAGGATCGCCGTCGAGGACCTGAGTGTCGCCCTGGCCGGCCGGACGGTGCTGGCCGGGGCCAACCTGCTCGTCGAGGAGGGGGAGATCGCCGGACTGGTCGGGCCGAACGGCAGTGGCAAGTCCAGCCTGCTGCGCACCGTCTACCGGCACCTGCGGCCGAGCGCCGGCCGGGTGCTGCTGGCCGGACGGGACCTGGCGCAGCTGCGGCCGGCGCAGTCCGCCCGGCACATCGGGGCACTGCCCCAGGAGCGCGGCGGCGACTTCGAGTTGAGCGTCCGCGAGGTGGTCGCGATGGGCCGCACGCCCTACAAGCGGGCGTTCGCGGCCGATGACGCCGAGGACCACCGGATCACCGCCGAGGCGCTGGACCGGGTCGGCATGTCCGGGGCCGCCGACCGCCGGTTCGCCCAACTGTCCGGTGGCGAACGGCAACGGGTGCTGCTGGCCCGGGCGCTCGCCCAGCAGCCGGACGTCCTGGTCCTGGACGAGCCGACCAACCACCTGGACGTCCGGCACCAGGTCGAACTGCTCGCCCTGCTCCGCGAGCAGCGCCGCACCACCCTGGTGGCCCTGCACGACCTCAACGCCGCCGCCTCGGTCTGCGACCGCCTGCACGTCCTGCACGACGGCTCCCTGGTGGCCTCCGGTACGCCGCGCGAGGTGCTGACCGCCGACCTGCTGGCCGAGGTCTTCGGCGTACGGGCGGCAGTGGTCGAACACCCGCTCACCGGCGACCCGTTGATCGCCTTCGACCACCGCGCCCCGGCAGCGGTGCAGGCCGTCGCACCCGGTTCGGCCGCGCCGGGGCGGTAGTTCGCCCGGGCTCCCGTCCCGGACGAGTGGCTTCGAGCTCACCCGGTCGTGAACCGTGTCGCCAGCCGCCAGGTCAGAGCATCTGGCGGCTCTCGTAGTGGCTCGGCCGGCCGTCCCGCAGGACCAGCCGACCGAGCCGTGCGGCCTCCTCGCTGCGCAGCAACTCCCAGCCGCCGTCGGTTCGGTGGATGACCGCCGAGTGCCAGGGCGTGGTCCAGGCGTCGGCTGCCGCCAGCAGCCGGATGCCGAACTTGGACGCTCCGGCGGGCTGCGGGTGGATGGAGAGCCGGACGGCGCGCGGGTGGTGCTCGGCGATCAACTCGCCCCAGGCGCGGCTGCGCTGGATCACGCCGTAGGCGCGACGGCGGCACTCCCGCTGGAGGGCGGAGCGGGTGCCGGGGAAGCCGACGGCGTCCTCGGTGAGGAAGCGGGTGATGCCCCGGTAGAGCCGCAGCGTCCCCTCCTCGGTCAGCACCTCTTCGCGCAACTCCTCGACGCTCGGCGCGTACCGGGCGTGCACCCGGGCACGCTTCTCGTCGTACGGGAGGTCGCCGAGGACGGCCCGCAGGTCGAAGGTGTCGAGGCGGGTCAGGCCCTCGCGGGCGATCATGGCGGTCAGGGCGTCCGAGTAGGCGTCTATGTGGTCGTCCGGGACGTCGATCAGGTCTCCGAAGATGTGCCCGTCCGAGCAGATCAGGATGCGGGCGCCGGGTGCGTGCAGTCGGCCGATCTCGGCGCAGAGCCCGTCGAGGAAGGTCAGCGACAGCCGTTCGCCCTCGTCCGGCAGGTGGCCGAGTACCTTCGCCGGATTCGGCGACTTGCAGGGGAAGCCGGGCAGCGTCAGGACGATCGGTTCGCCGGCCGCGATGAAGTCCGCCAACCGGGCCAGCTGGAGCGGGAAGTGCTCCGGGCGGGCGTCGAAGTCCGGGTCCGCGGCGCGGCGGTGCGGCAGCAGCAGGCCCAGCACGCGGGCGGCGAGTCGCTCGGCAGAGGGGCGGTCCTTGAGGGCGGGGGCGACGGTGGCGGTGATGGCGGCGGGGCTGGTGACGGCAGGGGCGGTGCCGACGGGCGGCATGGCGGGTCCTCCACGGAAGGTCGTGCGGTACGGCTTGCGGGCTGGGCTGGGCTGGAGCTGGGGCTGGGGCTGGGGCTGGGTTTGACGGGTGTCGGGCTGCGGGCGGGCGGTGCCGGGCGGTGCCTCGGCGCCGGGGGTCAGTGGCGGCGGTCGTAGGCGACCGGCAGCCGGTTTACCCCGCGCGCCAGGACGGCGGGGATCCAGGCCAGGTCCGCCAGGCCGTCGCCGGGCGCCTCGGCCGGGCGCAGGCCGGTCAGCCGGCCGAGCAGGGTGGCGAGGGCGACCTGCAGTTCCGCCCGGGCCAGCGCGGCGCCGGGGCAGTAGTGGACGCCGTGGCCGAAGGCCAGGTGGGCGTTGGGAGAGCGGTCGAGGTCGAGGCGGTCGGGATCGAGGAACTGCGCTTCGTCGCGGTTGGCGGCGCAGAGGGAGACGATCACGGAGTCGCCGGCCGGGACGGCGGTGCCGAACAGGTCGCTGTCCTCGGCGAAGAACCGCCAGGTGGTGAGCTCGAACGCGGCGTCGTGGCGCAGCAGTTCCTCCACCGCGCGGGCGAGCCGGTCGGGCTCGTCGAGGCCCTCGCGGAGCCGGGCGAGCTGTTCGGGGTGGCGCAGCAGGGTGACCAGCATGGTGGTGATCTGGTTGGTGACCGGCTCCTGCCCGGCGACCAGCAGCTGGAACACCATCGAGTCGAGCTCCGCGCGGCTCAACTCCCCTGCGTCGTGGGCCGCGACGAGGCGGCCCAGCAGGTCCTCCCGGGCCGCCCAGCCCGGTTCCCGGCAGTCGGCGCGCTTGCGGGCGACGACATCGGCGATGTACGTCTGGAGGCCGCGCAGCCGTGCCTCGTACGCCGGACGCCCGGGGTCCTGCGGCCCGACCGGCTGGACCACCTTGCCCCAGTCCCGGTCGAATCGCTCCGCCAACTCGGGCGGAAGGCCGATGACTTCGGCGAGCACCCGGAAGGGGTAGTGGGCCGCGAAGCCGGCCACCAGGTCCGCACCGCCGGACTCCGGCAGCTCGTCCACCAGCGCGTCGGCCAGTTCCCGGAACCGGGGGCGCAGCGACTCCACCCGGCGCGGGGCGAACGCGTCCAGGACGAGCCGGCGCATCGAGGTGTGCTTGGGCGGGTCCTGGTGGAGCAGGTGGACCTGGAGCCGGGAGTGCTGCGGCTCGGGCATGATCGACGCGCGTCGGCGCCAGTTGTCGTTGCCCAGCGCGTGGTTCTTGCCGAGCCGGGGGTCGTTGAGCGCGGCGTGGGCGGCCCGGTAGCCGGTGACCAGCCAGGCGTGGATGCCGCTCGGGAACTCCACCCGGTGCACCGGCCCGGCCTCGCGCATCCGCCGGTAGAGCGGGTACGGGTCGCTCTTGTACGCCGGGCCGTGCAGCGGGACGGGGGAGGGGAGCCGGTCGTACCCGTACGGGCAGTGCGGGGCGTCGTCGGTGGCGCCCGGGCCGGGGATGGTGTCGGTCATCTGAGGAGGTCCTTCGGTACGGGTGTTGCGGGGCTCAGGGCGTGGGGCGGCGGTGCAGGGCGAGCAGGGCGACGGCGGTGGCCGCGACCAGGGCGGCCAGGGTGATGCCGGCGCGGGTCCCGGCGGTGCCACCGGCCCCGGCGAGCGAGGCGGCGGTGGCGAGGGCGGGGCCGAGCGCGAAACCGAGGCTGCGGGCGAGCTGGACGGCGGACCCGGCGGTGGCGAGCTTTCCGGGCGGGGAGGTGGACATCACCAGCGCCTGGGTGGGGCCGCCGTTGAGGCCCATCCCGGCGCCGGCGAGGGCGAGTCGCGCGGCGATGTCGAGGGCGGACCAGCCGGTGTCCAGCGGGACGAGCAGGGCCAGGCCGAGGGTGGTGACGGCGGCACCGGTGAGCGCGGTCGGCCGGGCGCCCCAGCGGTCGGCCAGCCGGCCGCCGACCCGGCCGGCCAGCACCATGCCGAGCGGGAACGCCAGCATGGTGAGCGCGGTCGCGGTGGCGCTCTCGCCCCGGGGGCCGCGCAGGTACTGGGCGAGCAGGTAGTGGCAGGCCGCGAAGCCGGCGGCGAGCGCCAGCACCGAGGCGTTGGCCCCGGCCGTCCCGGCGGCCCGCAGCACCTCGGCCACCGGCCGGCCGCCCGGGCGACGCAGCCAGTGCAGCACCAGCGGTACGGCGGGCAGTGCCAGCAGCAGCCACAGCGGCGCCTGCGGGGCGAGGGTGAGTCCGAGCAGCGTGGCGGCCACGGCGGCGCCGATCAGCGCGGCGTCGCCGAGCGAGGACCGGTCGGGCGGCCGCAGCCCGCCCCGGTGCGGGGCGTGGCGCCGCACGATCAGGACGGCGGCCAGGCAGACCGGCAGCTTGACGAGGAAGATCGCCCGCCAGCCCAGGTGGTCCAGCAGCAGGCCGCCGATCACCGGCCCGGTGACGGCGCCGAGTGGGCCGAGCGTCGCGGGCACGCTCATCGCCCGGCCGCGCAGCTCGGGCCGGACGGAGGTCGCGGCCAGCACCGGCATCAGGACGAAGAGCACGGCCCCGAAGGCGCCTTGGAACAGCCGGGCCGCGATCAGCCAACCGGCCCACGGGGCGCAGGCGGCCAGCGCGCTGCACAGGGCGAAGCAGCTGACCGCGAACAGCAGGGCCGAACGGGTGCCGACCTGGTCCAGCCACCGCCCGGCGGGCAACAGCAGGGCGACGAGCGGGAGTTGGTAGCCGAGCGCGGCCCACTGGGCGATCCCGGGGGAGACGTGCAGGCCGGCCGAGATGTCAGTGAGCGCGAGGTTGACCACGTTCATGTCGAGCATTGCGACGAACGACAGCAGGCCGGCGGCCACGACCAGGCTCCAGCGGTCGACCGGTTGGACCTGGCGATCAGTCAGGTATCGGGAGGCCGGGGTCGGTTGCACTGTCATGAAGTCCCTCCGTCTCCCGTGCTGCCGGACCGGACGCCGCCTCGGCGGCGGGGTCCGGTACAGCAGTCGGGCGTGCGGGGGCTCCGGTTCCGAACACCTGGGGGATTTCTTTCCCTCGGGGTGGTGTGCGTGCGATGGGGGTGGGATGCGGCGGCACGCGGGGTGCCTGTGGCGAACAGCCGACAGCCGACAGCCGACAGATGACAGCCGACAGATGGCAACTTTCAGCGAACAGATAACAGATTTCGAAATCTGTTATCTGTTCGCCGTCGATCGTCAGCTGTCGGCTGTCCGTTGTCGGTCTCCGCCCCGCCCGCTGCTCAGCAGGCGGGGGCGAGCGCTTCGGCCTCGGCGGCGCGCAGACGTGCCACCAGCTCCTCCCGCGCCCGGGCGACCCGGGAGCGGACGGTCCCGACCGGGCAGCCGGCGACCTCGGCCGCCTCGGCGTAGCTCAGACCGACCACCTGGGTCAGCACGAAGGCCTCCCGTCGCTGGGCGGGCACCCGGTCGAGCAGGTCGTCGAGCGCGATGCCGTCCTCGAACCCGGCCGTCGGTGCTCCGCCCTGGCGCTCCGCCGCCTCCTGCCAGTCCGGCAGCGCGGCGCAGCGCGGCCGGGCGGCGGCCATCCGGTACCGGTCGATCACC
Source organism: Kitasatospora sp. NPDC092039 (assembly GCF_044756065.1). Taxonomy (NCBI): domain Bacteria; kingdom Bacillati; phylum Actinomycetota; class Actinomycetes; order Kitasatosporales; family Streptomycetaceae; genus Kitasatospora; species Kitasatospora sp. NPDC092039. The sequence goes on along the minus strand of NZ_JBIVSD010000007.1, from coordinate 132,023 downwards.
GTGCGCCGGGCGATCGACAGCAGCCAGGTGCGGGCCGAGGAGCGCCCGGCGAACGCGGGCAGGCCGCGCAGGGCGCGCAGGAAGGTCTCCTGGGCGAGGTCGTCGGCGGACTGCACGTCGGTCAGGTGGGCGACGAAGCGCCAGACGTCCCGCTGGGTCGCCCGGACGAAGGCCTCGACGTCGGCCGTCCGTCCGGAGCGGGCGGTCAGCGCCAGCGCGGTGAGCTGTTCGTCATCCACGGCGGCCTCCCACCCGGCTGGTCCCGGCACAACGCGCGTGCAGGACGATGGTCGTATGAGATGCGCACAGTTCCGTATCGCCCTGTCCGCCCGGCTCGACGGCGAACCGAGCGGCCTGCCGGAGGTCCGGCTGGACAAGCACGTCGCGCGCTGCGCCGGCTGCCGGGACTGGCTGGCCCGCGCGGAACAGCTGCGCGGCCGGGTTCGGGCGGGCGCCGCGGACGGGCCGTCGCCGGAGTGGTCGGCCCGACTGCTGGCCGGGTTGGGCCAGGACAGGCCGGGAGAGGGCGCTCCGGACGGCCCGCAGACCGTCGAGCGGTAGGCCCGGCAGGGGCGCGCCGAGGAGCGGATGCGGTGGGACGGGGGCGCCGGCCGGAGCCGGTGCGCCGTCGAAATCAGACATGGGAAGGTCCCGAGGGGAAGGCGGGGAGCGGCACCGCGCAGAGCGGCGCCGTCGGCGTCCATGGGCAACCGCGCGCGGCACGCCGGACCCCTGGGGAAGCGCGGCGGCGGACGCGGGCCCGCACCCTGACGACACGACGGCGCGGGGCGCGGCCGTACGGCAGGGCGACCTGCCCGTCGCGAGCGTCCCGGCGACCGGAGGGCGGCCGGGGTGAGGAAAGGGGGCGGCGGGCGCGTCAGCAGGCGAGGGCGAACGCCGGCGGCCCGCGCCGGACCAGGGCATGCGTCAGCAGCACCGAGCGCGGCGGCCGGGCCCGGTCGTCAGCGGGGCGGGGCGGCGCCGGGGCCCGGTAGCCGAAGGGGTGCGCGAACAGCGCCAGCAGCGGGAGCAGCAGGGCCCCCGCCACCACCGAGCCGAGCGCGCCGAGCAGCTCGAAGAGCCGGACGAGCGCCGCGTCGCCGCGCCAGAGCAGGAGCGCGCACGCCAGCGCGGCGAGCACGTGGGCGGCGGTCATCCCGGGCGACATGCCGTGGGGCATCCCGTGCGCCATGTCGTGCGCCGGTCCGCTCACCAGGTCCTGCGCCCCGCCGTACGACCCGGCGCCGTGGAACGTCCCGTCGGGCATCACGTGCGGCCCGGTGGACATCCCCGTCATCCCGGTCGCACCGGTCGTCCCGGGCAGTCCCGGATCCAGGGCCGTCGCCCCCGAGGTCGCGTGGTGCGTTCCCGCCGTCGGCCGCAGGCTGCCGCCGGCCGGCGGGACGTCCGGGTCGATGCCCGCCATCCGCGCCAGTTCGACCGGGGAGAGTCCGCCGGGTGCCCGGTCCGGGTTGCAGAGCAGCAGGGCCGCCCAGTCCGTGGAGGTGATCCGGCCGAGGCCGCCGCCTCCTCGGGACAACGCCCCGGCCTGCTCGAACAGCTGGTGCGACGCGGTCTGCGCCACCACCATCCAGAGGCTGGTCACCCCGAGTCCGCGCTGCTTCCCGGCGAGCAGCCAGGTCAGTCCGAGGACGGCCCCGAACGCGCCGACCAGCACCGTCGGTGACACCCCGGACCCGGCCATGGCGACGTGCGCGGCGGCGGCAGTCGCCACGCACAGCGCGGCGAAGACCACGGCGCGCAGCAGGCGGATCCGGTCGGTCATCACGATGGCACTCATCGTCGCACCCACCCCGCCGGACCCGGACCGCACCCTCCGGTGATGGCCGGTTCTGTGCCGTGAGACCATGCCCGGCCGCCCGCCCCCAGGCCGCCGGATCGCCGCCCGGTCCGGCCCCTCGGCCTGGCCTATTCACCCGGCACGCCGAACCGAACAACCGCTCGTACGACCATCGGGGCGGTTTGACAGCGCGCATCCGATGCTCACTTAATGTGCACCACCCCATACGGTGCGTATCGGGATGATGCCGTTCAGAAGCAGGGAGGTCCGGCCTTGGAGACCCCGACGGATACCTCGGCGCCCATTGCCGACAGTGCCGAGTCCGCTGCCCCCACGGAGCCGACCGTCCCGCAGCAGGCCACGGCCCCGGGACGGGCGGTGGTCAAGGCCAAGGTCAAGGCCAAGGCTGCCGCCGCCGAGCAGGCCGAAGCCGCCGAAGCCGCCGAGGCCGATGAACCCGCCGGACTGGCCGAGGCTGCAGCAGCCACCAAGCCGGCCGAGGCCGATGAATCGGCCGAGTCCACCGAGTCCACCGAGTCCACGGAGCAGGTCGACTCAGCCGAAGCCGCCGAGCCGGCAGCGGCCACCGAGCCGGCCGAAGCCGCCGACCAGGCCGACTCACCCCAGACCACCGACCCCGCCGACGCGGCCGACCCCGCCGACCCCGCCGACGCGGCAGAGCCCGCAGAGCCCGCAGAAGCCGCCGAGCCCTCCGCCGCCACGCCCCCGAGCGCCGACCTGGCCGACCTCGCCGACCCCGGCTTCTGGAAGCTGCCCGCCCCCGCCCGCGTCGCCGCCTTCGCCGAACTGCGCCGCCGCCCGGGCCCGGTGTTCTTCGGCGACCGTGCCACCGGCCGGGGCTTCCACGCCCTGGTCCGCCACGCCGACGTGGTGGAGGCCAGCCGCAACCCCGCCGTCTTCCTCAGCGGGCCCGGCGTGACCACCCCCGCCCCGGCCCGCTGGGTCCGGCTGGCGTTCGGCGACTCGATGGTCAACCTGGACGACCCCCGCCACGCCCAGCTGCGCCGGATCGTCTCGCGGGCGTTCACCCCGCGGCTGCTCGACCGGGTCGAGGAGGACGTCCGGCGGATCAGCACCGAGCTGGTCGACCGGATCGAGCGGGAGCGGCCGGAGGACTTCGTGACCGCGGTCGCCGCCGAGCTCCCGTTCCAGGTGATCTGCACCATGATGGGCATCCCGGAGGGGCCGCGCCGCACCATCCTGGACCTGGTCAACCGCAGTTCCGAGGACATCGGCGTGGCCCGCCCGCTGCGCCGTCGCCTCCGGGCGCCCGGGCGCGGGCTGCGGGCGCTCGCCCGGATGCAGGGCATCGTCGCCGGGATCGGCCGCCGGCGCCGTCGCCGACCGGAGGAGGACCTGATCTCCGCGCTGGTGACCGCCGACGTGGACGGCCGCCGGCTCACCGGGCGCGAGCTGGGCGCCTTCTTCAGCCTGCTGCTGGTCGCCGGGGTCGAGACCACCCGCAACGCGCTGGCCCACGGCCTGCACCTGCTGACCGTCCACCCCGAGCAGCGCGCCCTGCTGCTCGAAGACCTCGACGGGCGGCTCGGCGGTGCGGTGGACGAGATGATCCGCCACGCCACGCCGATCATCCAGTTCAACCGGACCCTCGCCGTCGACCACGAGCTGGGCGGCTCCGGCGGGACACTGCTGCGCGCGGGCGAGAAGGTCGCGCTGTTCTACGGCTCCGCCAACCGCGACGAGGAGGTCTTCCCCGACCCGGACGCCTTCGACATCACCCGCACGCCCAACCCCCACCTCGGTTTCGGCGGGGGCGGCCCGCACTACTGCCTCGGCGCGCACCTGGCCCGGCAGGAGATGACGGCGCTCTTCCACGAGCTGCTCACCCGCCTGCCCGAAGCGCGGTCGGTCGGCGAGCCGCAGCTCGTCCCGTCCAGCTTCGACCACCGGGTCCGCTCGCTGCGCTTCACCTTCTGAACCTGCTGAGAGGCCTGAACCTCCCGAGAAGCGTGGACCTCCCGAGAAGCGTGGACCTCCCGAGAAGCGTGGACCTCCCGAGAAGCGTGGACCTCCCGAGAAGCGTGGACCTCCCGAGAAGCCTGGACAGCCCGGGAGGTCCGCACCCCCGCGGAGCCGGCCCCCTGAGCGGCCACGGCTTCCGCCGCTACCAGTCGCCCGCCTCCCACACCGCGTGGTCGTGTGCGAACAGCACCCGGTGCGGGCCGTGCTCCGCCACCCGGTCGAGCCAGGGCCGGTACCCGGGCAGCGGCGGGTCCACGCCCTCGCGGGCCGCCCGTCGGGCGAGCAGCGCCTGCCCGTACTCGGAGGCGAAGTCGTACGCCTGCCCGGCCAGCAGGACCGGCGCGCCGCCCGGGCGGTCGACCAGCAGCGACTGGTGGCCCGCGGTGTGGCCGGGGGTGGGCAGCACCCGCACGCCCGGCCACACCTCGGCCTCGCCGTCGAGTTCGCGGTACTCGGCGCCGGGGAAGTCGACCAGCGCGTCGATGGTGTACCCGCCGCGCCGGGCGGTGGCCAGCTCCTCCGCCTGGACCACGACGGTCGTGCCGGCGAACAGCGGGTTGCCGCCGCAGTGATCGAAGTGCAGGTGGCAGTTGACCACCAGGTCGATGTCGGCGACGGCCACCCCGGCGGCGGCGAGCGCCTCCGGCAGCGGCCGGCGGACCGGGCGGTAGTGGACCTCGGTCTCCGGCTCGCCGCCGCCGATCCCGGTGTCGAACAGCAGCAGCCCCTCCGGACGCCGGACCAGGTACGCGAGCACCGGCTCCACGCGCGGCTCCGGGCCGCCCACCTCGCCGGCCGGCCGGACGAAGTACCCCAGGTCGAGACGGCGGATCACGCGCAATTCAGCCCCCATGTCGCAGTGCGTCGTCGGCCCCCGTACGGGTGGCCGCGCGGGCCCCCGGTTCGCACCCTACCCGCCGACCGGCAGCCCCCGGTCGGGCTTCACCTGCTTCATCGTCAGGTGCGAGTTGACCTGCGCGATGCCCGGCAGGCCGGAGAGCACGTCGGTGATGAAGCGCTCGTACGCGGCGATGTCGGCCACCGCGATCCGCAGCAGGTAGTCGGGTTCGCCGAACAGCCGGTGCGCCTCCACCACCTCCGGCAGCTCGGCCACCCGGCGCTCGAACTCGGCGACCGTCACCTGGTCCTCGTGACGCATGGTGATCGTCACGAAGGGCTGGAACCCGCGCCCGACCGCCGCGCCGTCCAGCACCGCCCGGTAGCCGCGGATCACTCCGTCCTGCTCCAGCTGGCGCACTCGGCGCAGGCAGGGGGAGGGGGTGAGGTCCACCCGCGCGGCCAGCTCGGTGTTGGTCAGACGCCCGTCCTGCTGGAGCTCGCGGAGGATTCTGCGGTCGATTCGGTCCATGGCGCAATATTCTGCCAAAACGCGCCTCCGACCAGTGAGAAGTCGCCATCGCGTGCCAGCCCCGTCCGGCTACCTTCAGTGACCGCACCGGTCAACGGGAGATCCCGGCCCCTGACCCGGGGCACTCCGGCCGGTGCGCCGGAGCCTCTCCAGCCGACCGCCGGAACCACCCCGGCCACCCGGCCCCCACCCGGAACTACCCCGGCCACCACCCGGGACACCCCCGGGAACCCCTGGCCGATGCGCCGGGCCCACACCGCGACGAGCACGACAGGCCACGCCCACGCCCATGGACACCCACGCCCTCCTCCTCTTCCTCGGAGTCGACCTGCTGCTGGTCTGCACCCCGGGCCCCGACTGGCTCTACATCGCCGCCCGAGGCCTCGGCCAGGGCCGCCGTGCCGCGCTGACCGCGGTCGGCGGGGTCTGCGCCGGGTACGCCGTCCACACCCTGCTCTCCAGCGCCGGACTGGCCGCCGCGCTGCGCGCCGTCCCGGCCGCCCTGCCCGTGCTGCGCCTCACCGGCGCCGCCTACCTGCTGGTGCTCGCCGTGATGATGCTGCTGGCACTGCGCAAGGGCGGGGGCGCCGCCGCCCTGGCCGCGCCCAAGCCGCAGCCCACCGCGACGGTGCTGCGCCAGAGCATGCTGACCGCGCTGCTCAACCCCAAGGGGCTGCTGCTCTACCTCTCCCTGGTGCCGCAGTTCGTCGATCCGGGCGCCGCGCTGCCGGTCGGCGGGCAGGTGCTCGCGCTCGGCTCGCTCAACGTGCTGGCCTGCGCGGTCGTGTACGGGCTGGTCGCGCACGCCAGCGGGCGGCTCGGCGGCCGCTTCGGCGGCACCCCGCAGGCGGCCCGCCGGATGACGATGGTCTCGGCGGTCCTGCTGATGCTGGTGGCGGGCGTCACGGCGAGCGCCTGAGAACCGGAGCACAATGCCGGACATGACTGATCGTCCGTTGCCAGAAGGAACCACCGGAACCACCGGAACCGCCGGGTCCGCCGGGTCCGCCGGGTCCGCCGGGTGTGTCGACGGCCCGACCGCCCACGCCTGGGCGGCGCTCGGCGGCCCGCCCGAACTGCTGGAATGGGTGGGCTTCCAGGGCCCGGACGACGTCCTGCCCTCCGGTCTCCCGGTGCGCCGGCTCGCCCGGGCGACCGTGGCCGTCTGTTCGCTGGCCGCGGCCGAACTCGCGGCCCACCGCACCGGCGCGCCCGTCCCCGCCGTCCTGGTGGACCAGGGGGCGGTCGCCACCGCCTTCGTCAGCGAGCGGCACCTGACGGTCGACGGCCGGACGCCCGTCACCTTCGCCCCGCACTCCGGCTTCTGGCGCACCGCCGACGGCTGGGTGCGCACCCACGCCAACTACCCGCACCACCGCGCCCGGCTGCTCGCTGCCCTCGGCCTCGCCGCGGACGCCGGCCCCGAGCAGCTCGCCGAGGTGCTCGGCAGGCTGCCGGCCGAGCGGATCCAGGAGCGCGCGTACGAGGCGGGAGCGCTCGCGGTGGCCGTCGCGCCGGTGAGCCCGGCCGTGCACCCCCTCGTGGAGCACCGGGAGACCGGTGCCGCCACGGGGGCCGCGCCGGTCCGCCCGCTCGGCGGGGCCCCGCTGGACCGGCCCGCCGCCGGGGTCCGGGTCCTCGACCTCACCCGGGTGATCGCCGGACCGGTCGCCACCCGCACCCTGGCCCTGCTCGGTGCCGACGTCCTGCGCGTCGACTCGCCCCGGCTGCCGGAGGCCGACGACGCCCACGCCGACACCGGCTTCGGCAAGCGCTCCACCCGGCTCGACCTGGCCGCGCCGGCCGACCGTGCCGTCTTCGAGGACCTGCTCGCCACCGCCGACGTCCTCGTCACCGGCTACCGCCCCGGCGCCCTCGACGCCTACGGCCTGAGCCCGGAGGCGCTGTTCGCCCGCCGCCCGGACCTGGTCCTCGCCCAGATCCGCGCCTGGGGCTGGACCGGCCGATGGGCCGGCCGGCGCGGCTTCGACAGCCTGGTCCAGGCGGGCGTCGGCATCGCCGCCCACGAGTTCGTCCGCGAGACTCCCCACGCCGCCGGCCACGAGTCCACCCGCGCCGCCGCACCCGGGTCCGCCCCTGAAAGCCGTCCCGGTGTGCTGCCCGCCCAGGCCCTCGACCACGGCACCGGCTACCTCCTCGCCGCCGCCGTCCTGCGCTCCCTCACCGACCAGCGCACCCGTCGCCCCGGCGGACGCCACCTGCGCTTCTCCCTCGCCGGCACGGCCTCCTGGCTGCTGCACGGCATCGAACCGGAGGAGACGCCGCGGGGCGTCCCGTCCGAGCCGTACGACCCCTCCCGGTGGCTCGCCGAGACCGACTCCGACTACGGGCGGCTGCGCCACGCCCTGCCGCCGATCGGGTACGAGGGAGCGCCCACCGACTGGTCGCGCCCGCCGGGGCGCTGGGGGACGGACGAGCCGGTCTGGCTCTGAACCTCCGGCGGGTGGCTGTCCGAGGCGTCTGGCAGCATCGCCGTCATGACCGCACACGCCACCGACTACACCTGGTTCGACGAGCGCTACCCGGACCTGGGCGAGGCCTACTGCCTCACCCGGGCGCAGGGGCTCACGGCCGACGAGCTGCTGCGCCGCTTCGACGCCCTGCCGGGGAGCGACGCCGTCGGCCTGGGGGCGGTGATGGCCCGCTGGGACGCCTACCTGGACGAGGAGGACGAGGAGGCCGAGGCGCTGTTCGACCTCACCGAGGACCGGCTGCTCGTCGCGGTGACCGAACTCGACGGCTGGGCTCTCGCGATCGAGCCGAACGGCTACCTCGGCACCCTGGACACGGTGATCCCCCGGCTCGGTGAGGGCACCCGGCTGGTCTCGCACTTCCGCAACGTCAACGCCGTGGACCACTTCCACTGGTGGGAGCACGGCGTCCGGCGGCTGCACTTCGAGCCGCTCTTCCCCACCCAGCGGGACGGCACGGACGCCGAGGCCCCCGGCGTCCCGGAGCTGCTGACCGCCTGCGGCTTCGAGCTGGAGACGGAGGCGTACGGCCTGTGCGGCGAGGCCGCGTTCGCACTCGCCGAGCGGCTGACGGACGTCCGGCTCGACCCGGAACGCCTGGAGGCCGCTACCTTCCGGATCGGCTTCGCGCCGCGCCCGTAACAGTCGACGGGCGGTGGGCGGCTCCGGCCGGCAGGTGACGGCTTCCACGAGGTGGCGCCTCCGGCGAGGCGGCTACCGCGCGAGGTGACGTCCCGTGGGGTGGGGCGGTCAGACCCCCGACGGGATCCGCCTGGCCTGGCCGCGCACCTGGATCGCCGTCACGATCTCGACGAGGCCCAGGATCACCAGCCAGCAGCCCGCCAGCACGGTCAGCGCGGTGATCGACCCGACCGGCCAGACCATCAGCAGCACGCCGGCCAGGGTGTTGGCCACGCCCGCGAAGGCCTGCCAGGCGCGGGCGGGCATCAGCGGGTCGGAGAGCGCGGCGGCGAGCTGGGTGATCCCGCGGAACAGCCAGCCGATCCCGATCCAGAGCGCGAGCAGCAGCAGCGACTGCACCGCGCTGCGGAAGCAGAGCAGTCCCAGCAGCACGCAGATCGCGCCGCTGATGAAGGCCAGCACCCGCAGCGCGGTGGTGGAGTGGGTGCCGAACGCGGCGACCAGCTGCACGATGCCGATCACCAGCAGGTAGAGGCCGAACAGGACGCCCACCACCAGGAGCGTCTCCCGGGGCCAGGCGAAGACCACGATCCCGAGGGCGAGGGAGGCGAGTCCGGCGACCAGCAGGACCTGCCAGGCGGCCTTGGCGAGCAGTCCGAGCGGGCCCTGGACCGGGGTGCCGTCGGGGGTGATGATCGGAGGGGCCACGGTGGCGTACTCCTCGGGCTGACGCCGGGCGACGGGCGACGGGTGCCGTGCTGGTCGGGCGCGACGCGGGTACGAGGCGGGTGCGACGCGGGACGGGCGGGGTCGGGTCGGCCGGCTGACGGGCAGGGAACGTACCCCAGCCTCTCCGCGCCACGGCGGGGCCGCGCGCCCGGTACGGCCGTTCGGGGGATCCGCCGCGGTCGCCGGAACGTCACCCTCCGGACACTTTCCGTCGATAACATCCGTCAATATGACTTCTGAAGGGTGGGGGACCCCTCCGGTCGAGCCGATCAGCCAGCACTACATCGTCTGCGGGGGCAACGCGCTGGCACACCGACTGGTCCGGGAACTCGTCGAGCACTACGAGGTCCCGGTCGTCGTCCTGGTCGCCGACCGAACCCGTGACCACGCGCCGCAGATCGAACAACTCTCCGGCGTCGCGGCCGTCGTGGAGTACGCCAGCGTCACCGAGGAGGCGCTGCGCGCGGTGTCCATCGGCACCGCGCGCGGTCTCGCCCTGGTCGAGGGGAGCGACCAGGAGAACATCCACGCGGCGCTCAGCGCCCAGAACCACAACCCGGACATCCGCATCGTGTTCCGGATGTTCAACCAGCGGCTCGGCGAGAACATCGAACGGTTGCTCAGGAACGGTGCCGCGCTCTCCGGCTCCGCCACCGCCGCCCCGGCCTTCGCCTCCGCGGCGCTCGGGCGGCCCAACTCGGTGGAGGTCGACGGGCGTTACCTGCACATCGCGTTCGACGACGACATCACCTCCGACCGGATCTGCGTGGTCGCCGACCACATCGACCGGCAGGACCTCGGCAGGATCCGACTGCTGCCCGAGCAGCAGGGCGACTCGGCCGAATTCGTCCGGTTCGCCCGGGAGTTCGGCGACAACGGGCCGATCCGCCCCGGCGACCTGCGACGCGGACCGGTGTCGTCGGCCGACCCCGCCCCGGAGGAGGAACCGGGCGGCCGGGCGGCGCTCCAGGCCCTGCGGATCGAGCCCCGGGAGCCGATCGACTGGAAGCGGCGGGTGCGCTGGCGGCTGCTCGACACCATGCGCTTCTTCACCAGCGCCCGGATGCGGCTGGTGCTGCTCACCGCCCTCGCGGCCGTGCTGCTGGCCTTCGGGGTGCTCTGGTACCTGAACCGGAACTTCGGCTGGACCGTCTACATCACGCTGCTCGACCTGGCCGGCGCCGCCCAGCCGGACCAGCTCTCCGACATCGCCGACGGGACGGGCACCGGCGGGTTCTGGCAGCGGGTCGCGCAGGTGGTGATCACCATCTGCGGGATCACCTTCGCGCCGGTCGCCACCGCCATCGCGGTCGAGGTGCTGGGCTCCGGGCGGCGCGGGCAGCCGCGCAACCCCGGGGCGGGCACCCGGGACCACGTGATCGTCGTCGGCCTCGGCAACGTCGGCACGCGGGTCGCGACCCAGCTGCACGACATGGGCGTGCCGGTGGTCTGCATGGAGCGGGACCCGCAGGCGCGCGGCATCGCCGCCGTACGGGCGCTGGGGATCCCGGTGGTGCTGGGCGACGGACCGTTCGAGCAGCAGCTGCGCCGGGCCCGGCTGAAGCACAGCCGGGCGCTGGTCGCGGTCAGCGGGGACGACGCCACCAACCTGGAGGCGGCCCTGGAGGCGCGCCACGGCAATCCCGGGGTCCGGGTGGTGGTGCGGCTGTTCGAGGACGACTTCGCCGGCCACTTCTACAGGACGCTGGACAACGCGGCCTCCCGGTCGGTGTCCTACCTGGCCGCGCCCGCCTTCGCGGCGGCGCTGATGGGGCGCGAGGTGCGCGGGACGCTGTCGGTGCTCCGGCACGTGCTGCTGATCGCCGAGCTGAAGGCGGAGGACGGCAGCGGACTGATCGGGTTGAACCGGCACGACCTGGAGGACCCGGGCGGCGTCCGGGTGATCGCCGTGCGCCTCGCCCACGGCGGGCCGTTGCAGTGGAACTTCGCGGACCGCACCCGGCGGCTCGCCCCGGGCGACCAGATCGTGGTCGCCGCCACCCGCAGCGGACTCGCCCGGCTGAACACGGTGGCGGTGGAGGAGGAGGGGTGAGCGCGGCGGAGGGGCGCCGGCTCTCGGGGGGAAGGCAGCAGTCGGCAGTGGACAACCGACAACTGACAACCGACGGCCGACCGCGAACAGCCGACAGCGAACAGCCGACAGAGTTCAGCTGACAGATTTCATCATCTGAAATCTGTCAGCTGTCATCTGTCAGCCGTCCCCGTCGTCAGCGGTTCTGGAACTCCGGCGGGCGCTTCTCGGCGAAGGCCGCCATGCCCTCCTTCTGGTCCGCCGTGGCGAAGGCCGCGTGGAAGAGCCGGCGCTCGAAGCGGACGCCCTCGGCCAGGGTGGTCTCGAAGGCGCGGTTGACGCTCTCCTTCATCATGACCGCCGCCGGGGCGGACATCGCCGCGACCGTCTCGGCGGTGGCCAGCGCCTCGGACAGCAGCTGGTCCGCGGGGACGATCCGGGAGACCAGCCCGGCCCGCTCGGCCTCCTCGGCGCCCATCATCCGACCGGTCAGGCACAGCTCCATGGCCTTGGCCTTGCCGACCGCCCGGGTCAGCCGCTGCGAGCCGCCGATGCCGGGAATGACCCCGAGCTTGATCTCCGGCTGTCCGAACTTCGCGGTGTCCGCCGCCAGCAGGATGTCGCACAGCATCGCCAGCTCGCAGCCACCGCCCAGGGCGAACCCGGCCACCGCCGCGACCACCGGCTTGCGCAGGGCGCCGAGCCGGTCCCACGGGCCCAGCCAGTCGTCCAGGTAGACGTCCGGGAACCGGTTGCCCTGCATCTCCTTGATGTCGGCGCCGGCCGCGAAGGCCTTCTCCGAGCCGGTGATCACCAGACAGCCGATCTCCGGGTCCCGGTCGAAGGCGGTCGCGGCGGCGACCACCTCGTTCATCAGCTGGGTGTTCAGCGCGTTGAGCGCCTTGGGCCGGTTGAGCGTGATCAGCCCCACCCGGCCCTTGCGCTCGACCAGGATCGTCTCGTAGGTCTCGGTCTCGGTCATCGCCGTCGACTCCCATTTCCGCTGCTCGGCGCCCGTGGGCGCGCCCTGACCACCCAACGATCTACGAAGCGCCCCGTCTCGCGCCAGTCTTGGTATGCGAGACGCCGGTCACCAGACGGACCCCGGGACAGCGGGGCCGGTTGCCCCCGGCCGGGGTCGGCGGGGGACCGGCCGGTTCACGGGCGGCTCGAGGCGTGCCGGTGGAGGAGGGGCGGGGGTCAGCCCAGGCCCAGTTCGTCACCCTCCCGCGGGGCGAGGAAGCGGGCGACGTCCGCCTCCGTCACCTCGGCGAGCGTGCCGGGATTCCAGCGGGGGGTGCGGTCCTTGTCGATCACCTGCGCGCGGATGCCCTCGACCATGTCATGGCTCTCCAGCGCGGTGCAGGAGATCCGGTACTCCTGGTCGAGCACGGCCTCCAGTGAGGGGAGCGTGCGGGCGCGGCGCAGCGCGGCCAGCGTGGTCTTCACGGCGGTGGGGGAGTTCGCCAGGACGGCTTCGGCGGCCTCCTTGGCCTCCGGAACGCCGGAGTCCAGCAGCCGGTCGACGATCTCCTCGACCGTGTCGGCCGCGTAGCAGGCGTCGATCCAGGGGCGCTGGGCGGCCAGCGCGGCGGGCGGCGCGGGCTCGGCGTGCGCGGCGACGAGACCGGTGACGAGGGCGGTGACCTCGGCGGTGGTGCTCCCGGTCGCCGCGGCGGTGCTCCGGGCCAGGGCGTCGAGCAGGTCGGGCACGCGCGAGGAGGACACGAAGTGGTCCGCGAAGCCGCAGAGCAGGGCGTCGCCCGGGCCCATCGAGGCCGCGGTGAGCCCGAGGTGGGTGCCCAACTCGCCCGGGGCGAGGGCGAGCAGCCGACTGCCGCCGACGTCCGGCACGATGCCGATCCGGGTCTCGGGCATCGCGACGGTGGAGCGCTCGGTGACGATCCGCACCGCGCCGTGGGCGGACACGCCGACGCCGCCGCCCATGGTGATGCCGTCCAGCACCGCGACGTACGGCTTCGGGTAGCGGGCGGTCAGCGCGTTCAGCCGGTACTCGTCGCGGAAGAAGGCCCGGGTGCCGGCCCCGCCCGCCTTGGCGTCGTCGTGCATCGCGCGGATGTCGCCGCCCGCGCACAGGCCGCGCTCGCCCGCGCCGGTCAGCACGACGGCGCGTATCCGGTCGTCCGTGGCCCAGTCGTCCAGGGTGGCTCGCAGGGCGGTGACCATGCCGTGGGTCAGCGAGTTGAGCGCCCGCGGACGGTTCAGCACGAGCCGTCCGACGCCGCCGTCCAGGAACGCCTGGACCTCCGCCACCTCTGTGCTCATCGGGCCAAGCTCCCGTTCCTCGGTGATGTCGACGTCCGCCGGAGTCCGCCGGTGTCCACCGGGACCGGTCGGCGTCCGCTGTCCGTTCCTGCCGGCGCGGCCGTTCCTCCAGGCCGGGCCATTCCTCCCGGCCCCGGCCGGCTTCCGCGATCCACCGTACCGGGGCGGGTGGGCAGTTGTGATCACCGGGCCGGGGGCGGGGAGTCCGGCGCGGCTCAGGGCCAGGCGCGCAGGGCGAGTTCGGCGGTCCGGGCCAGGTCGGCGGCGGTGGCGCCGTCCCGGGCCTGCTGGGACATCCCCTGGAGGACGGTGCCGAGGTAGCCGGCCAGCGCCTTGGGATCGGCCTCAGGCGGCAGTTCGCCGTCCTGCCGGGCCTGGGACAGCCGGGCCTCGAAGGTCCGCAGGTTCGCGTTGCGCAGCTCGCGCAGCTGGGCCTGGACACCGGCGTCCTGCGGGGTGACGTTGGTGGCGGCGGAGATCACCAGGCAGCCGGCCGGGTGGGACGGGTCGGGGTAGACGGCGGCGGCCTCGCGCAGGATGCGGGCGAAGGCGCCGTACGCGGTCGGCTCCTCCGCCAGTGCGACGGTCGCGAACGCGCCGACGGGGGAGCGGCCGTACTGGCGGACAACCTCCTCGAACAGCGACCGCTTGTCGCCGAAGGCCGCGTACAGGCTGCCGGGGCGGATGCCCATGGCGCTGGTGAGGTCGGTGATCGAGGTGGCCTCGTAGCCGTGCTGCCAGAAGAGCCGGGTGGCCGTGGCGAGTGCCTCGTCGCGGTCGAAGGCCGGCGGGCGGCCGCGTCGGGGGGCCGGCCCGGGGCTGGTCGTGCCGCTGCCGGACGCCGCTGTCGGCTTCTGCGCCTCTGTCATGCGCCGAATTTTAGAGCACTCGCTCAAGAAGTGTGTGCTAGCGTCTTTCTTGATCGAACGCTCAACAATGACGCGGAGTGCAAACAGGAGGGGGCCCGGCCATGGGCGCGTACGGACTTCGGGGCAAGACGGCGCTGGTCACCGGCGGCAGCAGGGGGATCGGCCGGGCCATCGCCCGGCGGCTCGGGCGGGACGGCGCCACCGTCGCCGTCGGCTACGCCCGGGACGGGGCGGCGGCCGAGGAGGTGGTGGCCGGCATCCGCGCCGACGGCGGGCGAGCGTTCGCGCTGCGGGCCGAACTCGGCCGGCACGGTGACGCCGCCGCGCTCTGGGCGGCCTTCGACGCCGGGATCGGGGCGCACGCTCCGGACGGCGGGGTGGACATCATCGTGAACAACGCCGGCATCGGGCGCAGTTCGGACCTCGAGTCGCTGACCGAGGAGGACTTCGACGCGGTGTTCGCGGTCAACGTCCGGGCGCCGTTCTTCGTGGTGCAGCACGGGCTGGAGCGGCTGCGGGACGGCGGCCGGATCATCAACGTCTCCAGCGGCGCAGCCCGGCTGGCGATGCCCGAGATCATCGCCTACGGCGCGACCAAGGGCGCGCTGGACACCTTCACCCTCAACCTCGCCAAGCAGCTCGGCCCGCGCGGGATCACGGTGAACTCGGTCGCGCCCGGCATCGTGGACACCGATGTCAACGCGGGCTGGCTGCGCGGCAACGCGGAGGCGGAGGCGTACGCGGCGTCGGTCGCCGCGCTCGGCCGGGTGGGGCAGCCGGAGGACATCGCGGACATCGTCGCCTTCCTCGCCTCCGACGACGCCCGCTGGGTGACCGGGCGGGTCGTCGACGCCACCGGCGGGGCGGGGCTGTAGTTAGTTCGGACCGAGCGTGCCACCGGGGGCGGGGCGGTGGGCAGAGGTGGGCGAACGGATGACAGCTGACAGATGATGAAATCTGTCAGCTGTCATCCGTTGTCCGTCATCTGTTATTCGTCGCTCGTGATGCCTCGGCGCGCCGCCCTCAACCCCGCACGCGCCCGGTGACCTCGCCGAACCCGATCACGGCGCCGTCCGGCCCGGGCGCGGTGGCGGTGATGGACACCTCGTCGCCGTCCTCCAGGAACGTCCGGGTCGACCCGTCCGGAAGCTTCAGCGGCTCCTCGCCGTTCCAGGTCAGCTCGATCAGCGCACCCCGGGTGTCCCGCTCAGGCCCGCTGACCGTCCCCGAGGCGAACAGGTCGCCGGTGCGCAGCGAGGCGCCGTTGACGGTCATGTGGGTCAGCTGCTGCTGCGCCGTCCAGTACATGGTGGCGAACGGCGGCCGGGAGACCGGGTGCCCGTTCAGCCGGACCTCCATCGCCAGGTCCAGGCCCCACGGCTCGCCGCCCCGGTCGTCCAGGTACGCCAGCGGCTCGACGTCGCGCTCCGGCGGGGTGACCCGGGCGTGCTCCAGGGCGTCCAGCGGGACGATCCACGGCGAGACCGAGGTCGCGAAGGACTTGCCGAGGAACGGGCCGAGCGGCACGTACTCCCAGGCCTGGATGTCGCGCGCCGACCAGTCGTTGAGCAGGCAGACGCCGAACACGTGCTCGCGGAAGTCGTCCAGCACGACCGGTCGGCCCAGCTCCGACGGCGCGCCGACGACGAAGCCGACCTCGGCCTCGATGTCCAGCCGGCGCGACGGCCCGAAGCCCGGCGCGGCGTCGGTGGGTGCCTTGCGCTGCCCGTGCGGCCGCACCACCGGCGTGCCGGAGACCACGACCGTGCCCGCCCGCCCGTGGTAACCGATCGGCAGGTGCTTCCAGTTGGGGGTGAGCGGCTCCGAGCCCGGGCGGAAGATCCGGCCCAGGTTGGTGGCGTGGTGCTCCGAGGCGTAGAAGTCGACGTAGTCGGCCACCTCGAACGGCAGGTGCAGCTCCACCTCGTCGGCGGGCACCAGAGCCGGCGACAGCGCCTCGCGGAAGGACTCGTCGGTGAGCCAGGTGGTCAGGTCCGCCCGCACCCGGGTCCAGACCGGACGCCCCGCCGCCATCAGCGGGTTGAGCGAGTCCGCCTCCAGCAGCGCCGACGGCGAGCCGGCCGCGCGGGCGGCCGCCCCGGCGTCCAGCACGAAGTCCCCGACGCGCACGCCGATCCGGCGCCGCCCGGGCTGGTCGGCGGCGGTGAAGACGCCGTACGGCAGGTTGTGCACGCCGAACGGCGAGTCCTGGGCGCTGGCGAGCCAGCTGCGGGGGGTGGTCAACGGTCCTCCTGGTGCAGTGGACTGGGCGACGACAGCAGGCCGAGCGCGGCCAGGTCGCCCAGGGGATCGGCGATGCTACAGGTGCCGAACGCGGTGAACGAGTTCCGGATCACGGTAACCTGATGGACCGTCAGTGCCCGAACCGCCTTGGCCAGCACCTCGCCATCGCGCTCCGCCAGCACCGCCGCGGCGGCCGCCCGGTCGGTCTCCTGCGCGGCCAGCAGCACGTTCAGGAAGCCGTGGTGCTCGAATCCGGTCTCCGGATCGGTGTGCCGGACGGCGTTGTGCAGGCCGGCCGTGCACTTGTACGGCAGTCCGCGCCGCGCGCAGCCGGTGAGGAAGGCGGCCAGCTCGTCCTCGTCCGGGAAGGCCTCGGCGACCAGCCCGCCGGTGCGGAACTTCGCCCGGTACGGACTGTCCACCAGCACGTCCAGGACGGCGTCCAGGGCGTCCCCGCGCAGGAGTTCGCGCGGAAGTTCGACGGCGGCCGGGACGTCGGGCGGCAGCAGCCGGTCCAGCGCGGCCACCGCCTCGGCGGCGTCCCGGGCGGCCAGCTCGACGCCGGCCAGCTCGAACGGCGCGGCGGCGGCGAGCGCCGGGGCGAGCTCGGTGCTGCCCCCCGGCAGCACCAGCCCGACCTTGAGCGGCCCGTGGCCCGCCGCCCTGCCGTCCGCCCCCGCCGGGTCCCCCGCTGTCGCGGCGGCCGTCACCGCCGGGGTACCCGGGGAAGCGGAAGGGCCCGCGGCCGCCGGCGAGTTCGAGACCGCCCCGGCCAGCTCGCCCACCCGGCCGGCTCCGCAGAGGAAGGGGCCGACCGCCTCGGCGTACCAGGCCGCGCGGTGCACGCGGTGCGCGGGCACCGCCTCGACGACCGGCAGGTTCCCGGGAGGGAACACCGCCGCGTCGTCGAACAGCCCGCGGAACAGCTCGGGGATCGTGCCCGGGGGCGCACCGGGAATCCCGCCCGGGGCCGAGCCCCCCGTAGGCAGTGCGCTCATCGCCCGGGCCCCCGACCGGCCCAGGTCCAGGCGTAGTCGCCGTCCTCGACGGCCCGGCCGCCCTCGCCGAGTTCCAGCGGGCGGAAGGTGTCCACCATGACGGCCAGCTCGTCGAAGAACTCCGCGCCGATGCTGCGCTCGTACGCCCCGGGCTGCGGCCCGTGGGTGTGCCCGCCGGGGTGCAGCGAGATCGAGCCCTGGCCGATGCCGGAGCCCTTGCGGGCCGCGTAGTCGCCGCCGCAGTAGAACATGACCTCGTCGCTGTCCACGTTGGCGTGGTAGTACGGCACCGGGATCGCCAGCGGGTGGTAGTCCACCTTGCGCGGAACGAAGTTGCAGATCACGAAGCCGTTGCCCTCGAACACCTGGTGGGCCGGCGGCGGCTGGTGGATCCGGCCGGTGATCGGCTCGAAGTCCCTGATGTTGAAGGCGTACGGGTACAGGCAGCCGTCCCAGCCGACCACGTCGAAGGGGTGGTGCGGCACCGTGTAGCGGGTACCCGCGATCCCGTTCGGTCCGCGGTGCTTGACCAGCACGTCGACGTCCCCGGGGGCGTCGACGACCAGCGGGCCGACCGGTCCGCGGAAGTCCCGTTCGCAGTACGGCGCGTGCTCCAGCAGCTGCCCGTACTTGGAGAGGTAGCGCTTGACCGGGGTGATGTGGCTGTTCGCCTCGATGCAGTACGCGCGCAGCGGCTCGTCGCCGGCCGGCACCCAGCGGTGGGTGGTGGCGCGCGGGATGATCACGTAGTCGCCCTGCCCGACCTCGATCGAGCCGAAGACCGTCTCGACCGTGCCGGAGCCGGACTCCACGTACACGCACTCGTCGCCGAGTCCGTTGCGGTAGAGCTCGCTCGGGGCCCCGGCGGCGACGTACGAGATCCGCACGTCGCCGTTGCCGAGGACCAGCCGACGGCTGCCGACGACGTCCGCGGACTTCCAGTCCTGGTCCGCGAACAGCTCGTGCAGCTTGAGGTGACGGGGGAGGAGCGGGTGGTTGGGCACCGTGGACTGGTCCGGCAGCTCCCAGGGCACCGCGTTGACCACCGCCGAGGGGATGCCCCGGTGGTAGAGCAGCGAGGAGTCCGAGGAGAACCCCTCCTCGCCCATCAACTCCTCGTAGTACAGCCCGCCTTCGGGGGTGCGGTGCTGGGTGTGCCGCTTGGGCGGGATGCTGCCCAGCTGCCGGTAGTACGCCATCTCCGTGGTCCTCCTCGACCGTTTGGCAGAGATCCGCTCGTCAGAGACCAGCTCGTCGGAGACCCGCTCGTCGGAGACCCGTTGGTCGGCCACCCGATCGTCGGATCCCGTCGACGCTCACAGGTTGCCGCGTCGGTCCTGCTCGCGCTCGATGGACTCGAAGAGCGCCTTGAAGTTGCCCTTCCCGAAGCCGAGCGAACCGTGCCGCTCGATGAACTCGTAGAAGACGGTGGGGCGGTCGCCGATCGGCTTGGTGAAGATCTGCAGCAGGTAGCCGTCCTCGTCGCGGTCGACCAGGATGCCGCGCTTCTTCAGCTCCTCGATCGGCACCCGGACCTTGCCGATCCGCTCGCGCAGCTCCGGGTCGTCGTAGTAGGCGTCCGGGGTGGCGAGGAACTCCACGCCGCGCGCCCGCAGCACGTCCACGGTGGTGAGGATGTCGTTGGTGGCGAGCGCCATGTGCTGGCAGCCGGGGCCGGTGTAGAACTCCAGGTACTCGTCGATCTGGGACTTCTTCTTGGCGACGGCCGGCTCGTTGAGCGGGAACTTCACCCGGTGGTTGCCGCTGGCGACGACCTTGGACATCAGCGCGGAGTAGTCGGTGGCGATGTCGTCGCCGACGAACTCGGCCATGTTCACGAAGCCCATCACGCGGTTGTAGAACGCCACCCACTCGTCCATCCGGCCCAGCTCGACGTTGCCGACGGCGTGGTCGAGGGCCTGGAAGAGGCGCTTGGGCGAGCCCTCCGGGTGGGTGACCCGGCTCTCCGCGACGACGTAGCCCGGCAGGTACGGGCCGTGGTAGCGGGAGCGGTCGATCAGGGTGTGGCGGGTCTCGCCGTAGGTGGCGATGGCCGCGCGGCGCACGGTGCCGTTCTCGTCCGAGACGTCGTTCGGCTCCTCCAGCACGGTGGCGCCGGACGCGCGGGCGTGCTCGATGCACTTGTCGACGTCCGGGACCTCCAGGGCGAGGTCGACGACGCCGTCGCCGTGACGGCGGTGGTGGTCCAGCAGCGGGCTGTCCGGCTGGACGCCGCCCTTGATCACGAAGCGGCAGGAGCCCGAGCGGAGCACGTACGACTTGCGGTCCCGACGGCCGGTCTCCGGGCCGGAGTAGGCGACCAGCTCCATGCCGAAGACGACCTGGTAGAACTGCGCCGTCTGGGTGGCGTTGCCGACCACGAAGACGACCGCGTCCTGCGCCGTCACCGGGAACGGGTCGGCGGCCGCGTCGTGCTCGACGAGGCCGACGAGGCGGCGCAGCTGGTCGGCGTCAAGACCGGCCTCGCGCTCCTCGGGGGTCAACTCAAGGGCGTGGGTCTGCGGGGTCATCGCTCGTTCCTCCACTTCGGGCCTCGCCGTCGAGGCATCCGCTGGATCGCGACCGCACCGAACGGGGTGGGCGGTGTGGTTGCGGAGAGCTTGCTCCTGTCGGGGTGGTTGGGCAACAGGTCGGATTCTGACTGCTCAATGTGTACAAGCTGATCAGAAAATCCCGCTGTCGGCTGCGCAAAATGTGCTGCCGACCGGGAGTGATGCCCGAAGACTGTGCAATGGGACGGTCAGGCACTTCCGGGGCCGACGGGGCGCGGGAGGTGGCGGAGGAACCAGTCCGAGGCCAGCTCGGCGACCCGGTCCAGCGTCCCCGGCTCCTCGAACAGGTGGCTCGCGTGCGGCACCACCGCCAGCGCGGTCTCGCAGCGCAGCCGGCTCCGGGCCCGCCGGTTGAGGTCCAGCACGGTGGGGTCCAGGGAGCCGACGACGAGCAGCGTCGGCGCGCGGACCTGGGCCAGCGTGTCGGGTGCGGCGAGGTCCGGGCGGCCGCCCCGGGAGACCACGGCGCGCACGGCGGAGCCCAGCTCCGCGGCGGTGTGCAGCGCGGCCGCGGCCCCGGTGCTGGCGCCGAACAGACCGAGCGGCAGGCCCCGGGTCTCGGGCACGGCGGTGTCCGGGGCGTCCTCCGCCGTGCCCAGCCGCCGGGCGACGGCGGTCAGCCGGCCGCCCAGCATCGCCACGTCGAACACGTTCCGCCGGTCGGCCTCCTCGGCCTCGGTGAGCAGGTCGAACAACAGCGTGGCCAGCCCGGTGCGGTTCAGGTACTCGGCGACCCGCCGGTTGCGCGGGCTGTGCCGGCCGCTGCCGCTGCCGTGCGCGAAGACGACGACCCCGCGCGCGCCGGCCGGGACGGTCAGCCGGCCGGCCAGACGGACCCCGGCGACGGGCAGCAGCAGCTCGCGGTCCACCCCGGACGAGCCCGCGGGCGGGTCGTCGCGGGCCTCGGCCAGCAGCCGCAGCACCTCCTCGTCCTCGGTCTGCGAGAAGTCGGCGTAGAACTCGCCGATCGCGTAGAACGGGGACGGCGTGTCGACGCAGACCAGCTCGTCGGCGACGTCGCCGAGGCGCTCGACCCAGTCCGCGGGCGCGACCGGCACCGCGAGCACCACCCGGTCCGCGCCGCGCTCCCGGACGATCTGGCAGGCCGCCCGGGCGGTGGACCCGGTGGCGATGCCGTCGTCCACCACCACCACGGTGCGTCCGCGCAGGTCGGTGGGCGGCCGGCCGCCGCGGTAGCGGCGGGCCCGGCGCGCCAGCTCGGCGCGCTCCAGCCGCTCCACCTCGGCCAGTTGCCCGTCGGTGACCGAGGAGAACCGGATGACCTGGTCGTTCAGCACCCGGACGCCGTCCTCGCCGATCGCCCCCATGCCGAGCTCGGGCTGGTAGGGCACGCCGAGCTTGCGGATCACGCAGATGTCCAGTGGCGCGCCGAGCGCCGCGGCGACCTCGGCGGCCACCGGTACGCCGCCCCGCGGCAGCGCCACGACCACGGTGTCGGGGTCGGCCAGGTGGCCGAGCCGGGCGGCCAGTCGACGGCCTGCCTCGGTGCGGTCGGCGAAGCGGGTGAAGTGGGTTCCGGTGACGTGCATGACACGGCCTCCGGTTCCACCGTACGTCGTTCCGGCCGGGTCTGGGCGGTCGCGGAGGACCGCCGGGCGCGGGCAGGGACGGGGCCGGTCGCGCGGGGTGGGCGCGGGCGGGCCGAGACGCGGGGCGGGAGACCGGGACGCTGGGCGGGAGCCGACCGGGAGCCGACCGGGAGCCGACCGGGAGCCGACCGGGAGCCGACCGGGAGCCGACCGGGATCGGGGCGGGAACGGATCGGGATCCGGACGGGACGACACCCCCGTGTGACCGGGACAACGGGCGGCGCACGGTTGACCGCAGAGGCGGACCGCAGAGCCCGCCCGCGACCGGAAGGAGCGCCCGTCATGTCGGGCACCGTCATCACCGACCTGCGCCGCCGAGGCGCCGTCGACCCCGGCCGCCTGCTCGCCGGACCGCTGCGCGGTGTCGGCCTGCAACGACTCGACCCGGGCCGGAGCACCGAAGTGGCCGCCGACGGCGTCGAGCACGCGCTCTACGTCACGGCCGGCTCCGGGCTCGCCGAACCGCCCGAGGACGCCGTGCACCCGGACCATCCGGAGCGCGCCGACGCCGGCCTGCCGCTGGTCGAGGGCACCGCGGTCGTGCTGCCGCTCGGCTCGCGGACCGTCCTGACCGCCGGGACGGCCGGGCTGGAGTACTTCCACGCCCTGCTGGCCGTCCCCGCCTCCTTCGCATACCCGCCCGAAGCCTCTCCCGAAGAAGGTGACCCCAGGTGATCGTCACCACCGACACCGGCGCGGCCATGGTCGTCATCGGTCCGAACGGCGAACGCGTACGGATCCGCTCCCTCGCCCGGAGCCCGATGCTCGCCAGCGCCTGCGAGGCCTTCGACCACCTGCGGCTGAGCCCGGGCGCCCACCACGTGCTGCCTGGCCGGCCCGACGCCGAGACCGTGCTGCACGTGCTGCGCGGTGCCGCCGTCGTCGGTCAACTGTCGAACGAACCGGACCACTTGGCCTCCGAAGGCGACCTGCTGCTGGCCCGCCGCGGCCGCACCCTGCACCTCGAAGCCGGGCCGCTCGGCGCGGAACTGCTCTGCCTGACCCTCGCCGTACCGCGGCACCGCGCCGGCACCCGGGCCGCCCTGGCCCGACGCCGCGCCGTCCGACGCGACCGGCCCTGACCGGTCCCGCCAGTCCTCGCCAGAGGAGTCCTCTTGATACTCGTCCCCGCCGCGGTCCCCCGCACCGCCCCCGCGTTCCAGCGGCTGATCGACCCGGAGCAGCGGCCGGCCATCCGCGCCGGACTGACCGTCGAGGCGCTGCCGCCGGGCGTCCAGGTCGAACAACTCCCCTACGAGTCCGTCGAGTCGGTGACCGTGGTGCTCTCCGGCCGGCTGTTCGCGGCCGGTCGGATCCTCTCCCCGGGCGAGGCGCTGCACCACCGGCCCGGCACCTCCTGCCGGATCTCCGCCGTCCGCGGCGCGCCGACCACCGTGCTCACCGTCCGGCCCGCCCCGCTCCGGGCCGCCGTCCCGATCCAGCGGTCGAGCTCCGCGCCCGCCGCGAGCTGGCGGCAGGTGGAGGTGGGCGCCGTGCGGCTCGACCAGGACGGCATCTGCGGGCCGTACACGGACCGGGCCGCCGACGCCTTCCTGGTGGTCCTCTCCGGGGCCGCCGCCTTCCTCGGCGAGCTCGGTGAAGTACCGCTGCTCGCAGGAGACCTGGTCTACGTCCGGGCGGGGGAGCGGTATGGCCTCCGGGCCGGCCGGCGCGGACCGGTCGCCGCGGTGCTGGGTCGCGTCGGCGCTCCCGGCGCGGTTCTGGGGCCGGAGTGGGGCAGCAGGCCCATGCGCTCGGGGCAGGCCGGTCCGCAGAGTTGAGGCCGGAGCGATCGGCCTCGATCGGTCCCTAGAAGAAGAGAGCCGGACGCTCGGCCCGCGACAACCCATCCATGACAACCGACAGATGACAGATTTCAAAATCTGTCATCTGTCGGTTGTCGTCTGTTCTCTGTGACCTGGGCCTGTTGGCCACCTCCATCCCCACCCCCACCCCCACCCCCACCTCCGCCGGCGGCTCGGGCGGTCGCAGCCGCGCCGGGCCCCGCGCGTTCGGGCCCGTCCCGGTCCGCTCCGGCCCGACACGCTGAGGACTCCGCGAGCCTGTCACGGAAAGTCACGGGATAGCCGCTGATAGTGTCGGCCGGGTGGATGAAGAACAACCGGTGGCGCCCGCGTACCCGGGCGGCAGCCCGTCCGTCCGTGTGCTGATCGTCGACGACCACCCGCTCTTCCGGGAGGGGCTCAAGGCGGCGCTGGAGAGCGCCGAGGGCGTCCTGGTGGTCGCCGAGGCCGAGCGGGTCGCCGACGTCCCGGAGGCGGTCGCCCGGCACCGCCCGACCGTGGTGATCATGGACCTCTCACTGCCCGACGGCTCCGGGCTGGAGGCCGTCCGGCAGCTCGCCACCCAGGAGGCGCCGCCGCCGGTACTGATGCTGACCATGTCGGACGACGACGGCAACCTGCTGGCCGCCCTCCAGGCGGGCGCGCGCGGCTACCTGGTCAAGGGGGCCGGGCGGGAGGAGGTGCTGCACGCGGTGCGGACGGTCGCGGCGGGCGGCGCGGTGTTCGGCGGCGAGGTGGCCGGACGGATCACCGCCCTGCTGGCCGGCGCGAAGATGCGCGAGGCGGGACAGCTCTTCCCCGAACTCACCACCCGCGAGGCCGAGGTGCTGGACCTGGTCGCGCGCGGGCTGGACAACCGGCGGATCGCCCGGGAGCTGGTGGTCGCGGAGAAGACCGTCCGCAACCACATCACCCACATCTTCGAGAAGCTGCACGTCGCCACCCGTGCCGAGGCGGTCGCCCGGGCCCGCGACATGGGTCTCGGCGACGATCGGGCCAATCCGGAGCGCTGAACGTCCTCACCGGACCGGCGCGTTGAACGAGCGGGCCGATCCGGAGCGACGAACGGCCGGTCCATCCGTGGTCGTTGAACGACCGGGTCGACCCGGAGAAAGCGAACCGGGGGTGCCGGCCCGCCGACCGGCACCCCCGGGGTCTTGCCGTCCGGGCCTTACGGCCGCATCTCGTACGCGCCGGAGAGCGCCTCGACCTGCGCCCAGACCCGGGCGTCCCGCGCCGCGTCGGCGACCGGGCGCCGGACGTTCGCCAGCGCCCAGGCGGCCTGCTCCTCGGTGGCCGAGGCCTTGCCGTGCAGCTCGGTGGCGTGCGCCGAGAAGTCGCGGACCAGCGCGTCGAAGATCCGGTCCAGCACGTCGCCGCCGTGCTCGGAGGCGGTCAGGCCGGTCAACTCGGCCTGCTCCAGCACCAGCTGGCCGTAGACGATCAGCGCGAACAGCTGTCCGATCTCCAGCAGGAAGTCCAGGTCCGCCTGCTGCTCCTTGCTCGGCGCGTTCTGGAGCAGCAACGCGCAGAAGCCGTCGGCCTGTTCGCGGAAGCGGGCGACGTTGGGCAGCCCGGCGTGGCGGTCGTAGGCGGTGCGCCAGTCGTGGAAGCGGATCGCGCCGAGGCCGCGGGCCGGGCCCTGCTGGAACAGGAAGGCGTCGTCGGTGGCGTCGAGGCGGGTCGGCACCGGCGCGTAGTCGGCCGGGGCGAACAGGTAGTTGCCCATGAACTTGAGGATCAGCGCCAGGTTGACGTGGACGGTGCCCTCCAGCTTCGGCAGGCCGCGGATGTCCTTCGCGGCCTTGTCGAAGTAGGTGTCCGCCTCGAAGCCCTTGGCCGCGATGACGTCCCACATCAGGTCGATGACCTTCTCGCCCTCGGTGGTGACCTTCATCTTGGTCATCGGGTTGAACAGCAGGTAGCGGCGGTCCTCGGGGGAGGCGGTGCGGAAGTAGTCCACGGCCCGCGCGCTGAACAGCTTCATCGCCGCCAGGCGGACGTAGGCGTCGGTCAACTCCCGCTTGACGTGCGGGAAGTCGGTGACCCGCTTGCCGTACAGCATCCGGTTGTGGGCGTGCGTGACGGCCTCGTACATCGCGTGCTCGCAGATGCCGATCGAGGCGGTGCACAGGTTGAACTTGCCGACGTTGACGGTGTTGAGCGCGGCGTCGAAGGCGGCCTGACCGGTGTGCAGCACGTCCTCGGCACGCACCGGGTAGTCCTCCAGGCGGAACTCGCTGACGTACATCTGCGCGTTCACCACGTTCTTGACCAGGTGGTACGCGTCGTGACGGCTGTCGGCGGCGAAGAAGACGTAGCCCTCCGGGCCTTCGACGTCCGAGCGGCGGCCGAACACCGAGACCAGGCCGGCCACGTTGCCGTTGCCGATGTAGTACTTGGAGCCGGTCGCGGTGAAGCCGCCCTCGCCGTCCGGGGTGAGGATCATGTCGGTGGAGTAGATGTCGGCGCCGTGGGTGCGCTCGGAGAGGCCGAAGGCCATCACGTGGCCTTCGGCGAGGAGCTTGGCGGCGCGGGCGCGGACGGCCTCGTTGCCGCTCTGCCAGACCGGGCCGAGGCCCAGGATGGTGACCTGCCAGGTGTACCAGTAGCCGAGGCCGTAGAAGCCGAGGATCTCGTTCAGCTCGGCGATCCGCGCGGTGTCCCAGCGCTTGTCGGGGTCGGCCGCGGCGGGGGTCAGGAACTCCGCGAACAGGCCCTCCTTCGCGGCGAACTCCAGGAAGTCGGCGTACCAGCTGCGGTCGATGTAGGTGTCGATCAGCGCCTTCTTGCCGCGGGACTCGAACCAGTCCACCGTCGCGCGCAGCAGCCGGCGGGTCGGCTCGTCGAACTGTGCGGGGTCGTAGCTACGCGGGTTGAAGAGCATCGAGGGGCTCCCGGGGTCGAGGGTACGGAGAGGGCGGTGCGGCGGCGGGAACGGCCTGGACGGCCGGGCGGCCGTCCAGGGCGCGGCCGTCAGGAGGGCCGGTCGGCGGCGAGCCGGCGGAGGGTGGCGAGCACGTCGTCGAGCCAGGCGAGCGTCATCCGCTCGTACTCGATGCCGCCGCGCAGCACCACGTGCTGCAGCTGCTGCCGGGCGTCGAGCGCGGTGGCGTCCGGGAAGTCCCGCTGCTCGCCGTGCAGGTAGCGGGCGAGCAGGGCGGCATGGCTCTCGCGGTGCCGCTCGACCTCGGAGACCAGGGCGGCCGGGTCGTCGAAGGCGGCGGCCCGGATCTTGACCGCGAGCTCGTGCCGGACGGTCTCCGGCTCGACCGGTTCGCGCAGCCAGCCGGCCAGCGCGGTCCGTCCGGCCTCGGCCGCCGAGTACACCTTCTTGTCCGGGCGCCCGTCCTGGGGGACCTCCTGTGCGGCCACCCAGCCGTCCGCCTCCATCCGCCGCAGCACCCGGTAGATCTGCTGGTGGGTGGCGGTCCAGAAGCGTCCGATCGAGCGGTCGAACCGCCGGGCGAGCTCGTAGCCGGAGCCGGGCTGCTCCAGCAGTGAGACGAGGATCGCGTGCTCCAGTGCCATGGCTCGCATCCTGCTATGCAACGAGTTGCATAGGCAATGGCGGCCCGGGCGGTTGAGACACAGGTCACCGGCGTGATCGGATGGTTATCGGTCATTCCCGGTCAACAGGTGCAAAACGTTAGATAGGCGCCAGAATGGGTACGGGGCAAGCGCCTTACCGGTTCCGACCGGTTCCGACCACAGGAGGTGGTATCGGTGGCAACCCATATCCCGACGACGGGCATGGAGCACCATCCGGACATCGTCGAACTGCGCGAACGTTACGAGCGGGTCACGTCGACCCCCCGCGCCCAGGGCATCGAAGCCCTGGCGGTCCTGGCCGGCCTCTTCCTGGCGGCATCGCCATGGATCGTCGGCTTCACCGCGTTCAGCACCCTGACCGTGACCTGCCTGATCGTGGGTCTGGCCTACACGGCCCTGATGGCCGGCTACGGATCGGCCTACGAACGCACCCACGCGCGGGCCTGGGCGGCCGCCGCGCTCGGTGTCTGGACGATCATCTCCCCATGGGCCGTCTCCGGGTCCGTCGCGGTCGGCAAGAACATCGTGACCTGCGTCATCGCGGGTGCCGTCATGTTCCTGCTCGGCCTCGCGGCGATCTCGATGGCGACCATGACGTCGAACGGAGCGTCGATGCGGCGCGGCCGGGCCGGCCGCGCCAAGGGCTGATCTTCCCCGCAGCCCGTGCCGGGGCGCGGAGGGCCTGACGCCCGCCGCGCCCCGGCGCACGCCCCGGCAGGGGCGCCACCCGCGCGCCGGGCGCCGTCCTCCGCCGAGGAGCGCCGTCATCCGCAGGGGCGCCCCGGCCGTTCAGGGGCGCGTCAGCGGCTCACGGGTGCGTCATCCGCAGCACGTCCAGGGCCTCGTCCAACTGCTCCTCGGTGAGCAGCCCCTGCTCCAGGTAGCCGCGCTCCAGCACCACCTGACGGATCGTCTTGCGCTCGGCCAGCGCCTGCTTGGCGACCTTCGCGGCCTCCTCGTACCCGATGTGGCGGTTCAGCGGGGTCACCACCGAGGGCGAGGACTCCGCGTACTCCCGCGCCCGTTCGACGTTGGCGGTGATGCCGTCGACCGTCCGGTCGGCCAGCAGCCGGGCGCTGCTGGCGAGCAGCCGCACCGACTCCAGCACGTTGCGGGCGATCACCGGGAGCATCACGTTCAGCTCGAAGTTGCCGCTCGCGCCCGCCAGCGTCACCGTCGCGTCGTTGCCCACCACCTGGGCGGCCACCATCAGCACCACCTCGGGCAGCACCGGGTTCACCTTGCCCGGCATGATCGACGAACCGGGCTGGAGATCCGGCAGGTTGATCTCTCCGAGCCCGGTGCGCGGACCGGACCCCATCCACCGCAGGTCGTTCGCGATCTTCGTGAACCCGACCGCGACCGTGCGCAGTTGACCGCTCAGCTCGACCAGGGCGTCCCGCGCGCCCTGGGCCTCGAAGTGGTTCCTGGCCTCGGTCAGCGGCAGGTCGGTGGCGCGGGCGACCTCGGCGATGACGGCCGCCGGAAACCCGGGCGGGGTGTTGATGCCGGTGCCCACCGCCGTGCCGCCGAGCGGGAGTTCGGCCACCCGCGGGAGGGTGGCCAGCAGCCGCTCCCGCCCGTGCCGCACCTGCGCCGCGTAGCCGCCGAACTCCTGGCCGAGCGTGACGGGCGTGGCGTCCATCAGGTGCGTGCGGCCCGACTTGACGACCCGGGCGAACTCGGCGGCCTTGCGCTCCAGCGCCTCCGCGAGGTGCTCCAGCGCCGGGACCAGGTCGTGGGTGACGGCGGCCGTGGCGGCGATGTGGATCGAGGACGGGAAGACGTCGTTGGACGACTGACTGGCGTTGACGTGGTCGTTCGGGTGGACGGGCCGGCCCAGCCGCTCCCCGGCCAGGGTGGCGATCACCTCGTTGGTGTTCATGTTGGACGAGGTGCCCGAACCGGTCTGGAACACGTCCACCGGGAACTGGTCGTCCCAGCGCCCCTCCGCGACCTCCTCGGCCGCCGCCGCGATCGCCTCCGCCGTCTCCTCCTCCAGCACCCCGAGCCGGGCGTTCACCCGGGCCGCGGCGGCCTTGATCCGGGCCAGCGCGGCGATGTGCGCCCGCTCCAGCCGCTGGCCGGACACCGGGAAGTTCTCCACCGCCCGCTGCGTCTGCGCCTGCCACTTCGCGTCGGCCGGCACCCGGACCTCGCCCATCGAGTCGTGCTCGATCCGGTACTCCTGCGGCTGTTCCTGCTGGCCACCCATCGCGCGCTGCACCTCCTGTACGGGCCGGACCGGCCCGGAACGGATCTCCGATCACCACAGCCGCGGAGGGGGCCCGGGTATTTCCGGTCGGGGTGATCCGGTTTCCGGCCGGGACGGCCCGGCCTCCGGCCCGGGTGAACCGGGTTCAGGCCGGGTGCCTACCGGCCGGATGCCTTCCGGCCGGGCGCCTACCCGGTCTGGCAGCCACCGCCCCGGGTGCCTACCGCCCGGGAAGCTCGACGCGGACCAGTTCGCCCGGCGCGGTGCCGGCCTGGACCACGAGGTCGCCGCCCGGGGCCCAGACACCGGAACCGCCCGAGCTGTCCGGGTACTCGCCGGTGGCGCCGGCGGAGGTCGAGAGCACGCACCACACCCCGTGGGCGGCGGCCCGGTCTCGGAAGTGGCCGTCCCGACGTTCGGCCTGGGCGGCACCGGGCCCGTAGAGGGTGGAGGCGACGTAGGCGTCGATGCCGAGCGCGGCGGTCTCCGCGGCGTGCGCCGGGTCGGCGGCGTCCGCGCAGACGGCCAGGCCGAGCCGCAGGCCGTCCAGCTCCAGGACGGCGGGCTTCTCGCCGGGGGCGAAGCGCTCGACCTCGGCGCCGTGCAGGCGCATCTTCCGGTAGACGACCTGGGCGCCGTCCCCGGTGACCGCCAGCGTGGCGATGGACTCGCGACCGTCGGTCTCGGCGACCGGCGCCCCGACCAGGGCGACGGCACCGGCCTCGGCGCAGGCGGCCACCAGGGGGGCGAGGCGGGCGTCCGCCGGGTCGACGGCCGGTGCGGCCAGGTCGTAGCCGGTCAGCGACAGCTCGGGGAACACCACCAGCCGGGTGCCCGCCTCCCGGACCGCCGCGGCGTGCAGGGCGACGTTCTCGGACACGGTGTCCGGACGGTGGGCGGCCGCGCAGCGGGGCTGGGCGGCGGTGACGGTCAGCGACGCGGTCGCGGTCGAGGACACGGCGGAGCCTCCGGCGGTGGGGTGGCGTGAGGTGGGGTGTCGATGATCAACCTATGCGCCCGCCGAGGACGTGGGCAACAGCCTTCGGGCGGGGTACGGGGCAGACGGGCGGGGCTCCTGGCGCCGATCGGGTCGATCTCACTCGAAGGAGTGAGATCCCCGGCGGGCGCTTCAAACTGCCGTGCGCCCCTTCGTACGCTCCAGACCGGGCCGGGCGGACTCCGGCCGGACCCGGATCGCCGCAGCCCGGCCCGGGGGGAACCAGCGCGAGGGGCGGACGGACGGATGACCGCAGGACACGGTCCGATGGGCGGAACGGGTGACGGGGCCGCCACGGAGGGGATGGTCCCGACGAGCGCCCCGGTGGACGCCCCCGCGAACACTCCCCCGACGGCTCCGGCGGACGATCGCCAGGGTGCGGGGCGGGGCGCCGGCGGCGGTCTCACCCGCCGGCGGCTGCTGGGCGCGTCGGCGGCACTCGGCGGTGCGGCCTGGCTGCTGCGCGGCACCATCGGCCCGGACAGCGCCGAGGCCGCCACGCCCGTACCGCCCGGGCTGCCCGCCGGCACCGAGCTCTACCAGCGGGTCTTCCAGAACTGGTCCGGCGAGATCCGTACCGACCAGCTGTGGACCTGCGCGCCCCGCACCCCCGAGGAGGTCCCGGCCCTCGCCGACTGGGCGCACGCCAAGGGCTGGCGGCTGCGCGCCTCCGGCTACCGGCACACCTGGGCGCCGCTCACCGTGGCCGCCGGCACCCCGGAGAGCGCCCGGGTCCTGCTGGTGGACACCAGCCGGCACCTCACCGCGATCAGCGCCGACTCGCCCGACACCGTCCGGGTGCAGACCGGCGCCACCATGGAGGCCCTGCTCGCCCACCTGGCCGACCGCGGCCTCGGCCTGACCGCCTGCCCGGCGCCCGGTGAGATCACCGTCGGCGGCGTGCTCGCCATCGGCGGCCACGGCACCGCGCTGCCGGCCGCCGGGGAGGTGCGGCCGGAGGGCCACGGCTACGGCTCGGTCAGCAACCAGGTCGTCCGGCTCACCGCCGTCGTCCTCGACCCGGCCGCCGGCCGCTACACGCTGCGCACCTTCGAGCGCTCCGAGGCCGACAGCGCCGCCTTCCTGGTGCACCTGGGCCGCGCCTTCCTCACCGAGGTGGTGCTGCGGGCCGGCGCCGACCGGCCGCTGCGCTGCGTCAGCCGGCTCGACATCCCGGCGGGCGAACTCTTCGCCCGCCCGGGCCCCGGCGCGGGGACGGGCGGGGACGGCGAGCTCGGCGGGGTGCTGGGCGGGGTGCTCGGGGGAGTACTGGGCGGCGTCCTCGGCGGTGCCGGGGGAGGCCCGCGCACCTTCGCCGACTTCGTGGAACGCGACGGCCGGGTCGAGGCGATCTGGTTCGCCTACACCGAGTACCCCTGGCTCAAGACCTGGAGCGTCACCCCGGACAAACCGCTCGCCTCGCTGTCCGTCGACCACCCCTACAACTACCCCTTCTCGGACAACCTGCCGGAACCGGTCGCGCGGCTCGCCGGTGAGATCGTCACCGGCGCCTGGGCGTCGGCCCCACTGTTCGGCCAACTCCAGTACCTGGTCGCGAAGGTGGGACTGACCGGCGACATCACGGAGGTCCTGCTCTCCGGCGCCCTGCTGCGCCGGCTGCTCAGCGGCGAGGTGCTCACCCACCTGCTCGCCGGCGGCCTGCGGTCCGATCTCTGGGGCCCCTCGCGCACCCTGCTCCAGTACGTCCGGCCGACCACCCTGCGGGTCACCGCCAATGGCTACGCGATCCTCACCAGGCGTGCCGACCTCCAGTGGGTGGTCAGCGAATTCGCGGCCTACTACCGGGAGTCGCTCGCCACCTACCAGGCCAGGGGGGAATTCCCGGTGAACGGCGCGGTGGAGATCCGGGCCACCGGGCTGGACGACCCGGCCTCCTCCGGCGTCCCCGGCGCCCGGCCGCCGCTGCTGTCCGCACTGCGCCCGCGCGACGACCGCCCCGAGTGGGACACGGCGGTCTGGCTGGACGTCCTCGCCTTCCCCGGAACCCCCGGACTGGAACGCTTCGCCCGGGAGTTGGAGCAGTGGCTGCTGCGCACCTTCGACGGCACCCGGGCCGGCCTGCGGGTCGAGTGGTCCAAGGGCTGGGCGTACACCGATGACGCCGCCTGGTCCGACCCCGACCTCCTCGGGCGGGTCATCCCAGACAGCCTGCGGGCCGGCGGCGGGCCCGGCTGGGACGAGGCGGTCGCCGTCCTGGACCGCCACGACCCGTACCGGGTGTTCGGAAACCCCTTCCTGGACGGGCTGTTGAAGTAGCCGGAGCGCGGCACAGCCCGGTGCCTGACGATGCGTCGGGCGAGTGCGTCAGATGTGTTCCATGACGATCACCGCGAGGGTGGCCGGCGCCAGGGCGCGGAACACGTGCGGAGTGTCGCCCGGGTAGCTGACGTAGTCGCCCGGGCCCAGCTCGACCGGCGCCTCGGTCGGCCCGACCAGCGCCCGCCCGGCGCCGATCATCACGTGCTCGACGGTGCCGGGCATGTGGGGATCGGAGGCCCTGGTCTCGCCCGGCTGCGCCTCGATCCGGTAGATGTCGCGCCGGGCGTTGGGCGGGCAGGAGGAGAGCACGGTGGCGGCGTAGTCGGCGCGCTCGGAGTGGGTCACCGGGCCCTCGCCGGCCCGGATCACCTTGACCGCCGGGCGCGGCGGGTCGACGAACCGGCTGAACGGCACGTTCAGCGCGACCCCGAGCGCCCAGAGCGTCTCCACGCTGGGGTTGCCCGCGCCCGACTCCAGCTGGGACAGCGTGGACTTGGCGATGCCCGCGCGCCGGGCCAGTTCGGCCATCGACAGCCCGCTGCGCTCGCGCTCGCGCCGGATCGAGGCGGCGATCTGGCCGATCAGCTCGGCGCCGCCGCCGGTGCCGGTGCTGGTGCCGCCGTTGTCGCCGCTGCCGTGATCGCTGGCGTCGGAGCCGCCTGGGCCCGTTTCCGGGGTGGTCAGGTCACTCATGCTTGCCACTCACGTTTCCTCCTGGCCCCTTCGTCCGGCTCCGCTGCGGCTGATGCCGCCGTTCATGCTGCCATGGCCGGCTCCATCGACTTTCGTTCGATCTGTCGGTCCACCTGTTCGCCTTGACGAACGCCTCCTGGTCGGTTCAGTCTAATGAACATGCGTTCGCTACTTCGAACACTGGAGCGTGCCACCTTCCGGGACATCGCTCTGGTCTGCCTGGCCGACGCCCTCGTCGGCGTCTCCTTCGGCGCGATCAGCGTCTCCGGCGGTCTGCCCCTCTGGGTGCCGATCGCCCTCTCCGTCCTGGTGTTCGCCGGCGGCTCCCAGTTCGCGGCGGTCGGCGTGGTGCTCTCCGGCGGTGGCGCCCTTGCCGCGGTCGCCACCGGACTGGTGCTCAACGCCCGGCTGCTCCCCTTCGGCTTCACGGTGGCCGACGTCCTCGACGGCCCCTGGTGGCGGCGGCTGGTGGGGGCACAGTTGATCACGGACGAGACCGCCGCCTTCGTCCTGCAGCAGAGCGAGCCGCGCCGGCGCCGGGCCGTGTACTGGCTCTGCGGGATCGCGCTGTTCGTGGTCTGGAACATCTCGGTGCTGCTCGGCGCGCTCGCGGGCGGGCTGATCGGCGACACCGATGCGCTTGGCCTGGACGCGGCCTTCCCCGCAGTGCTGCTCGCGCTCCTCCTGCCCACGCTCTCGGACCGCCGGACCCGTACCGCGGCGATGGTGGGCGCGGTGGTCGCGGTCGCGGCCACGCCGTTCGTCCCGGCCGGACTGCCGGTGCTGTTCGCCCTGGTCGGGCTGCTGTTCGCGGGGCGGCCGGCGGCGGGGGAGACGGGCGGCCGGAAGGCGGCGGACGGGCGGAACACGGCGGGCGCGGAGAGCCCGGAGAGGGAGGCCGTCCGATGATGCCGCTGTACGCGGTGCTGTTGCTCGCGGCCGGAACGTACGCCTACCGTCTGGCCGGGCCGTTGCTCGCGGGCCGGCTGGCCCTCTCGGAGCGGCTGCGGCACCTGCTGGCCGTCGCGGCGGCGGTCCTGCTGATGGCCCTGATCGCGACCGGTGCGCTGACCCAGGGACACGGCTTCGCCGGCTGGGCCCGGCCGATGGGCGTACTGGTCGCGGGGGTGCTCGCGCTGCGCCGGGCGCCGTTCCCGGCGGTGGTCGTCGCGGGCGCGGCGACGACGGCGCTGCTGCGGCTCTGCGGGGTGGTGTGACAGCTGACAGAATTTGAAATCTGTCAGCTGTGATCTGTTGTCTCTCGTCTCTCGTCTCTCGTGTGTCGTCTGTCGGCCGTCGCTTGTCCGCCGGTCTGCCGTCAGCGGTCCTCGCCCGGCCCCGCCCCCGGCTCTCCGGACAGCCGCTCCGCCTGTACTTCCGGCCGCTTGCTGTCCCACAGCAGCTCCCACACCTTGAACACGCACTGGTAGTCGCGCATGCTCCCCTGCGAGATCAGCAGGTAGGCGTCCCCGTCGCGGAGCAGCGTCCGCCGTCGGCTGTTGAAGGGGTGCTCCGGAGTGCAGGAGGGAACGAGCCGCTTGAGCTCCTCGACGGCCTCCTCGCGGGTTCCCTCGACCTCGGCGAGCACCTTGCTCCCCCAGATCCGATCCTGGCCCATGCCCACCGTCTCCTGGACGACCAGTGCCCAGCGCGCCATCTCCTGCCCCCGTTCCTTCCGTTGCGTGCGTTCGGCCCGCTTCCGCGCCGCGTGTTCTCGTCGGCCGCACGCGATGCCGGACGTGTCGCCATCCTCACTCGTTCGCGCCCGCCCACCGCTCGGCCGGGTGCGGAATACTCGCCGGTATTCCGCCGAGAGTACAAGGAGCTTCAATGACGAAGCCGAACCGGATCGACCCGTCCGACCTGCTCGCCGTCGGCGACCTGCTCTCCGACGAGGAGCGGCTGGTCCGCGACACCGTGCGCCGGTTCACCGAGGAGCGCATCCGCCCGCACATCGGCGAGTGGTTCGAGCGCGGGGTCTTCCCGGCCCGCGAACTCGCCCCCGAACTCGGCGCCCTGGGCGTGCTCGGGATGCACCTCGACGGCTACGGCTGCGCGGGCGCCGACGCGGTGGCGTACGGGGTGGCCTGCATGGAGCTGGAGGCGGCCGACTCCGGGCTGCGCAGCTTCGTCTCCGTCCAGGGCTCGCTGGCGATGCGCTCGATCCACGCCTTCGGCTCCGAGGAGCAGAAGCGGCGCTGGCTGCCCGGAATGGCCGCCGGCGAGCTGATCGGCTGCTTCGGCCTCACCGAGCCGGACTTCGGGTCGGACCCGGCCAACATGCGCACCCGGGCGGTGCGGAAGGGCGGCGAGGGCGGCGACTGGGTGCTGTCCGGCAGCAAGATGTGGATCACCAACGGCAGCATCGCGGACGTCGCCGTGGTCTGGGCGCAGACCGAGGAGGGCGTGCGCGGCTTCCTGGTCGAGCGCGGCACCCGCGGGCTGACCGCCACCGACGTGCACGGCAAGCTCTCGCTGCGCGCCTCGGTCACCAGTGAGCTGGCCTTCGACGAGGTGGTGCTGCCCGCCGATGCCGTGCTGCCCGGGGTGGTCGGCCTGCGCGGACCGCTCTCCTCCCTCAACGAGGCGCGCTACGGCATCCTCTGGGGCACCGTCGGCGCCGCCCGCGACTGCTACACCTCCGCCCTGGAGTACGCCAAGAGCCGGATCCAGTTCGACCGCCCGATCGCGGGCTTCCAGCTGACCCAGCAGAAGCTGGTCGAGATGATGCTGGAGGTCGAGAAGGCGTACCTGGTCGCCCTGCGGATCGGTCGGCTCAAGGAGCAGGGCGCGGCCCGCCCGCCGCACGTCAGCTTCGGCAAGCTCAACAACGTCCGCACCGCGCTGGAGATCGCCCGCAGCGCCCGGACCGTCCTCGGGGCCAACGGCATCACCACCGAGTACCCGGTGCTGCGGCACGCCAACAACCTGGAGTCGGTGCTCACCTACGAGGGCACCAGTGAGATCCACACCCTGGTCCTCGGTGAGGCCATCACCGGCGAGTCCGCCTACCGCTGACGGGCGGCCGTCCACCCCGATCCGGCCCGGGAAATCCGGTGGCCGGGCCCGCCGCGGCCCGGCTACCGTCCCTGCCATGACCAGCCGTTCCGTCCCGACGCCGCCCCCGACCACCACCCTCTGGCGCCCCACCGGCCCCGAGGAGCTGGCCCTGGTCGAGGCCGCCGACTGGCGCGCCTGGCCGCCCCGACTGCCCGAGCAGCCGATCTTCTACCCCGTCCTCAACGAGGACTACGCGATCCGGATCGCCCGGGACTGGAACGTGCCCGCCTCCGGCGTCGGCTACGTCACCCGCTTCGAGGTCGACGCCGCGTTCCTCGCCCGCTACCCCGTTCAGCGGGCGGGTGGCCGGACGATCCTCGAACTCTGGGTGCCTGCCGAGGAGTTGGCCGAGTTCAACCGGCACATCGTCGGCCGCATCGAGGTCGTCCACGAGTTCCGGCCACAGCGCTGAGCGATCTGTGCCCTGAGAGCGATCCGTGCCCCGAGCGATCCCTGTCCTGAGCGGCCCCACAGCCCTGAGGGGCTCACCGCCCTGAGCGGCCCGTAGCAGTGATGGTCGGTGCGTTCCGGACGGGGGCGGCCGGGGCCCCTCCTGACGGCTCCCCGGCGCCCTTCCGACACCTCGTGGACACGCGGAGTTCGGTGCCGGGACGCCGACCGGTACGGCGGCCGGTGAAGAGTGGCGCGGTCGGCGGCGCCCTCGGCGGACGCGGCCGGGTGCGCACGACCGAAAGGAACCCCCACCATGTCCGCTGCCCCGTGGCCCCGCCCGCGCGTGCTCGTCGTCGGGATCGACGGCGTCCGCCACGACTACCTGGCGCAGGTGCCGATGCCGAGGCTGCGGGAGGTCGCCGAGGCCGGGTTCCTGGTGCCGGTCACCGTCGCGGACTCCACGCCCACCATGTCCGGGCCGTGCTGGGCCACCATCGTGACCGGGGTCGAGCCCGCCAAGCACGGGGTCTGGGGCAACCACCTGGGCGGCAACCGGCTCGACGTCTTCCCCGACTTCGCCACCCGGCTCGCCCGGGGCGACCGCCGCCGCACCTTCGTCGCGGCCGGCTGGGACCCGCTGATGATCAACGAGTCCGGCGGTCCGCTGTTCCGCGCCCCCGGCCGGCTCTCCTACGTCGCCCCCGCCGAGGACACCCCGGAGGCCTGGGAGGACGTGGACGAGGAGGTCACCCGGGAGGCCGTCCACGTCCTCGGGACCGCCGACCCCGAGGCCTCCTTCGTCTACCTGGGCGCCGTCGACGAGACCGCCCACTTCCGGGGCTGCGGCGAGGAGTACCGCGCGTCCATGCGCACCGCCGACGAGCGCCTCGGCCGCCTCCTCGACGCCGTCCGCGGCCGGGCGACCCACGCCGAGGAGCAGTGGACGGTCATCGTCGTCACCGACCACGGGCACGTGGACGCCGGCGGCCACGGCGGCCGTACGGTCGAGGAGCGGACGGCGTGGGTCGCCTGCGCCGGGCACGGCATCCCGGCCGGCCCGCCCACCGGCGAGATCCGCCACCCGGACGTCGCCGCCCAGGTGTACGCCTCGCTGCTGCGCCCGATCGACCCGCACTGGACCCTCGACGGCCGCCCGTTCCCGGTCGCCCGGCCGGTACCGGTGGCGGTCCGGTAACACGGGTGGTCGGGCCCGCGGCCGACCACCAGTGCTCCGGGTGCAGCAGGCCGGGCTGCGGCGGCGCCGGGCTTGGGCAAGGCTCGATCGGGACTCGGGCCGCGTCCGGCCCGGGCGTGCCGACCCCGGCTCGGGAGCGGCACGTCCCCGGGACCGGCGGGTCCCGCACCCGCGGGCCTCAGGGTCTCCGCCGAACGGCATACGCCTGAAGGTGGAGAAGGTACCCCGTGGGTCGGAGACGACATCGCGACCTGGTGGTGACGATCCGACGGGTCCGGACACGCCACGATGGTTGCACCGGACGGCGGGGCGCGCAGGCCGGGCCGGTGGCGCCGGCCCGGGCGGCCGCGCCGGAGGCGGAGACGAGCGGCAACAGCCGCACCGGTCAGGACACGGAGAGGGCAGTCGGGCATGAAGGGCATCGTGAGCAAGGTCGCGCTGGGAGTCGCGGGCACCGGCATGGCCGTCGCCGTGGCAGCCGTGGCAATCGGCCCGCGGGTGTCCGACTGGTACGACGAGCATCACCAGCAACAGGGCTCGTTCGAGACCGGCACCCAGGCCAAGGCCGACCGCCGGTCGATGCCGACCTGGCTGCCCGACAATGCCTCCGGGGTGAAGTACCTGATGTCCACCAAGGGCGACGACCGCCTGCTGCACGCCACCCTCCCGGAGGGGCGGCTGCCGGCCGGCTGCACCGTCGGGCTGCCGGGCAAGAGCGCCCACCCCGTGCCGGAGTCGCTCAAGGCCGGCTGGTTCCCCGAGAACGTCGCGGCAAAGGCGAGCGGCACCTGCGGGCACTACAACGTGGCGCTGACCGGCAACCAGCTCTACGCCTGGCAGGACGGCGCGGCGGTGCAGGCGGCGCTGCGCGCCGAGCACGTCGCCAAGCACTGAGCCCGGCGGTCGGTCGCGGGCGCCCGCCGACCGGCAGCCCGCCCGCCCGACCACCCTGGACGACCGCCCCGGCCATCCCGGCCAGGGGCGGAAACGGCCCGCCGCGCACCGGAAGGTGCGGGCGGGCCGCCGTCGTGCGCGGGCGCGGAACGGGCGGCGGGCGACCCGCCCGAACACACCCCCACGGCCGAACAGCTCGCACCCCCGCTGTCGGAACCGGACCGGGCTGCGATAGGACGGAGCGCGAACGAGCCCCATGTCGCCCGTCCGTAAGGAGAACCATGCCCGGCCCGACCGTCGGCCCCACCGACGACACGTCGACCGCTGCCACCACCACCCCCGCCTCCGTCGCCACACCCGCCACGCCCGGCGCCGCACCCGTCGCCGTGCCCGTCGCCGTGCCCGGCGTCGCGTCCGGCGCCGGACAGGGCCGTCCGGGCTGGGCCGTGATCGCCGCCCTCGGCGGTCTCGCCGCGCTCGGCCCGCTCACCACCGACCTCTACCTCCCGGGCCTGCCCGCGATCGCCGACGACCTGGTCGCCCAGCCGGCCGCCGTCCAGCTCACCCTGACCTTCTCGATGTTCGGGGTCGCGGCCGGGCAGTTGCTCTTCGGGCCGCTCAGCGACCGCTTCGGGCGCCGCCCGCCGCTGCTCGCGGGGCTCGTCCTCTACACGCTGTCCAGCCTGGTGTGCGTGTTCGCGCCGAACCTGTCGGTGCTGATCGCCGCCCGCTTCGTCCAGGGCGCGGCCGGCTCCGCCGGGCTGGTGATCGGGCGCGCCGTCTCCCGGGACCGCTTCCAGGGCGTCGCACTGCTGCGCTTCCTCGCCTCGATCGCCCTGATATCGGGACTGGCGCCGATCCTCGCCCCGATCGTCGGCGCGCAGCTGATGCGGTTCACCTCGTGGCGCGGCACCTTCGGGGTGCTCACGGCGCTCGGACTGCTGCTCACCCTGGTCTCGCTCGGCGTGCTGCGCGAGACGCTGCCGCCGGAGACCCGGCACGCCGGCGGGGTGGGCGCCACCCTGCGGACGATGGGCCGACTGCTGCGCAACCTGCCGTTCCTCGGGCTGGCGCTGACCAGCTCCCTCGCCTTCGGGGCGCTGTTCGGCTACATCAGCGGGTCCTCGACGGTGCTCCAGCACGTCTACCACGTCTCGCCGCAGACCTACAGCCTGCTGTTCGGGCTGAACTCGTTCGCGATCGTGGTGATGACCCAGGTGAACGGGCGGTTGCTGGCGCCGCGCTTCACCCAGCGGGCGCTGATGCTGGGCAGCCTCGCGGCGGCGGTCGCCGCCGGGGTCGCGCTGGTGCTGCTGACGACGGTGTGGGACTTCGGGCTGGCCGGTTTCTGCGCACCGCTGTTCGTGATGATGGGCAGCCTGGGCGTGCTGCTGCCGAACACCGCCGCCCAGGCGCTCGGCCTGGTCGAGCCGCAGGTGGCGGGTACGGCGTCGGCGCTGCTCGGGACGGGCAACTTCCTGTGCGGTGCGGTGGTCGCACCGCTGAGCAGTCTGGGCGGTCAGCCCTCGGCGGTGCTGCTGGCGCTGGTGGTCCTGGTCTGCGGCGTGCTGGCGACGGTGGTGTACCTGGCGCTGTGCCGGCCGGAGCGGCAGCGGACGGGTGACGCCGGACGGAAAACAGATGACAGCTGACAGATGTTGAAATCTGTCAGCTGTCATCCGTTATTCGTCGTTCGTCACTCGCCCGGCGTCACCCGAGGGGGACTCAGGCGATGGAGAAGTCGTCCCCGTACACGTTGCCCTGGCCGTACCAGCCGTGCAGGTACACGGTGACGGTGCCGTTGGCGCCGGTGGTGAAGGGAACGGTCAGCTTGGTCCAGCCGGAGGAGTTGGCCCAGGCGCTGGCGGTGGCGCCGCCGTTGACGCCGACGTAGGCGTAGTTGCCCTGCACCCAACCGCTCAGGGTGTAGCTGGTGTTGGGCTTCAGCGTGACGGTCTGCGAGCACTCGCCGGTCTGGCTCGCGGAGACCGCGGCCTGCAGCGCCTTGGTGCCGGAGTGGACCGGGGTGGAGACCACGGCGCCGCCGCTCTGGCAGGTCCACGGAGCCAGGCTGCCGGTCTCCAGGTCACCGTTGACCAGGCCGGTCGTCGGGCCGGTCCCGGTGACGGTCAGCGTGTAGGTCGCGGTGTGGCTGCCGGACGCCCCGGTGGCGGTGACGGACAGCGGGTAGGTGCCCGGCGCCGCGGCCGAGGTGGTGGAGATGTTCAGCGTGGCGCTGCTGCCCGCGGTGACGCTGCCGGGGGTGACGGTGGCGTTGACGCCGGCGACCGGGACGCTGCTGACCGTGAGGTTGAGGTTCTGCGCCGAGCCCGCCGTGACGGCCGTCGCGACGGTGGCCGAGGTGGACGAACCGGCCGCGACCGTACCGGAGTTCGGGTTCACGGCGACCGAGAAGTCGTTGCCCGGCTGGGTGCCGGTGACGTTCAGGGTGAAGGTGCTGGTGTGGCTGCCGGAGGCCGCCGCGCCGGTGACCGTGATCGGGTAGCTCCCGGGCGTCACCGAGGAGGTGGTGGAGACGTTCAGCGTGGCGCTGTTGCCGGCGGTGACGCTGCCGGGGGTGACGGTGGCGGTGACGCCCGCCGGGGCGCCGCTGACCGTGAGGTTGACGCTCTGCGCCGAGCCCGCCGTGACGGCCGTCGCGACGGTCGCGGAGGTGGACGAACCGGCCGCCACCGTGGCGGAGTTGGGGC
This sequence comes from Kitasatospora sp. NPDC092039, assembly GCF_044756065.1. Taxonomy (NCBI): domain Bacteria; kingdom Bacillati; phylum Actinomycetota; class Actinomycetes; order Kitasatosporales; family Streptomycetaceae; genus Kitasatospora; species Kitasatospora sp. NPDC092039. The sequence goes on along the minus strand of NZ_JBIVSD010000007.1, from coordinate 90,579 downwards.
TGACCGACACCGAGAAGTCGTTGTTCACCGTCGAGCCGCTGGTGAACGGCGCGAAGATGTGGGTGAAGTCCCAGGTGTTCTGGGCGATCCCGGAGCAGTTGTCGTTGCCCTTGGTGCCCGGGCAGCCGCCGTTGTCGCGCTGGAGCGCCCAGAAGGACAGCGTGTTGATGCCCTTGGCGACCGCCCAGTTGTACACCGTGGTGGCGTTGGCCAGGGTGAAGGTCTCGGCCGGGCCGAAGTCGTCGACACCGATCATCTCGGTGATCCCGATCGAACCCCACAACTGGGCGGGGGTCTTGGACGGGTAGAGCTTGGCGAGCTGGTTGTAGAGCCCCTGCGCGGAGGTCTGGGTGTCGGCCGCCATGTCGTGGACGGCGTTGTCGTAGTAGTCGAAGGTCATCATGTTGACGACGTCGATCCGCGCGTTGTTGCTCACCGCGTTGCGCAGCACCGCGAGGCCGCTGTCGGCCAGCCCGGAGGTGGTGGTCGGCAGCGTGTAGGAGAACTGGATGTTCCGGCCCTTGGCGGCGGCCCAGTCCTGCACCAGCTTGATCGCCTTGTTGCGGCGGTCGATGCCGCCGCTGTTGGTCAGCGAGTTGTCCTCGATGTCGAGGTCGATCCGGCTGATGTCGTAGGTGGTGATCACGTTCTCGAAGGCGGCCGCGATCTGGTTGACATCGGTGCAGCTGTCGGCCAGTTCGGTGCCGGTGTTGTCCGCGGTGTAGCCGCCGAAGGACGGGATCACGTCCCCGCCGTTGGCGCGGATGGTCGAGATGTCGGCGCCGAAGGTCGCGGAGGACACCGGCATGGAGGTGTCGCCGTTCCAGTACGGCGTGCAGGAACCCTTGGTGGCGGTCTGGAGGAACGCCATGGTCAGGTGCTTGGCGCCGGACTGTGCGGCCAGCTGGGCCGGGCTCTGGCCGGTCCAGGCCTCGAAGTAGGGGGCGAAGACCCGGCTGGGGAGCGGGGTGGCGGCCTGGGCGGAGCCCGTCCCGGCGGCGACCAGGCCGGCCGAGGCGACCAGCGTGGCGCAGGCCGTAAGCACGGCCTGGACTGTTCGGCGAAGGCGCATGGATTCTCCAACAGACGTGGTGGGGCAGGACGTTGGGGAGGTGCGGTCGGTTCGGACGGGATGGCCGTGTGGGGTCGGCCGAAGGGTCCGGGACCGGGTCGGATATCGGGAGTGCGGGCGTTCGGGGGTGCGAAGGCCCACCGACTCGCGTGGGCGCGGGCGGCGTGCGGATGCGCGCGCCGTACGGAGCGGGGGTGGGGCGGAGCAGGGCAGGGCAGTGCCTCAGCCGCCGGTGGTCACACCCCCACAGTGCATCCCGGTCGGATCGACATGCTTATGTTTGGACTAGACCACTGGTCTGTCAAGAGACCTAACAGTTCGTCACCACACGGCCCGTCCGGCGAAAGGGGGCGGTGTGCGCCTGGGGCGGGGGTGGGTGCCGGTGTCGGCGGGGGGAGGGGTCGGGAACGAGAAGACCGTGGCCGCGCACCGGGAAGGGGCGCGGCCACGGCGGCCCGGCGCTCAGGACACCGGGCGGTTCATGTGTCGCGGATCGGCAGACCCGGGGCCCCAGGGCCTGCGGGCCGGATCGGCGGAACGCGGATCAGCGGGACGGCGGGCAGAGCGTGGCGAGCAGCGCCTCGTTGATCTTCGCGGCGGTGTCCGGACCGAAGCCCTGCGGGTGGTCGGCGGAGGTGAAGCGCTGATCGGCCAGCTCGACCAGCTTCTGCTTGTCCTTGGGGAACTGGTACATCGACTGGCACTGGTTGCGCGCCCGGTCCACGGCCTGGTCCGGCTTGCCGCCGACGATCGCCGGGTCGATCGCGTCCAGCGCGGAGACCAGCTTGGCCGTCAGGTCGTCGCCCGGCTTGGCGGGCAGTCCGGCGTCGGCGGGCGGGGCGGGCTTGGCCGGTGCGGGGGCTCCCGAGGCGCCGGCGTCGGCCGCGGGCGCGCCGGTGGCGCCGTCGGTCGTGGGGGTGGCCGAGCCGGCCGCGGGAGCCGGGGGCGTGGCGGCGGCGTCGGAGGGAGCGGCGGTCGAGGCGGCCGTGGCGGTGGGGGAGCCGGCCGCGGCGGTGGGCCTGCCCGACCCCGGCCCCGACCCGGGGCCCGAGCCCGATCCGGAACTGGAGCTGGAGCAGGCAGCGAGGCTCACCGCGGCGAGTGCCGTGAGGGTGGCGGCGAGGAGACGAGTGCGCATGGCGCCCAGACTGTCATGTTCGCGGCATGGAAGGGAAGGTCCCTCCGGCGGTCGGAAGGGCATCTCCGGAACGGCGGACGGCGGCCCGGAGGGAGCTCCTCCGGGCCGCCGTCAGGTGGGTCGGTCGACCGGTGCGAACGGCCGGTCGACCAGCGCGAGCGGGCGACCGTCAGTGCGGTCGGGCGGCTGTCCGGCCGATCGGCCGGCCGTCAGCCGAGACCGTTGGACTTCAGCCAGTCCTTGGCGACCGCGGACGGGTCCTCCTTGTCCACCGACACGCGCTTCATCAGCGCCACCAGCCCGGCCGTGTCGAGCTTGGCCGACACCGCGTTGAGCGCCGCCGTCGCGGTCGCGTCCACGCCCGCCTTGTTGACCAGCGGGGTGATGTTCTGGGCGCCGAAGATGTTCTTCGGGTCGGCCAGCGGGACGAGCTTGTACTGGGCGATCTTCGGGTCGGTGGTGAACACGTTGCCGACCTGGATGCTGCCGTCCTTGAGCGCGTTCGCGGTGGTGTCGGCGGTGGGCTTCCACTCCTTGAAGGTCAGCCCGTAGACGTCCTTCAGCTGCTGCTCCCGGCGGGTCTTGAACTCCGGCGGCCCGCCGATGGTGAACTCGCCGGCCTTGGCGGCGAGATCGGCGATGCTCTTGAGGCCGTTCTTGTCGGCCGCCTCCTGGGTGACGCTGAGCGAGTCCTTGTCCTCGGCGGGGGAGGAGTCGAGGATGCCCAGCGAGGCGGGCAGCGTCTTGGCGAGCGCCGCGTTCACGTCCTGGGTGGTGACGGCGGTGGACTTGGCGTCCAGGTAGGCGAGCAGCGAACCGTTGTACTCCGGCAGGACGGTCAGGTTGCCGCTCTGCAACTGCCCGTAGAGCACCTCGCGGCTGCCGATGTTGAACTTCTCCTCGACCTTGACGCCCTTGGCCTTGAGCGCCTGCGAGTAGATCGACCCGAGCAGGACGTTCTCCGGGAAGTTGGCCGAGCCGACCACGACGGTCGACCCGGAACCGCCCGCACCGCCGGAGCCGCCCGCGGGGGCCGAGGCGCTCGAACCCCCGCTGAGCGGGTCGCCGCCGGAGGAGCCGCAGGCGGTGGCGCCGAGGGCGAGCGCGGCGAGGGCGCCGAGGACGGCGGCGCGGCGGCTTCGGTTGATTGTCGACATGGTGACAGATGTCCTTCCGGAACGGGAGGGGGGACGATGGGGAGTCAGCGGGGCTGCCGCTGGGCGCGCACCCCGGGCGGGAGCGCGAAGCGGGCGAGCAGGGCGAAGAACAGCTGGGCGGCGACCGCGAGCAGCACCACCAGCAGCGCACCGCCCACGGTCACGGCGTACTTGCGGGTCGCCAGCCCGTCGATGACGTAGCGGCCGAGGCCGCCCAGACCGACGTAGGCGGCCACCGTGGCGGTCGCGATCACCTGCACGGTCGCGGTGCGGAAGCCCGCCAGCAGGGTCGGCGCGGCCGAGGGCAGGCAGACCTGCCGCAGCACCTGGGGGTGGGTCAGCCCGATGCCGCGCGCGGCGTCCCGGACGTCCGGATCGGTGCCGCGCACCCCCTCGACGGCCGCCACCAGCAGCGGCGGCGCGGCGAGCGCGACCAGCGGGAACAGCACGGCGGTGTCGCCGACCCCGGCGAGCAGCACCGCCAGCGTCACCAGGCCGAGGGTGGGCAGGGCGCGGGCGGCGCCCGCGAGCGCGGTCACCACGGTGACGCCGCGGCCGGTGTAGCCGATCAGCAGCCCGAGCGGGACGGCGAGCACCGCCGCGTACAGCAGGGCCTCACCGGAGAGCAGCAGGTGCTCGGAGACCCGGTGCACGATCGAGTCCGGACCGCTGAGGTGGTCCGGGTCGGTGAAGAAGTCGCTCAGCCAGGTCAGCCAGTTCACGAGCCCGCCCCCTTCTCCCGGACGGCCCAGGGCGCGAGCAGCCGCCGGGCGGCCACCAGCAACAGGTCGACGGCCAGGGCCAGGACGGCGATCAGCACGATGCCGGCCAGGATCGGGGTCGGGAAGGTGCGCTGGAAGCCGTCGACGAACAGGTAGCCGAGCCCGCCACGGCCGACCAGCGCGCCGACGCTGGCCAGCGAGATGCTGGACACCGCCGCGACCCGCAGTCCGGCGATCAGGTACGGCACGGCGGCGGGCAGCTCGACCGAGGTCAGCCGGTGCCACGGTCCGTACCCCATCGCGGTGGCGGCCTGCCGGACGGCGTCCGGGACGGCGCGCAGTCCGTCCACGGTGGTCGGCAGCAGCACGGCGAGGGCGTAGAAGGTGAGCGGGATCATCACGGTCGCCTGGGTGGCGAGGCCGGTGTACGGGATCAGCACCACGAACACGGCCAGCGAGGGCAGCGCGTAGACGATGTTGAACACGGCGGAGAGCGGCTGGTACAGCCGGGGGTAGCGGGCGCAGGCCAGACCGAGCGGGACGGCGAGCAGCAGACCGATGAGCACGGGGACCAGGGCGATCACGGCGTGGTCGGCGAGCAGGTTGCCGAGGTAGCCGAGGTGGTCGCCGATCCAGTACCAGCGGACGATCGGTTCATCGTCCACCGTCGGCTCCGTCCGTGCCGCCCGTCGCGGTTCCGCCGCCCGCTGCGTCGGAGGCGCGTGTTCCGCCCGTTCCGTCGGGGGCGCTTCCGTCGGGGGCGCTTTCGACGGGGGCGCTTTCGACGAGGGCGCTTCCGTCAGGGCCGACCGGGGCGCCTGAGCCGTCGGGGCTGCCTGGGCCGGCCGGGGCCCTTGAGCCGGCCGGGGTGCCTGGGCCGGAGGCGTCGGGCCGCAGCGCGGTGAGGACGGCCTCGCGGCTCGCGGTGCCGGTGGCCCGGCCGTCGGCGTCCAGCGCGACGGCGACACCGGCCGGGGAGAGGACGGCGGCGTCCAGCGCGGTGCGCAGGGTGTCGGCGTCCGGGCGGAAGCCGGCTGTCGGGTGCAGTTCGGCGGTGACGGCGTCGCGGTCGATCCAGCCGATCGGGCGACGCTCGTCGTCCAGGACCAACTCCCACCCCCCGTAGCGGAGTCCGTCGCCCACCGGGCGGAGCTCGACGGCGCTCGCGGGGCGCAGGCCGAGACCGCGCAGGCCCCGGTCGCGTCCGAGGAAGGCGGCCACGCCCTCGTCGGCGGGGGTGGTGAGCAGGGTGTGCGGGTCGGCCAGCTGGGCGATCCGGCCGTGCTCCCGCAGCACCACCACCTGGTCGCCGAGCCGGACGGCCTCCTCGATGTCATGCGTGACGAACAGCACCGTCTTGTGCAGCTCGGACTGGAGCCGCAGCAGTTCCTCCTGCAGCCCGGCCCGCACCACCGGGTCGACCGCGCTGAACGGCTCGTCCATCAGCAGCACCGGCGGGTCGGCGGCCAGCGCGCGCGCCACGCCGACCCGCTGCTGCTGGCCGCCGGACAGCTGGAACGGGTACCGCTTGGCGGTCTCCGGTGCGAGCCCGACCAGTTCGAGCAGTTCGGCGGCGCGGGCGCGGGCCTTCCTGCGGTCCCAGCCGAGCAGGTAGGGGACGGTGGCGATGTTGTCGATGACCTTGCGGTGCGGGAACAGCCCGGCCTGCTGGATCACGTACCCGATGCCGCGGCGCAGCTTGGCGGGCTCCAGCTCGGCGACGTCCGTGTCGTCCAGCAGGACCCGGCCCGAGGTGGGCTCGACCATCCGGTTGACCATGCGCAGCAGGGTGGTCTTCCCGCAGCCGGACGGTCCGACCAGGACGGTTATCCGACCGGTCGGGACCTCCAGGTCCAGGCCCTCGACCGCGACGGTGCCGTCGGGGTGGCGCTTTCCGGCGCCCTCGAATCTGATCACGTGGAGTTTCCTCGTCAGGGCGCCCCGGGGAGGCGGCGCCTGGGTCGTTCGGTCGTTCGGTCGGGTCGTTCGGTGGCGGCGGTTTCAAGCGCCCGGGCGTACTTCCGCCCGCGTGGCTGCCCAGCTCTGGACCGGCGGAAACTCTGATCAGACTATGACCTGCATCATCTCCTGTCTCTGATTTACCGTCCGGCACGCGGCGCGACCGTGAGCTCAGCCGCCCTGACGGGTCGGCAGACCGGCGGCCGCCCAGCCGACGAAGCCGCCGTCCAGGTCGGTCGCCCGGTGCAGCCCCAGCTCGCGCAGCGAGGCGGCCGCCAGGCTGGAGGCGTAGCCCTCGGAGCAGACCACGATCACCTCGACGTCGTAGCCCGAGGCTTCGGGAATCCGGTGACTACCCGTCGGATCGAGCCGCCACTCCAGCACGTTGCGTTCGATGACCAGCGAGCCGGGGATCTCGCCCTCGGCCGCCCGCTGCGCCGCCGGACGGATGTCCACCAGCAGCGCGCCGTCCAGCTGGGCCTGGTACGCCTCGCGGGCCCGCGGTCGGTGGACGCCCTCCCGGGCGCGCTCCACCAGGTCGTCGATCGTGGTCACCATTGTTCGGGTCCTTCCTCGGAGGTGCGGACGAGCCCGCCGGCCCGCAGGTCGTAGTGCGCCATCGAGCTCAGCGGCGGGGAGTAGGCGTGCAGGGTGACGGCGGGGCCGACGGCGGTGTTACGCACGTCGTGCACGTACTCGGGGCCGAAGGCGCGGGCCGTGCCGGCCGGGACCCGGCGGATCAGCAGGCCCTGGTCCGGGCCGCCGAGGGACAGCTCCTCCAACTCGCCGAGGGCGACGGTGAAGGCGCCGCGGGAGCCGCCGTGGTCGTGGAAGCCGGTGGACTGGCCGGGCAGCCAGCTGATCAGCCACACCTCGTGGTCCTCGTCGGCGGCCAGACGCCGGTACCAGCGCTCCTCGGTGGAGAGGCGGACGTGGTGGATCCACTCCTCGGGGCGCTCGGCCAGGTCCCGGACGAGGGTCCGCAGGGTGCCGGGGGTGAGCGGCGCTCGGGTGTCCCCGGCGGACGGCGGCGGTGGCCCGGGGGCGGTCGCCGGGCTCGCGGTGACGGTGCCGGTTCCGGCATCGGGAGCGGTTCCGAGGGCGGGAGCGGTGCCGGTTCCGGGGGCGGTGTCGGTGTCGGTGATCGGGCGGGCGTCGGGGCTGATGCTCGGGCTCAGGCTCATCAGGGCGTCCTCGGGTGCGGGAACGTCGGCGGGAAGCGCCCGGTGTCCGACGGCGGTGGACGGACGCGGGCCGGCGGAGCGGCCCGGCACGTACGGGTGCGCCGGGGCGGGGCGGGGGTCAGGACTGCGGGTGCGGGTGCGCGGCGCGGGCCCTGGCAGACGTCACAGGGCGGGACCGGCGGGGGAGAGCAAGGTCAACAGGCACAGATGGAACTCGCCTGGCGTCGCAGATCGACGTGCAGGCGGCATACCAGAGTGGCGCCGGAGTCCATGCGCCGGATCCTTCCCGAGCGAACCGGACGAAGTCAAGCCGAACCGACGGCCCGCCGCCGTCCGTTACCGGCGCCGTCGGGGCCGTCGGACCCCCGTCCGCTACTCCTCGGCGGCGCGGCGCGGCGTCGGGGGAGCCGTGGCGGCCGGAGCCTCGGCGGACGGGACGCCGGCGGTCGTGGCCTCGGCGACCGGCGCCGGGCCGGCCAGTGCCTGCTCGACCAGTGGTGCGGCCTGCTCGCCCAGATGGCGGCCGAGCGTCTGGTAGGCGTCGAACTGCTGGTGGTCGAACCACTGGTCGCTGGTGCGGTCGTTCGGGAAGGCCCGGTTCTCCATGGCGTAGGCGTGCAGCTCGTACGGCATGTCGGGGGTCAGCACCGACTGGAGGAGGACCAGCCGGCCGTGCCGGACGGCCCCGGGCCCCTCGCCGAGGTCCGGGTAGCGGATGTCTCCGGTGATCACGCCCCGGGCCGACAGCCGGGCGGACAGCTGCGCCGCGAGCCCGCGCAGCGGTGGCCGGCGGCCCGGGTGGCCGTGCCTGCCGTCGTACCCGTCGCCGTTCCCGCCGCCGTCCGTGCCGCCGTTCCCGCGGCCGTCCGTGCCGCCGTTCCCGCCGCCGTTCCCGCCGTCGTCCGCGGCACCGCGTTCGGCGGGCTGCTCGGCGGCGCTGCCCGGGACCAGCAGTTCCGGCTCGTGCAGGGTGATGACGACGCCCAGCTCCTCACGGGCCAGGGCGATCGCGGCGGCCAGCTTGGCGGCGTAGCCCGCGTCGCCGCTGGCGTCGATGCAGACCGCCGTCCGTACCCGGTGCCGCAGCAGCTCGACCAGCCCGAGGTTCTCGTAGTGGCCGCCGTCGGTGGTGAGCAGGAAGCGGTCGTCGGCCGGGAACCACCCGACCAGCTCCCGCAGCTGGTACGGGAGGCGGCGGACGGCGGGCTGCGCGGGGCGGCGCCAGTCCGGCGGCCCGGACCAGTCCGGGCCGAGCACCGCGGGGTTGGGCAGCCACGTCCCGAGGCGGGCGTTGGTCACCGCGAACAGCCGCTGGTAGACCCGGGATTCCCGTCCCATCGCGGAGGAGAAGGCCGCGCCGGAGACGGCCATCGCCGACTGCACGGTGAGGTCCCGGGCGATGTGCGGACGGGTGCGCCGCTCCAGCAGGTCGGTGCGCGCGTACCCGACGCCCGGACCGCCCACGTAGTCGTACGAGAGCGAGAAGGAGACCGCCGGACGGCCCGGCGGTGTACGGGAGTTGCCCGACAGGTTGGCCGCCGCGGAGAAGATCACCTGGGGGAATTCGGGGTGCCGGGCGCCGTAGTGGCTCAGCCAGGTCTGCTCCCGGAAGAAGTGGTACGGGCGGGCCATCGACTGGCCGCCCTCGGTGGCCCGCCGGACCGCGAACGCCGAGGCCAGCCGCAGTCGGTAGAACGGGTGCAGGCTGACCCAGGTCTGGTCGAGGTTCAGCCCGACCGCGCCGAGCACCAGCGGCAGCAGCACCTGGACGGCCGTCGGCCACGCGTACCCGGTGGCGACCGCCCAGCCGAGGGCCAGCAGCGCACCGGCCGTCAGCACCAGGAGCGAGGCCCACACCACGAGGACCTGGGGGAGGCCGGCGGCGCGGCCGCCGCGGGGCCGGGCCGTCGCGCCGGCCACGGCGGCACCCCGGCCGGGCGTCCGGCGATCGCGCCGGAGTATGGCGAGCAGCAGCGCCAGGTAGCTGAGCGCCACGGCCAGGCCGAGCCCCGCGCCGGTCAGCTGCGGCCCCGCCGCCACCGCCTGCTGGAGCCGTACCGCGGCCCAGGCCAGCCCCGGCACCGCCAGCACCCCGACGGCCAGCAGGGCGGCCAGCCCGAGCAGGCCGAGATTGGCCCGGCGCAGCACGCGTGGCAGCGGCGACTGCCAGCCTAACGAGGGGAAGAGCAGCAGCCAGAGCAGCCAGCAGCCGGCGGCCGTGGCGAGCAGGACGCCGAGGGCGGCCAGCGCCGGTGCCCGGAACTCCAGCGGCCCCGGTGCGGCGGCGGTGCGGCGCAGCCCGGCGGCCGCCAGGTGTCCCAGGTCGGTGAGCGGCACGGCCCGGTAGCAGCGGCTGAGCCCCAGGCCGATCGTCAGGACGGCGGCCAGCAGCAGGGTGAGGGCGGACAGCACTCCGCGTAGCAGCGTCCCGAGGGCGACCAGCCACCCGCCGGCGCCCTCCGCGACGTACCTGCCGTGCCGGCGGAGGTGGTCCTCCTCGGGGGAGCCGGGCTCCAGTACGGTGTCGGCCGTCAGGCCCGAGACGGCGTGCACCGGGCTGCCGGGCGCCGAGTCGCTGAGTGCGAGCTGGAGCGCGCCGACGGTGTAGCCGCCGCCCGAGACGGAGACCAGGTAGCGGGCCCGTTTCAGCCAGGGCCGCAGCGACTGGAGCGCGCCGAGGGTGACGCAGGCCGAGCGGATGCCGCCGCCGGAGGCGCAGAAGCCGAGTTCGGCGGGCTCGCGGCCGGGCGGCACCCGGGCGGCGTCGCGCCAGCGGGCGTGCCGGACGGGTGTGTCCGGGGTCTGGTCGGTTGCGCCCGGGGCGCCCGAGCGGTCAGGGGCGTGTGGAGCCGTGGCGGTGCTCGGCGAGGCGTCGTTCCGGGTGGCCGTGGGCCGGGGCGGGACCAGCGCCGGGCGGTCGGGGGAGTCGGCGCCGCGGGCGTTCTCGTCCGTCTGCGACCGCCGGAGCCCGCGTACGGCGCGGGTGGCGGTCACCAGCAGAATCCCTGCCGCGGCCGCCCCTGCGGGCAGGAGCAGCAGCCACTTGACGGTGGCGAGCGCGGTGGCGGCGGCGAAGGGCGTGTCGGAGCCGCCGGCGCCCGGGCGGAGACCGACGAGGCCCGCGCGCAGCAGCGCGTCCTCCCCGAGGTCGCAGCAGGCCGCGAGCAGCCCGGCGGCGCCCACCGCGAGCGCCGGCAGGCGTCGGCGCACCGGCCCGAGCACGTACCCGCCGAGCAGTGCGGCGGCGACCAGCGTCAGCCCGTAGCCGCCGGCCAGCCAGACGTCGGCGCGCAGTGCGGCCAGGTGGTCCGCCGCGCGCCCGCCGACCACCGCCTCGGCGGCCACCCGGGAACCGGCCAGTTGGAGGGCGATGTCCGGTACGCGAGGCGCCAGGCGGTGGAACAGCAGCCCACCGAGGACGGCCGGCAGGAGTGCGCCGAGGGCGAGCAGCAGGCCGGCCCAAGCGGGCAGGGCGGGCGGCCGTGGCGCCGGGCAACCGCCCGCCGCGGTGCCCGTGGTGCCCGCGTTGCCCGTGGTGGCCGCCACCTCCGCCGTTTCCGCCGCCGCACCTGAGGAATTCGTCACCGCCATCGTCGTCACCCCCGCTCGGTCGCCCCGATCCCCCGTGACCGAGCCGCTGAACTCGCATGAAACCACCGAGGACTGACGGTGAGTGGTCGTCCACGGTGATGTCCACGCGGGTCTTACCCCACCCTCGCAGTTCGCGCACCAGGGATGGCTGGTTTCACTCGAACGAGTAAGAGGGCAACTCCCGGGGTAGATCAGCTTTTCATCACACCCGGGCCCGTCCGCGTGTCCGCGCAACAGGATCACCCCAGACGCGTTTCCGCCAACGTATTGTCAGGCCACCGAGGCCGGGCCTACCGTCTACAGATCGCTTTCTACGCACGTAGACCCTGTGGTTCCCCGAGTGGAACCGCGGGTGAGACCCACCCCGTCAACCCTCAGACCGCTGGCCCGACCGCACGGCCGGACCGCGGAGTTGCGGAGGTACCCATGTCGCAGATCGTCCGTGCCGCGCTCGTCCAGACCCGCTGGACCGGCGACCAGGAGAGCATGATCGCGCTCCACGAGCAGTACGCCCGCGAGGCCGCCGCCCAGGGCGCGAAGATCATCGGCTTCCAGGAGGTCTTCAACTCCCCGTACTTCTGCCAGGTCCAGGAGGCCGAGCACTACCGCTGGGCCGAGGCCGTCCCCGACGGCCCGACCGTGCGCCGGATGCGGGACCTCGCCCGCGAACTCGGGCTGGTGATGGTCGTCCCGGTCTACGAGGAGGATCAGACCGGCGTCTACTACAACACCGCCGCCGTCATCGACGCCGACGGCAGCTACCTCGGCAAGTACCGCAAGCACCACATCCCGCAGGTCAAGGGCTTCTGGGAGAAGTACTACTTCAAGCCCGGCAACCTCGGCTGGCCCGTGTTCGACACCGCCGTCGGCAAGGTCGGCGTGTACATCTGCTACGACCGCCACTTCCCCGAGGGCTGGCGCGCGCTGGGCCTGGCCGGCGCGCAGATCGTCTACAACCCCTCCGCCACCAGCCGGGGCCTGTCCGGCTACCTGTGGCAGCTCGAACAGCCCGCCGCCGCCGTCGCCAACGAGTACTTCGTCGCCGCGATCAACCGCGTCGGCACCGAGGAGTACGGCGACAACGACTTCTACGGCACCTCCTACTTCGTCGACCCGCGCGGCCAGTTCGTCGGCGACGTCGCCTCCGACAAGGAGGAGGAACTCGTCGTCCGCGACCTCGACCTCGGCCTGATCGAACAGGTCCGCCAGCAATGGGCGTTCTACCGCGACCGCCGCCCCGACGCCTACGGACCGCTCGCCGAGGCGTGAGGAGCAGCGCGCGATGACCACCCGACACCCGCACCAGCGCACCGTCGTCCGCGGCGGCCTCGTCATCACCGCCACCGAGGAACTCCACGCCGACGTCCTGATCGAGGGCGAGCGGATCGCCGCCCTCGCCACCACCGGCAGCTCCGCCGCCGAGGCCTGGACCGCCGACACCGTCATCGACGCCACCGGTCACTACGTCATCCCGGGCGGCGTGGACGCCCACACCCACATGGAGATGCCGTTCGGTGGCTCCGCGGCCTCCGACACCTTCGAGACCGGCACCCGGGCCGCCGCCTGGGGCGGCACCACCACCATCGTGGACTTCGCCGTCCAGCCGGTCGGCGGCTCGCTGCGCGAGGGCCTGGACGGCTGGCACGCCAAGGCCGAGGGCAACTGCGCGATCGACTACGCCTTCCACACCATCGTCTCCGACGTCAACGACGCCGTGCTGAAGGAGATGGACGCCCTCGTGGACTCCGGCGAGTCCACCTCCTTCAAGCTCTTCATGGCCTACCCCGGCGTCTTCTACAGCGACGACGGCCGCATCCTGCGCGCCATGCAGCGCGGCGCCGCCAACGGCGGGCTGATCATGATGCACGCGGAGAACGGCATCGCCATCGACGTCCTGGTCGAACAGGCGCTCGCCGCCGGCAAGACCGCCCCCCGCTACCACGGAGAGGTCCGCCGCGAACTGCTGGAGGCCGAGGCCACCCACCGGGCGATCAAGCTCGCCCAGGTGGCCGGCAGCCCGCTCTACGTGGTGCACGTCTCCGCCGCCGCCGCGCTCGCCGAACTCTCCCGGGCCAGGGACGCCGGCCTCAACGTCTTCGGCGAGACCTGCCCGCAGTACCTCTTCCTCTCCACCGACAACCTCGCCGAGGAGGGAGTCGACGGCTTCGAGGGCGCCAAGTACGTGTGCAGCACGCCGCTCAGGCCGCGCGAGCACCAGGAGGCGCTCTGGCGCGGGCTGCGCACCAACGACCTCCAGGTGGTCTCCACCGACCACTGCCCGTTCTGCTTCGTCGGCCAGAAGGAGCTGGGCCGGGGCGACTTCTCGAAGATTCCCAACGGCCTGCCGGGCGTCGAGAACCGGATGGACCTGCTCCACCAGGCCGTGGTGGACGGGCACATCAGCCGCCGCCGCTGGGTCGAGATCGCCTGCACCACCCCGGCCCGGATGTTCGGCCTGCACCCGCGCAAGGGCACCGTCGCCCCGGGCGCCGACGCCGACCTGGTGGTCTACGACCCCACCGCGGTGCAGACCGTCTCCGCCGCGACCCACCACATGAACGTGGACTACTCGGCCTACGAGGGCCGCCGACTCACCGGCCGGGCGCGGACGGTGATGTCGCGCGGCACCGTCGTGCTGGACGGCGGCCACTGGCTCGGCCGGGCCGGCCACGGCACCTTCCTGCGCCGGGACACCTGCCAGTACCTGGTCTGACACCCTCCCGCGGTTGTCCCCTGGGCCCTCCGCCTCTCCCGCTCTTCGTCGTCCACCCGCCGCCGCCCGCCCCCGCCCGCCGCCCGCCTGCTGTCCGCCGTACCGTCTCGGCGGGGCGACCGGGCGGCGGCGGTCGAACCCCCTTACCTGGAGCTCCTCATGGACATCGGCCTCGTCCTCCAGACCGACCCGCCCGCCCGGTTGCTCATCGACCGGATGGTCCGCGCCGAGCGGGCCGGTTTCACCCACGGCTGGACCTTCGACTCGTGCGTGCTCTGGCAGGAGCCCTTCGTCATCTACAGCCGGATCCTCGCCGAGACCGAGCGGATGACCGTCGGCCCGATGGTCACCAACCCCTCCACCCGTACGTGGGAGGTGACCGCCTCCATGTTCGCCACGCTCAACGACATGTACGGCAACCGGACCGTCTGCGGCATCGGCCGCGGCGACTCCGCCATGCGGGTCGCCGGGCGACGCCCCGCCACCCTCGCCCGGCTCTCCGAAGCCATGCACGCCATCAAGGAGTTGGCCGAGGGGCGCACCGCCGAGGTGGACGGCACCGAGATGCACCTGCCGTGGGTCGGCGCCGACGCGTCGCTGCCCGTCTGGATGGGGGCGTACGGGCCGAAGGCGCTGAGCCTGACCGGTCGTCAGGCGGACGGCTTCATCCTCCAGTTGGCCGACCCCTATCTCACCGAGTTCATGGTCAAGGCGGTCCGGGCCGCCGCCGTCGAGGCCGGACGGGACCCGGATTCGGTCACCGTCTGCGTCGCCGCCCCGGCCTACGTCACCGCCGACGACTCGCCGGAGGCGCTCGCCCACGCCCGGGAGCAGTGCCGCTGGTTCGGCGGGATGGTCGGCAACCACGTGGCCGACCTGGTCGGCCACTACGGCGAGCACTCCGACCTGGTGCCGGAGGCACTCACCGACTACATCAAGGACCGCCAGGGCTACGACTACAGCCACCACGGCCGGGCCGGGAACCCGGACACGGCCTTCGTCCCGGACGAGATCGTGGACCGCTTCTGCCTGATCGGCCCGGCCGAGGTGCAGCGGGCCCGGCTGGCGGAGCTCCGCTCGCTCGGCGTCGACCAGTTCGCCGTCTACGCCATGCACGACGCGATCGAGACCACCATCGACGCGTACGGGACGGACGTCATCCCGCACCTGTGACCTCCCGCCCGCAGCGATCGTGAACCAGCCCGTGAACCAGCCCGTAGGCCTTCCCGTGGACCTGTCCTCGAACGTGTCCTCGGACCCGCCTGTGACCCCCACCTGAGCTCAGCCGCGGATCCGCCCGCGGCGGACGGGAGTTGTCCATGCCCGAAACCGAGACCAGCGGCGGCGGACAGCGGCGTCACCCCGACGGCCGGGTCGAACTCGACCCGGCCGTCGGGGAACTGCCGCCCAACGGCTTCACCAGCGACGACCTGAGGCCGGTCCCGGTGGCGCGGCGCACCTGGACCACCTACAACTTCCTCGCGCTCTGGGTCGGCATGGCCCACAACATCCCGTCCTGGACCCTGGCTTCGGGCCTGGTCACGCTCGGCATGGACTGGAAACAGGCCGTTCTGACCATCGCGCTCGCCAACCTCGTCGTGCTCGTCCCGATGCTGCTCACCGGGCACGCCGGCACCAAGTACGGCATCCCGTTCCCGGTCTTCGCCCGCGCCTCCTTCGGGCTGCGCGGCGCCAACCTGCCCGCCCTGCTGCGGGCGGCGGTGGCCTGCGCCTGGTTCGGCATCCAGACCTGGATCGGCGGCGAGGGCATCTTCCTGCTGGCGGGCAAGCTGATGGGCGAATCCTGGCGCACGGCCGGTGAGTTGGGCGGCTACCCGTGGACGCAGTTGCTCTCCTTCCTGCTGTTCTGGCTGATCGAGATGGCCATCATCGCGCGCGGGATGGAGGCACTGCGGCGGTTCGAGAACTGGGCGGCGCCGTTCGTCATCGTCGGTGCGCTCGCACTGCTGGTGTGGATCACCGTCAAGGCGGGCGGGCTCGGGCCGCTGCTCGACCAGCCGTCCAGGCTGGGCTGGGGCGGAGGCTTCTGGAAGGTCTTCTTCCCGGCGCTGATGGGCATGATCGGGTTCTGGTCCACGCTCTCGCTGAACATCCCCGACTTCACCCGCTTCGGCGGCAGCCAGCGGGCCCAGATCCGCGGGCAGGCGCTCGGCCTGCCGACCACGATGACGCTCTTCGCGTTCCTGTCCGTGCTGGTCACCTCGGGCTCCGAGGCGGTCTACGGGGTGCCGGTGTGGGACCCGATCCAGCTGGCGGCCAAGATGGAGAACCCGGTCGGCATCCTGTTCGCGCTGCTGACCGTGCTGGTCGCGACGCTGTCGGTGAACATCGCCGCCAACGTGGTCTCGCCGGCCTACGACCTCGCCAACCTGCTGCCCCGTCTGGTCGGCTTCCGTACCGGCGCGCTGATCACGGGCGTGGTCGGGATCGCCATCTTCCCGTGGCGGCTGATCTCCGACCCGCACATGTACATCTTCACCTGGCTGGGCGTGGTCGGCGGGCTGCTCGGCACGGTGGCGGGGGTGCTGATCGCGGACTACTGGGCGCTGCGGCGCACCCGTCTGCGGCTCGCCGAGCTGTATCGACCGGGTGGGGCGTACTGGTACGCGGCCGGGTGGAACTGGCGGGCCGTCGTGGCGCTGCTGGTGGGTGGTGTGCTGGCCGTCGGCGGCTCGTACTCCACCCTCGGCGCCGAAGGGGCGAAGCAGGGCCCGTTCCCGGCGGACGGCCTGATACCCGTCCTCAAGCCGCTCGCCGACTACGGCTGGGCGGTCGGGCTGACGGCGGCGGCCGTGGTGTACCTGGGGCTGAGCGGGGTGTTCGGAGGCGGGCGGCGGAGGAGGAGGGGCGGGGCTGACAGAAGACGGCGAACAGCTGACAGATGTTGAAATCTGTCAGCTGTTCGCCGTCCGTTGTTCGCTGTCGCCTGTCGCCTGTCGCCTGTCGCCTGTCGCTCGTCACCCGGCCGCTGCCGTCGCGCGGTCGACGGCGGTGAGGACCTTTTCCGCGCCGTCCTCGCCGGCCAGGGCGGCGGCGACGGCCTGGCCGCGGATGCGGTAGCGGGCGTCGTCGAGGGTCAGACGAAGGGCGGTGGCGAGGTGGCCGGCCGTAAGGGCGCGCAGCGGGACGGGGCCGGGGGAGACGCCCAGCCGGGCGAGCCGGGCGGCCCAGAACGGCGCGTCGAGTTGGGCGGGCACCGGCACGGTGGGAGTCCCGGAGCGGAGGGCGGCGGCCGTGGTGCCGGCGCCCGCGTGGTGGACCACGGCGGCGGTGCGGGGGAAGAGCCAGTCGTGCGGGGTGTCGCCGATGGTCAGGACGGAGTCCGAGTCCTCGGCGGTCAGTTCGCTCCAGCCCGACTGGAGGAGCAGGCGCACCCGCGCGGTGCGGGCGGCGGCGAGGACGGTCGCGGTGAGCCGCTCGGCGTCGGGGACGACCAGGCTGCCGAAGCCGACGAAGACAGGCGGCGGACCGGCGGCGAGGAAGTCGAGCAGCCGGGCCGGCGGCTGCCAGTCGGGTCGGTCGGCCGGCCACCAGTAGCCCGCCACGTCCAGTCGGGGGTGCCAGTCGGCGGGTCGGGGCACCACCAGGGGTGAGAAGCCGTGCAGGACTGGGTGGTTGCGGCGGGCCCGGGCGATCCCGATCGGCGGCAGGCCGAGCCGTCGGCGCAGCCCGCGGACGGCCGGGACGAACAGCTGGTCGGTCATGGCCTGGACGGCGTGCCCCGCCAGCAGGTTTCCGGGCCGCCCGAGCGACCGGGTGCCGGCGACGGCCGGAGCGAACTCCTGTGTGGGCGCGAGGGGTTGGAGATACAGTCCGATGGTGGGGATGCCGGCCGCCTCGGCGACGACCTGGCCGAGCGCACTGGTGGTGCTGGTGGTCAGCAGCAGGTCGGTGCCGAGTGCCGTGGCGTCGGCGATGCCGTCGCCGAGTGCGGGCATGAACTTCCTTCCGAGCCGCAGGAGTTGCAGGACCGCGTCCGGTCTGCCGCCGGCCCGCAGCAGGCGGCGGCCCTCGGCGGAGGCGAGTTCGGCGCGCGGGTCGACCGGCAGCGGGCGGTACTCCAGTCCGGCGGCCCGCACCGACTCGGCGAAGGTGTCGTGGGTGGCGACGGCCACCTGATGGCCGGCCGCCCGCAGGCGGGAGCCGAGCCCGGTGAACGGGGCCACGTCCCCCCGGGAGCCGGCGGTGGCGATCAGGATGCGCATGGCCGCAGTATTTCGGCGCGGACGGGTTCACGGGAAGGGCGCCACGCGCGGGCGGTCCGGCCCTTCCACCGGTTTGGAGCGCCGTTCCGCATGTGGTGGAGCCGGTCGGCGGAACCGGGCGACGGCCGGCGGCGTCCTTGCGGGCAGAGCGGACGGGACGGGGCCCGTCACGCCTCGGACGGGAGGGGATGACGGATGAGCATCGTCGCGTGGATCGTACTGGGCCTGCTGGCGGGCGCGCTGGCCAAGCTGCTGCTGCCGGGGAAGGACCCGGGCGGCCTGATCGTGACCACCCTGATCGGCATCGCCGGGTCCTTCGTCGGCGGCTGGATCGCGTCGCACTTCCTGCACCGCTCGGTCACCGCGCACTTCTTCGACGCGGCGACCTGGGTGTCGGCGATCGGCGGTGCCCTGGTGCTGCTGATCGTCTACCGGCTGCTGTTCGGCAACTCGCGCCGCTGAGGGGCTGGTTCGCTGCCGTCTCGGTGCCGTGAGGGCGCCCGGGCGGTGCCGTGAGGACCCGGGTGGTGCCGCGAGGGCCGCCGCCGCCCGGCGCGGCAGAGCCCGGTTGGCCGGTTCGAACCGGTCCTGCCGACCTGCTGGAACGGCGCGAGGCCCCCGAACGTCCTTCCGGTCGGACTCGGGGGCTCGACGGGGTCGTCACACCGATGACGCAAGGGGCGGCGGATGAGCTGGATGGCGTGGATCGTGCTGGGCCTGGTGTCGGGGACCCTGGCCAGGATGGCGATGTCGAGGGGGGAGCGCGGTCTGATCGGCAGCACCCTGATCGGCATCACCGGCTCCTACATCGGCGCCTGGATCGTCACGCACTGGATGCACGGGGCGGTGAAGCCGAGCCTCCTCGACGTCACGACCTGGGTGTCGGCGATCGGTGGCGCGATGGTCCTGCTGCTCGCCTACCGGGTGTTCCGCTTCATCACCCGGCGCTGACCACTGGGCGGCGGCCCGCCCGGCACCGGGCGCCGCCCGTCCGACACGGGCCACCGGGCGGCGGTCCCGCTGTCACCGGTCACCGGGTGGCGGCGGCCCGGGACACCTCGGCGACCCGGCCCGGGAGTCGCTCGCGCGCGGCGAGCCAGCCGGACGGCACGTCCGCGAACCCCGTCCGGGCGGCGACCACGCCGGCCGCGATGGCGCAGGTGGTGTCCTTGTCTCCCCAGCCCTCCAGGGTGCGCCGGCGACCGCCTCCGGGTGGAAGTGGGTGGTGAGCGCCTGGAGTTCGGCTTGCCGGACCACCGCGTCGAGGTCGTCGGCGAACCAGGCCCCCAGCGGGGCGACCCGCATCGCGGCACCGTTGCCGTGCGAGCCCTGGCCCTCGAACTGGCCCGCGGTGATGGCGCGCCAGTCCCCGCCGGCGCCGATCCCGCGCAGCACCCGGTGCATCGACGGGCCGTACTTGCGCCCGTACTCGCGGGTGTACTCGGCGGCGAACTCCTGGGCGAGGGCGTCCGGACGGACCTCGCCCGTGTCGAGCAGGTGGCGGACCAGGACGAGCGCCATGGCGGTGTCGTCGGTCCAGTGCCAGGGTGCGGGCCGGACCAGCCGGGCGGCCAGGGCGGCGGGCGCCTCGTCCAGCGGGACCGAGAACCAGCGGTCGCCGAAGGCGTCGCCGAGGGCGAGTCCCTCGAGGCTGTCCAGGACCGAGCCGGCCGCACGCATGTCATCCTCCAGGTGAGATCAACCGTGCGGGGCAGTCTGCCGGTCGGGTGAGGCGCCGACCAGCGGTTTTCTCCGCCGGCCGGCGCCCCGGTCACTCGCGCCTCATGACCGGCGGCCCTCACCGATGGCCGGTCACTTCGCCTTCAGGCCGCCGAGGACGAGCTTCCAGACGCCCTCGAACCGGTCGTCCGCCCCGGGGGCGGACCAGGTGGAGGCGTAGACCGGGTCGTGGAAGGGGCCGGTGGCGTCGAAGACGGCGCGGGCGGTGTCGCGGATGTGGGCGAGCTTGAACTCCTTGCTCTCGATCCCGTCCGCGACGATCTGCGCGATCTGGTCGACCAGGGTGTCGATGTGGGTGTCCACCAGGCCGCTGTTCTCCTCCACCAGCACCATGTAGGTGGCGAACAGCTCCGGGTCGTCCAGCGCCTTCTTCCGCTTGGCCGCGAACAGCGTGGTCAGCCAGCGGTGCAGCCGGTCGGCGGCGGGGCCGCCCTCGTTGGAGACGGCCGCCAGGTCGTGGTGCGCCTGGTCGAGCCAGCGCTGGGTGACCGCCTCGCGCAGCGCGGCCTTGCTGGGGAAGTGCCGGTAGACGCTGCTGTGGCTGACGCCGAGGATGCGGGCGACGTCCACGACGGTGGCCTTGGCCGGGCCGAACCGCCGGAGGACGTCCTCCGCCGCGATCAGGATCTGCTCGGCGGTGAGTGTGGTGTCCGTGGTCACGGGGAGGTCCGTCCTTAGGGTCGTGCGGTCGGGGCGTGCGCCGATGGCGCCGGTGGGGCGGTCAGTGCTCGCTGTCCAGGTGGGCCATCTGTGCGGCAGCGTACCTGTCACCGGCGGCGGAGCCGGCGGGTACGGCGGCCTCGACGGCGGCGAGGTCGGCTTCGGTCAGCGTGACGTCGAGTGCGCCGAGGGCCTCGGTCAGACGGTCCCGGCGACGGGCGCCGACCAGCGGGACGACGTCCTGCCCGCGCGAGGCCACCCAGGCGATGGCGACCTGGGCGACGGTCGCACCCCGCGCGGCGGCGATCTCGCGCAGGGCTTCGACCAGGGCCAGGTTGTGGGTCAGGTTCTCGCCCTGGAAGCGGGGGCTGTGGCTGCGGAAGTCGGTGCCGGCGAGGGCGCGGTCCGAGCCCCAGTGGCCGCTGAGCAGGCCGCGGGAGAGCACGCCGTAGGCGGTGACGCCGATGCCGAGTTCGCGGGCGGCGGGCAGGACGGCGGTCTCGATCGAGCGGGAGAGCAGTGAGTACTCGATCTGGAGGTCGCTGATCGGGTGGACGGCGGCGGCCCGGCGCAGGGTGTCGGCGCCGACCTCGGAGAGCCCGATGTGGCGGACGTAGCCAGCCTTCACCAGGTCGGCGATGGCGCCGACGGTCTCCTCGATCGGGACGTTCGGGTCCAGGCGGGCCGGGCGGTAGACGTCGACGTGGTCGGTGCGCAGGCGGCGCAGGGTGTAGGTGAGCGCGGTCTTGGTGGCGGCGGGGCTCGTGTCGTAGCCGAGCCACTGGCCGTCGGGGCCGCGCTGGGCGCCGTACTTCACGCTGATCTGCACGCTCTCGCGGTCGCGGCCGCGCAGCGCCTCGTGGATCAGCAGCTCGTTGTGGCCCATGCCGTAGAAGTCACCGGTGTCGAGGAGGGTGATCCCGGCGTCGAGGGCGGCGTGGATGGTGGCGATGCTCTCGGCCTCGTCGGCCGGGCCGTAGAGGTCGGACATGCCCATGCAGCCGAGGCCGAGGGCCGAGGTGACCGGGCCGGCGGTGCCGAGGGTGCGCTGGGCGGGGCGGGTGTGCGAGGACACGGGTGCTCCAAGGGGACAGTGCGGTGCCGGGAGGCGGGGGCAGGGTGGCCCGGGTGTCACTATGGCACGACAGCGAACAGATTTCAAAATCTGTTCGCTGTCGTCTGTCATCTGAAAGTTGAAATCTGTCTTCTGTCTTCTGTCATCTGTTCCTGGCCGGCGGCCTCCGTCCCGCCCCCGTCCCGTCCGTCGTGTCGGCGGCGGGGCCTTCTTCGGCCGGTGCCCAGGTCTCGCGCCCGCCCGGCGCCCGCAGGAGGTGGGCGCGGGCGGGCGGCACGTTGCGCCACACCGTGCGCTCACCCAGGCCGTACGTCGCCTCGAACCGTCGCAGCAGCCGCACCACCGCCCGGTGACGGGCGCCCCGGCGGGGGCCCGAGGCGAGGAGGCGGGCCGTCGTCGTGCCGAGGTACCCGAAGTACGTCAGCTCACCGCCGGGCGCCAGCAGCCGCAGGTAGAGGTCGAGGATGTCGCGCACCTGCGCGGGCTCGAAGTTGGTGAACGGCAGCCCGGACACGATCACGTCGTACCGCTGTGCGCCGTCCTCCGGTTCGGCCCCTGCCGGCAGCGGCGGGCGGTACTCCGCCAGTTCCTCGATCCGGCAGGCCGACAGCCGCAGCCCCACCCCCGGGTGGCGCGCGGCCAGGACCGGGTCCCCCCGCAGCCGGTCGGCGAACCGCGGGTTGGCCTCGACGACGTGCAACCGGTCGCCCGGGCGCAGCACCTGGGCCAGCCGTCGGGTCACCGCGCCCGTGCCGGCGCCGACCTCCAGCACCGAGATCGGACGGTTCGGGCGGCTGGTGGCCGGTACCACCAGCGCGTTCACCAGCTCCGGGCCGCTCGGAGCCAGCGCGCCGGTGTCGTGGAAGGCGCGCAGCGCCTCGGCGAGGAACAGCAGATGGTCCCCGCCGGAGGGCGAACTGTACCGGGCGGCAGGGGAGTCGGGGCGGTGGTGGAGCCGTTCGTCGGTCATGCCGTCGACGCTAGGCAGGGCCGGGCCGCCGCGAATCGGCCGGTCAGCGGCGCCGACCCCCGACGAAAGTCGAGGGTGACGTTAGCCGGAAGACAGAGGCGGTCCGCGGCCGAGCGCCCCTAGCATCGAGCCCGAAGTCCCGGACGGCGGACGTGCGGAAGGCTCTCGGAGTGGGGAGAGGGAGAGGAGGAGCGCCATGCGCAGGAGTGTGCTGGGCTGGTACGGGCCGGACCACCGGGCCGGGACGGACACGTTGTTGCTGATCGGCGTGCTCGCCCTGGCGGTCGAGGAGGCGCTGGTCCAGTGGACGCGGTCCGACGGGCCGCTGCGCCTGGCGCGTACGGTGGTGGCCGCGCTCGCCGCGCTCTCGCTCCTCTTCGCCCGCCGCCACCCGGTGGCCGCGGCCGTGCTGCCGGTGCTCACCGGCGGGCTGTTCAACCGGGCCTTCCCCGGCCTGTTCAGCGTCTTCCACCTCGCCTACCTCGGCCGGACGGGCCCCGCCATCGCGGGCGGCGCGGTCATCGCCGTGACCAGCGCGACGGCCGCGGATTCGCTGGTCGGCTGGTTCGGCAGCGCCGGGTCCCAACTCCTCGTCCAGGCCGCCGTCCTGGCCGTCGGTCTGTGGCTGCACGGCAGACGGGTGCTGATCCGCACCTTGCACGAGCAGGTGGACGCGCTGCGTCGCGAGCGTGAGCTGCGCGCCGAACAGGCCCGGGCCGCCGAACGCGCCCGGATCGCCCGGGAGATGCACGACGTGCTGGCCCACCGGCTCAGCCTCCTGGTGCTGCACGCCGGGGTGCTGCGCGACCAGGCCGGCGCCGGCACCGTCGCCGCCGACCTCGACCGGCTCACCCACCGCCTCGAACTGCTGCGCGCCACCGCCGCCCGTTCACTCGACGACCTGCGCGACGTCCTGGGCGCGCTGCGGGCCGACCCGCCGGCCCCGCCTGCCCCGGGGGGCGAGCCGTCCGTGCCCGCCGAGGCCGGGCTGGTCCCGGCACCAGCCCTGCGCGACCTCACCGAACTCGTCGGCGAGGCGACCCAGGCCGGGCAACAGGTCGAACTCGCCCTCTCCGGAGACCCGGAGACCGTCCCGACCACCCACCGGCTGGCCGTGCACCGGCTGGTCCAGGAGGCGCTGACCAACGCCCGCAGGTACGCGTACGCCGCGCCCGTCACCGTCCGGGTCGGCTACGGGGCGCCGGCGACGACGGTCGAGGTCCGCAACGGTCCGGGCGGGGCGCCGCCGGACGGGACGGGCGCCGGAAGCGGGTACGGGCTGGTGGGGCTGGCCGAACGGGTCGGTGCCCTCGGCGGCCGCCTCGACGCCGGTCCGGACGGCAGCGGAGGCTTCCGGCTCTCCGCCCGGTTACCCGCGCCGGACCGCCCGCCGCCGGGGGTGCCCGACCGGGCTTCCGCCCGTGGCGACGGTCCGGCTCCCCGGCCGGGGCGGGCGTCGCCGCGGCCGGGGCAAGGGATACGACGGGCACGGCAGTCGCCGGAAGGGACGCAAGGGGCGCAAGGGGCGTCGAAGGAGCCGATGGAACCGGAGCAGGAACCGAGAACGCAGCCGAAGGGCGCCGCATGATCCGAACCATGGTGGTCGACGACGACGCGCTGGTGCGCCTCGGCCTGGTCGACCTCCTGACCCAGGACCCGGCGCTCACCGTGGTCGCCGAGGCCGCCGACGGGCTGCAGGCCGTCGAACTCGCCGGCAGTCGGCGGATCGACGTCGCACTGATGGACATCCGCATGCCCCGGCTCGACGGGATCGCCGCCACCCGGCGGCTGCGCGAACTCCCCGACGGCCCGCGGGTCATCGCCCTCACCACCTTCGACCTGGACGAGTACGTGTACCAGGCGCTGGCGGCCGGGGCGGACGGCTTCCTGCTGAAGGACACCCCGCCCGCGGAGATCGCCCGTGCCGTCCATGTCGTCGCGGGCGGCCAGGGAATGCTGCACCCGGCGGCCGCGCGGCGGCTGATCGACCGGTACCACCGGGTCGGGGCGCCCCGGTCCGTGGCCGCCCGTAACCGGGTCGCCGGGCTCACCCCGCGGGAGACCGACGTGCTGCGCGAACTCGCCGACGGGCTCTCCAATGCGGAGATCGCGGGCGTGCTCGGGATGCGCGAGAGCACCGTCAAGGCGCACGTCAGCCGGATCCTCACCGGGCTCGGAGTCGGCAACCGGGTCCAGGCGGCGCTCCTCGCCCGCGACGCCGGGCTGATGGGCGACGGGGGCTGAGGGCGGACGGTCGGGAGCGGCTGCGCGCTCGGGGCGGGCACCAGGGTTCCGGTCGGTCGTGTACGTGCGTGCCCGTAGGTGCGTGCCCGTACGTGCACGTTCGTGCCCGAGGTGTTCCACCGCCGTGCCCGGGCGACCGCCCGCCGGTCCCCGATATCGCCATGTCGCGCGCCCTGGACGGCAGCCGAGGCACGTCCGTGCTCGGCGGGGCACATCGAGGCACGGCATCGGCCGGTGTTCACGCCGGTGTTCCCCGGATGTTCCTGAGGAGTCAGGGCGGGCGACGAGGCGGGCTTCCCTGAGCCGTCGCGTGCACCCGGTTCGTACCGCGGGCTGAGCAGCTGTCACCCATCCGGCGTGGAAATGCCGTGCCTTGGCCGTTTGCGCTGCCGAACTCGGGCGGCGGGTCCATGGTGGAGATGGGCGCGATCGGCGACCGCGCCCGCGCGCCGATCCAGGCCCGCGCGCCGAGCGCCCGCGCCGATCGCGGCCGGGCGGCCTCCGAAGCGGGGCCCGGTACCGGCACGCTGGGAGCAGGGCCACCTCGCAGGAAACCGAACGGTTCTTCTAGGCTCACATCTCGGCTTCCCTGCGGCGGTCCCGCCACTGCGCCCGTCACCAGGAAGCCGCCGTCCACGGGGCTCCGGGCGGACCGGGGCCACCGGATCGAGCGAGGAGGACGCACCATGCCAAGCACGCCGCCCAACCGTTCCACCGTACTTGGGCCAGACGGACCGATCCGGTGGGCCGCCCACCAATCCGGTCGACCGGTGCGGTCAGGCCGGGCCTGGTACGCGGGTGGGAGCGGTCGGCCGGTACGGCCGCTGAATACCGGCGGCGGCCGCGGAGGCGAGCGTTGAGTCCCCGGACCATCGGGTCGCCCGCCGTTTCGGGCGCCGCCGCGCAATCCGATCCGACCTCGGTCACCGACCCGGCCGCCGCCGACGGCGAGGCCCTCCCCGCCGCGGCCGCGGCCACCGCGACGGCTGACGTCGTCGGCGCGGCAACTGCCGCTCACGCTGCGGCCACTACGGTTCCGGCCGTCTCGGTTCAGGCCACCGCCGCCGTGTCCACCGCCGCCGTGTCCACCGCCGCCGTGTCCAGCGTCGCAGTGTCCACCGCCGCCGTGTCCAGCATCGCGAAGGCCGCCGTGGCCGAGGTGGCCGCCACCAAGACCACGGTCGCCAAGTCCGCCCTCGTGAAGTCCTCCGTCACCAGACCCGTCGTCGCCAAGAGCGCGGTGTCGAAGAACGCGGACGCCCAGACCTCAGCCGCGCCGACCGCTGTCGCGAAGGCCGTGACTGGGCCAGCCGCCACCGTCACCCCCGCCGCGGCCACCGCCTCCGGGACCGCCGTCGCCGTCACCGCGGCGCTGCCCGGCCTGCCGCAGGCTCTCAGCACCCGTGCCCGTACCCTCGCCGGCGCCGTCCGGCGCCGCTGCGCCGATCTGGCGCGGATCGAGTCACCGAGTGGGGACGCCCCCAGACTCGACGCCCTCGCCGAGGAGTTGGCCGCGGGCTTCCGTGCCACCGGTGCGACCGCCCGGCGTGAACCCGGGCCGGCCGGGGACCACCTCGTACTGGAGTGGGAGGGCCGGGACGAGTCCCTGCCGCACCTGCTGATCGTCGGCCACCACGACACCGTCTGGCCGGTCGGCACCCTCGCGGACTGGCCGGTGACCGAGCAGGACGGTCGGCTCACCGGCCCCGGTGTGGTCGACATGAAGGGTGGACTCGCCATCCTGGAGGGAGCGTTGGGGCTCCTCGCGGACGTGGGAGAGCGCCCGCACCGAACCGTCCGCCTGGTCGTGGTCTCCGACGAGGAGGTGGGCAGCCCGGACGGGCGGCGCCTGGTCGAGCGCCAGCTGCGCGGCGCCGCCGCGGTCCTCGGGCTCGAACCCCCGCACCCGGACGGCCGGTTGAAGACCGCCCGGCGCGGCAGCACCCGGGTGCGGCTCACTGTGACCGGCCGGGAGGCACACGCGGGCAACGACGCCCGGGACGGGGTGTCCGCGGTCGACGAGCTGGTGGACCAGCTCGTGCTGGTGCGCGACCTCGCCGGGCAGCCCGGTACCGAGCTCAACGCCGGTCGGATCAGCGGTGGTTCGCGTGCCAACGTGGTCGCCGGGCGGGCCGAGGCCGAGTTGGGCCTGCGGTTCGCCACCGTGGAGGCGCAGCGCCGCACGCTGGACGGCCTCGCCCGGCTCACCGCGCTGCGACCGGGGGCCCGGGTCCGTACGGAGGTGCTGTCCAGTCGTCCGGCCTGGCCCGAGCGGACCGGGAACCCGCTGCTGCGGCACGTGCGCTCGCTCGCCGCCGTGCTCGGGCAGCAGCTGGACGGTGCCCCGGCGGGCGGGGCGGGGGACACCAACCTGCCGGGCTCGCGCGGGCTCCCGACCCTGGACGGCTTCGGCGCGGTGGGCGCCGGGGCCCACGCCCGGCACGAGCACATCCGGCTCGACCAGATCGCCCCCCGGCTCACCCTGCTGGCGGCGCTGCTCGCCGTGCCCCTGCCGCGACTGCGGGACCGCGCGGAGGGATGAGCCGGCGGCGAGCCGCTGACGTCAGGCGACCGACGGCTGACGGTAGGCCTCAAGCAGCGGGTAGCTGACAGGCCTCAGCGAACGCCGAACCCCGAACACCGAACCCGAACAGCGAACCTCGAACAACTAACAGCGAACAACCAACAGCGAACAGAGAGCAGCCGACAGATGACAGCTGACAGATTCTGAAATCTGTCAGCTGTTATCTGTTCCGCACCTTGCCATCCCTCCGCCCCGCCGCGCAGAATGGTACCGACCGAACGGTCAGTCGGTTGGTCGGCCGGTACTCCGGCGACCCGACCGGGCAGGACACGAGAGGGGACCGTGGTGACAGCAGAGGTGGCCGAGGCGGTCCCCGCGCAGACGCCGGAGGACCGGTTCGAGGCGGTCGTCGCCGCCGAGCAGCGGATCGAGCCCAGGGACTGGATGCCCGACGCCTACCGGGCCACCCTGATCCGCCAGATCGCCCAGCACGCCCACTCCGAGATCATCGGCATGCAGCCCGAGGGCAACTGGCTGACCCGGGCGCCGTCCCTGCGCCGCAAGGCCATCCTGCTCGCCAAGGCCCAGGACGAGGCCGGCCACGGCCTCTACCTCTACGCCGCCGCCGAGACCCTCGGCGTCGACCGTGCCGAGCTCACCGAGAAACTGATCTCCGGCCGCCAGAAGTACTCCTCGATCTTCAACTACCCGACCCTCACCTTCGCCGACGTCGGCGTGATCGGCTGGCTGGTGGACGGCGCCGCGATCTGCAACCAGGTCCCGCTCTGCCGCTGCAGCTACGGGCCGTACGCCCGCGCGATGGTGCGGATCTGCAAGGAGGAGTCCTTCCACCAGCGCCAGGGCTACGAGCTCCTGATGACGCTGATGCGCGGGACCGAGGGCCAGCGCCGGATGGTGCAGGACGCGGTGGACCGATGGTGGTGGCCGTCGCTGATGATGTTCGGCCCCTCGGACGCCGACTCGCCGAACTCCGCCCGCTCGATGGCCTGGCGGATCAAGCGGCACAGCAACGACGAGCTGCGCCGGCGCTTCGTCGACATGACCGTCCCGCAGGCCGAGCACCTGGGCGTCACCCTCCCGGACCCCGAACTGCGCTGGAACGAGGAGCGCGGCGGCTGGGACTTCGGCGAGCCGGACTGGTCCGAGCTGACCAGGGTCATCCACGGCCAGGGCCCCTGCAACACCCAGCGGATCGACCGCCGCCGCACCGCGCACGAGGAGGGTGCCTGGGTCCGCGAGGCGGCCGTCGCCTACGCGGCCAAGCGTGCTGCCGAAGCCGCCCAGCCCGTCGACGCCGCCGGACCTGCCGAACCTGCCGAACCCACCGAAGCCGTCCAACCGACCGAAGCCGTCGAACCGGCCGAAGCCGTCGGACCCACCGAACAGGAGAACGGAAAGTGACCGACCCCCAGGTTGGCTCCCCGGCCGGGTCCAAGGCCGGCTGGCCGCTGTACGAGGTGTTCGTGCGCCCCCGGCGCGGGCTGAACCACGTCCACGTCGGCTCGCTGCACGCCTCCGACGACCGGATGGCCCTGCTCGCCGCCCGAGACCTCTACACCCGCCGCAACGAGGGCGTCAGCCTCTGGGTGGTCCGTTCGGACGCGATCACCGCCTCCACGCCGGACGAGCGGGACCCGTTCTTCGAGCCCAGCGGCGACAAGGTCTACCGCCACCCGACCTTCTACGACATCCCCGAGGATGTCCCGCACATCTGACGGGGGAGCCACCGTGCACGACCACACCACCTCCACCACCGGCACCGGCGCGGGCGCCGACCAGGACGACCACGTCTACCTCAGCCTCGTCGACGCCGCCCCCGGCCCCGAGGGCGAGGGCCGCTGGGCGTACGGGACGGGCTTCGCCGACCCGCTGCTCGGCGTGGACACCGCGCTGCCCGCCGGACTGGACGGTGCCGACCTCGCCGCCTACTGCCAGATGCTGGGTGATGACGCCCTGGTCCTCGCGCAGCGGCTGATCGAGTGGTGCACCCGGGCGCCCGAGCTGGAGGAGGAGGTCGCGCTCGCCAACCTGGGCCTCGACCTGCTCGGCCAGGCCCGGCTGCTGCTCACCCGGGCCGGCCAGGCGGACGGCACCGGTCGCACCGAGGACGACCTGGCGTACTGGCGGGAGGAGCACGAGTTCCGCAACGTACGCCTGGTGGAGACGCCGAACGGCGACTTCGCGTACTCGATCGCCCGGCTGCTGCTGTTCGCCACCGCGCGCGGCGCCCTGTACGAGGCGCTGAGCGGGCACCCCGATCCGGTGCTGGCCGCGGTCGCCGCCCGGGGGGTCAAGGAGCTGGCGTACCACCGGGAGTACGCCACCGCCTGGACGCTGCGCCTCGGCGACGGCACGCCGTACTCCGCCGAGCGGATGCAGGCCGGGTTGGACGCCGTCTGGCCGCTGCTGGAGGAGCTGTTCACGGCGCACCCGGTGGAGCGGCGGGCGGGCGTCGACCCGGCGACCCTGCGCGAACCGGTGCTGGGCTCGATCGCCGCGGTCCTCGCCGAGGCCGGACTGACCGTGCCGGACGTACCGCCGCTGGCCACCGTCCTCGGCCGGGGCGGCCGGGACGGCGTGCACACCGAGGCGCTCGGTCCGCTGCTAGCAGAACTCCAGGTGGTGGCCCGCGCCCACCCGGGGGCGACATGGTGACGGACGACGTGCCGATGGGACCGGCGCCCGCGACGGGTACGGCGGGCCCGGCGGGTACGGCCGCCCCCGCGGCACCGGAGGGCCCGACGACCCGCGACCTGGCCTGGGCGGTCGCCGCGGCCGTCCCGGACCCGGAGCTGCCCATGCTCACCCTGGCCGACCTGGGCGTCCTGGCCGAGGTCGAGGTGGACGGCGGCAGCGGCACCGTGACCGCCTGGCTGACCCCGACCTATTCGGGCTGCCCCGCCGTCGCCGAGATGGCCGCCGACGTGGACCGCCGGCTGCGCGCGGCCGGGTACCCGGACGTCCGGGTGCGGCTGCGGCTGGACCCGCCGTGGTCCACCGACCTGATCACCGCCGAGGGCCGCCGCAAGCTCGCCGAGGCGGGCATCGCCCCGCCGCGCCCGACCGCCGCCCTGGCCGTGGCCGCCGCGGCCGGACCGGTGGCGCTCACCCTCGGCCCGACCCGTACCGGAACCGCCGAGAGCCGGGTGCCCTGCCCGCTCTGCGGAGGTACGGAGACGGAGGAGCTGTCCCGCTTCGGCTCCACTGCCTGCAAGGCGCTCTGGCGCTGCCGCGCCTGCCGGGAGCCCTTCGAACGCGTCAAGGAGATCTGAATGTCCGCCGCCGTCTCGCCCGCCGCCGCCGACACCCAGGCGTCCGACGTCCAGGCTCCCGCTACCCCGGCTCCCGACGCCCAGGCTCCTGCTATCCCGGCGCCCGACGCCCAGCCTTCCGGCACCCCGGCTCCCGGCATCCGCCCCGCCCGCCGTCCGACCTTCCACCGGCTGCGGATCGACCGGGTCGAGCGGCTCTGCGAGGACGCCGTGGCGGTGACCTTCGCGGTGCCGGACGGGCTGGCGGAGGAGTTCGCCTTCCGGCCGGGGCAGACCCTGACGCTGCGCAAGCTGGTCGACGGCGTCGACGAGCGCCGCTCGTACTCGATCTGCGCCCCGGTGGGCGGGCCGTTGCGGATCGCCGTCCGGGAGGTGCCCGGCGGGCTGTTCTCGCGCTGGCTGGTGCGCGAGGCGAAGCCGGGCGAGGAGGTGGAGGTGCTGACGCCGTCCGGCCTGTTCACCCCCGAACTCGGCGTCCCGGCCGACCACGTGCTGCTCGCGGCCGGCTCCGGCATCACCCCGATGCTGTCGATCGCCGCCTCCGTGCTGGCCGCCGACCGCCGCTCCACCGTCACCCTGCTCTACGGCAACCGGCGCAGCGACACCGTGATGTTCGCGGACGAGCTGGCCGACCTGAAGGACCGCTACCTCGGCCGCTTCCAGCTGGTCCATGTGCTCTCCCGGGAGACCAGGGACGCCGAGCTGCTCAGCGGCCGGCTGGACCCGGAGCGGGTACGGGCCCTGCTGGCCGCGCTGGTGGACGTCGGGAGCGTCGGGCACTGGTGGCTGTGCGGCCCGTTCGGCATGGTCGTCGGGGCGAAGGACCTGCTCGCCGAGCTGGACGTGCCGGGCGAGCGGGTGCACCAGGAGCTCTTCCACGCGGAGGACGAGCCGCTCCCGGAGCGCGACGAGGACTGGGACCGCGGCGACGCCTCGGCCGACGGCGCGTCGGGCCCGCAGAGCGAGGTCACCGTCGTCCTCGACGGCCGCGGCAGCACGCTCTGCCTCCCGCGCGACCGCTCGATCCTGGACGGCGCCCAGCGCTCGCGCCCCGACCTGCCGTTCGCCTGCAAGGGCGGGGTGTGCGGCACCTGCCGTGCGCTGGTCACCGAGGGCGAGGTGGAGATGCGCCGCAACTTCGCGCTGGAGGAGAAGGAGCTGGCCGCCGGCTACGTCCTCACCTGCCAGGCCCGCCCGGTCACCGAGCGGGTGACCGTCGACTACGACCGCTGAGCCTCAGACCACGGCGGCCTCCACGACCGGCGCCCCGGCCGCCGGGCTCCCGGGTGTCGGCTTCCCGGGAGCCGGGCTCCCGAGTGTCGATCGCTGCGGCACCGGCGTTCCGAGCGTCGAGTCCCCGGCCGCCGGATCCCCGAGCAGCTTGACCAGGTCGTTGACCGCCGCACGGCCGGCCCGGTTGGCGCCGACCGTGCTGGCGGACGGGCCGTAGCCGACCAGGTGGACACGGGGATCGGCGGTGGCGCGGGTGCCGGTGAGCGCGATGCCGCCGCCGGGGGAGCGTAGCCCGAGCGGGGCGAGGTGTCCGACCTCGGGCCGGAAACCGGTCGCCCAGACGATCGCGTCCACCGCCAGTTCCTCGTCGCCCCAGGCGACCCCGTGCTCGGTGAGGCGGTCGAACATCGGCCGGCGGTGCAGCGCGTCCAGCTCCTCGGCGCGCCGGTAGGCGACGGACGGGCCGAGCCCGGTCACGCTCACCACGCTGCGCACCGGCAGGCCCTGCCGGACCCGCTCCTCGACCTTGGCGACCACCGCGCGCCCGTACTCGGGGGTGAACGGTCCGTCGTGGTAGACGGGCTCGGAACGGGTGACCCAGACCGTCTCGCCGACGGCGGCCACCTCGGACAGCACCTGGACCGCCGAGGCGCCACCGCCCACCACCAGCACGCGCCTGCCCGCGAACTCCTCGGGGCCGCGGTACTCCGCGTAGTGCAGCTGGCGCCCCGCGAAGTGGCCCGGGTAGTGCGGGAGGAAGGGGCGGGTCCAGGTGCCGGTGGCGTTGATCAGCGAGCGCGTGGACCAGGTGCCGCGGTCGGTCTCGACCAGCAGTCGGGAGTCGGGGCCTGCGGACTCGGCGCGTACGGCGCGCACCGTGACCGGGCGTACGACCGGGAGCGCGTGCCGGGCTTCGTACGCCGCGAAGTACCCCGGCACCACCTCGCGCGCGGGGGCCTCGGGGTCCGGCGGCGGGAGTTCGGCGTCCGGGAGGTCGTGGAAGCCGTGCACGGTGGCCATCCGCAGGGACGGCGAGCGGTGCGCCCAGGCGCCGCCGGGACCGGCGTCGGCGTCGAGCACGACGAAGCCGCCGTCGGCGCCCGCCCGATAGGGGGCGAAGCCGCGGCGGCGCAGGTGGTAGGCGGCGGACAGGCCTGCCTGCCCGGCACCCACCACCAGCACGTCAACGCGTCCCTGAACGCTGTTCGTTGCACCGTAAACAGTCACGCTGGTGAAACATCACCGGTGCGGTGGCTGTTCCCTGCCCCCGTCAGCGGGGGCGCGAACGCACACCCGGGAGCGGACCCGCTGAACGGGGACGCACGGATGAGAACGTCAGGAAACCGGCGAGATGACCGCGGCGGTGCCGTAGGCGCAGACCTCCGTGCCGACGTCGGCCGCCTCCGTGACGTCGAAGCGCATCATCAGGACGGCGTTGCCGCCGCGCGCCTTGGTCTGCTCGATCAGCCGCTGCATCGCCTCGTTGCGGCTCTCGACCAGGGTCTTCGTCAGACCGCGCAGCTCGCCGCCGATCAGCGACTTCAGACCGGCACCGATCTGGCTGCCGATGTGGCGGCTGCGCACGGTCAGCCCGAAGACCTCGCCGATCACGTGGTCGACCCGGAAGCCGGGGATGTCGTTGGTGGTCACGACCAGGACGTCGGCGTTCGGGCCCTGCCCGCCGCCGTACTCGTTGATGTCAGCCATGGGACTCATCCTGCCAAGTTCCTGCGTCCGAGTGACCCAGGCAGGGCCGGACGGTGGCCGAGAAGGCGTCCGGAAGCTGGTCCCGACCGGTGATGGGGGGACCGAAAGGCCGTACCGTTAGCCCATGGGCGAGCGAAGCGATCATCCACAGGGGCCGGGCGCGGCGGAGGACTCCGGCGCGCAGGAGATCGAGGCGACGGTGGTGCTGGGCCTGCGGATCACCGACTGGCCGGCCCTGCGCGCGGCCGCGATCAGGGCCGTCGAGGAACTGGAGTTCGAGGGCATCGACCCGGCCGGCCAGCGCCGCGAACTGCTGCGCGAGGTCGCCGAGGACGCCAACGCGGCGCTCGGCGCGCTGCTCCATCCGGACCGGCTGGTGGCCGCCATCCCCGGGGTCGAGGCGGTCGGCGGAACGCTGGAGATCAGTGTCACCGAGGACTTCACACCCGACTTCGCCGACCTGTTCCCGCTGGAGGGCGACGAGGAGGACGGCGGCGCGGGCGCGGACTGGACGCTCACCCCGCGCACCGCCTGCCTGCTCCACGCCCAGCTGATCGGCCTGGCCGACGCCGCGTACGACGACCTCGACGAGCACGGGGACGAGCCCGTCGCCGACGGCGAGGACGTGGACTGGACGGTCTTCGCCCGGCTTCCCGAGCGCACCTGGCGGATGCACCGGGGCTGGCGCCGTGCGATGGCCCGGGCCTTCGACGACCTCGCCGACGACCTCGCGCTCGGCGAGTGGCCGCTGCCGCGCTGCCTGGCGGAGGAGCTTGCCCTCCGGATGGCGCTGGTGGACGCCCGGGCGCTGCTCGGCGCGCAGCCCGAGTCGGTGGCGGACATGATGGGCGACCTCCCGGCCGACCTCTACGACTACGACTGGGACGGTTGCCACGACGAGCTGTTCGGGGTCTACGGGCCGGACGACGGCGATGCGGAGCTGGGGGCGGAGCAGCGCGCGGAGGCGCTGCTGGCGGCCACCCACCCGGAGGGCTGGTTCCTGATGTACGAGGACGCGGAGGAACGGGACCCGCAGCGCGGCTTCCGGCGTTGACGGGGCGGGCCGAACCGGGCCGAACCGGGCGGGACGGGGCGGGCCGAACCGGGCGGGACGGGGCGGGCCGAACCGGGCGGGACGGGGCTGGCATCCTGGACGGGTGACTTCTCCTACCGATCCCGACGCCCCTACTTCCGCTTCTCCGGCTCCGGCCTCCGTGATTCCCGCTCCTGCGGCCGACCCTGCCGACGCCGTTGACCTTGTCGACGCCGCGGGGCGCGAGGGCCGTGATGAGCGGCCGCAGTACGTGCTGCCGCTGGTCGTCCGGCTGGAGCGGGCCACTCCGCCGGGCCGGACGGACGCGCTGGAGACCTCGGCGCGGGCGGTGCTCACGCTGCTGGCCGACCCGCGGGTGACCGGGGCGGACGGCGAGTGGGCGGAGCGGGTCGCCGCCTGGGAGGACGCCCGGATCCGCAAGGTGGTCCGGCGGGCCCGGGGTGGGGAGTGGCGTCGGGCGGGCGAGCTGCCGGGCATCACGGTGCACGGGCGGGAGGCCGAGGTGCGGGTGTTCCCGCCGGTCCCGCTGGACGGCTGGCCCAAGGAGCTCGCCAAGCTCCAGGTGTCCGGGACGGACCTGGAGGAGACGGCGGAGGCCGGGGCACCCGAGCCGGGGCTGCCGGTGCTGTGGCTCAACCCCGAACTGGAGATGAGCGCGGGCAAGACGATGGCGCAGACCGGGCACGCCGCCCAGCTCGCGTGGTGGCGGCTGGACGAGGCGCAGCGCAAGGAGTGGGCAGAGGCCGGCTTCGCGCTCGCGGTCCGGACGGCCTCGCCGGAGGCGTGGGAGGAGCTCGTCCGCAGCGGACTGCCGGTGGTCCAGGACGCGGGCTTCACCGAGATCGCGCCGGGCAGCTGCACGGTGATCGCGGAGCACCCGGCGCTGCGGTGACGGGGTGGCGGGCGGCAGCGGACGGATGACAGCTGACGGATGACAGCGAACAGCTGACAGATTTCGAAAGCTGTCAGCTGTTCGCTGTCATTTGTTCGCTGTTCCTCGTCGCCCCTCAGCTCTGCTCGTACCGCCGCATCGCCCGTAGGCCGCCGTATGCCGCCAGGGCGGTCCAGAGCGCCATGATCAGCAGCCCGGTCCAGTGACCGTAGTGGATGCCCGCCTCCGGTTGGGTGCGCGTCGCGTACAGGCCGGCCCGGTCGGGCAGGAACTGGCCGAGTTCGCGGACGCCGGGGACGGCGGCCAGCCAGGTGGTGCCCAGGAACACCATCGGCGTCAGCAGGCCGAGCGCGGCGCTGAAGTTGCCCAGCACGGCGGTCAGTCCGAGGCAGAGCAGCACCATCATCGGGTGGTACAGCACGCCGGCCAGGAAGCTGCGGGTCAGGCCCGGCGTGGAGAGATCCAGGCCGACGGTGGTGCCGACGGCCAGGAAGGAACCCACCGTCGAGGCCAGCCCGAGCAGCAGGCCCAGCCCGGCGCCGAGCGCGAGCTTGGCACCGTACAGCCGGCCGCGTCGGGGGACGGCGGTGAGCGAGGTGCCGATCATGCGGGTGTTGAACTCCTGCCCGATCAGCAGGATGCCGAGGCAGGCGACCGCGACGTGGCCGAAGAGCAGCCCGTAGAAGATCCCGCCGGCCGGGTCCTCGCCGACCGTGTGGTCCTTCGTCCCGTAGGCGGCGTTGACGGCCGCCGTGACGCCGACGGTCAGTACCAGGGCGACCACTGGGGCCGCCCACTGCGAGGGCAGGGTGGTGAACTTGACCCGTTCTGCGCGCAGCGCGTCGGCCATCGTGCTCATCGTCGCTCCCCTCTCCCGTCTCCCATGTCCCGTCTCCTGTGGCGCGCTTCCCGGCCTTCTCTTCCGCCCGAACTCCCTTCCCTCCGGGCTCACTTGGCGCGCCGCATCGCCCGTAGGCCGCCGTACGCCGCCAGGGCGGTCCACAGTGCCGTGATCAGCAGCCCGGTCCAGTGGCCGTAGACGACCTGCGGGTCGTCGGCGTACCGCAGGGCGTACCGGCCGGCCCGGTCGGGCAGGAACTGGACCACCCGGCGCACTCCGGGCACGCTGCTGAGCAGCGGCGAGACCAGGAACAGGGACGGGACCAGCAGGCCCATGGCGGCGGTGAGGTTCCCCAGCAGGGCGGTCGTGCCCAGGCAGAACACCACCAGCATCGTCTGGTAGAGCACCCCGGCGACGGCGGTGCGGACGAAGGCGTCCCCGTCCCAGTCGGCCGGGACGGTGGCCGCGTACCCGGCGAAGGCGCCGGCGGTGGCGACGGCGCCGACCGCCAGCCCGACCAGCGTTCCGAGCGCCAACTTGGCGCCGTACAGCCGGCCGCGTCGCGGGACGGCGGTGAGCGACACACCGATCATGCGGGTGTTGAACTCCTGGCCGATCAGCAGGATGCCGAAGCAGATCAGCGCGGCCTGACCGAAGTTGAGGCCGTAGAAGACGCCGACACCGGGGTCGTCGGTGAGGCTGTCGTCCTTGCCGCCGAGGGCCGCGCCGACGGCGGTGGTGACGCCGACGGTGAGCACCAGAGCGAGCAGGGGCGTGATCCAGAGCGAGCGGAGGGTCGTGAGCTTGATCCACTCGGCGCGCAGGGCGTTGACGGCAGGTGCCCCGGCGGAGGTCACTGCAGGAGTCCCGGCCGGCGTTGCGGCAGGGGTGGCGGCGGGGGTCGGCGCGCTCATGCGGCGGCCTCCGCGCGGTACTCGACGCTGTCGGCGGTCATCCGCATGAACGCGTCCTCCAGGGAGTCCTGTTGTACGGCGATCTCGTACAGCACCACGCCGTTGGCGGCGGCGAGCGCGGCGATCCGCTCGGGTTCGGCGCCGCTCACCTCCCAGGCGCCGCCGTCGACCTCGGTGGCGCCGAAGCCGTGACCGGGGTCGCGGAGCAGGGCGGCGAGCTTGGTGGGGTCGACGGCGCGGACCCTGATCCGGGTCCGGCCGTGGCGGTCGATGAATTCGGCGGTGGCGGCGTCGGCGAGCAGCCGACCGCGCCCGATCACTACCAAGTGGTCGGCGGTGAGCGCCATTTCGGTCATCAGGTGGGAGGAGACCAGCACCGACCGGCCCTCGGCGGCCAGGTCGCGCAGCAGGGTGCGGATCCAGCGGATGCCTTCCGGGTCCAGACCGTTCACGGGCTCGTCCAGCAGCAGGACCGGCGGGTCGCCGAGCAGCGCGGCGGCCACCCCGAGGCGTTGGCGCATGCCGAGGGAGAAGCCCCGGATCCGCCGTCCGGCGGCGTCCGCCAGGCCGACCTGGCCGAGCACCTCGTCGACCCGCCGGGCCGGCAGTCCGTTGCTCGCGGCGAGCCAGCGCAGGTGGCCGTGCGCGGTCCGGCCGCCGTGCAGCGCCTGGGCGTCCAGCAGCGCTCCGACCGTCCGCAGCGGGTCGGGGAGTTCGACGTACGGGCGCCCAGCGACCAGGGCCCGCCCGGCGGTCGGCCGGTCGAGGCCGAGGACCAGGCGCATGGTGGTGCTCTTGCCGGCGCCGTTCGGGCCGAGGAAGCCGGTCACCACGCCGGGCCGCACCTCGAAGGTCAGGTCGTCGACGACACGTCGGCCGTCGTACTCCTTGGTGAGGCCCTGGATCTCGATCACGGCCCGCTCCCTTGTCTCGTCGTCCTGGCGGTCCCCGCCGGAGCCTGCTGTGGTCGGCCCCGGGCGGTGGCCCCATTCGACCGGAGCGGGCCGGTGCGGCGGATCCCGCCGTGGCGGGGAGCCGCCTCCCTCTCGGGAGGGAGGCAGCAGGCGACCGGCGCGGGAGCCGGTGACCGGGGCCGACCTGGCAGGATGAGCCAATGTCCAAGATCGCAGCGTCCAAGTTCGCAGCGCTGAAGAGCGCGGTGTCCGCAACCGTGGTGCCAGGTCGCGTGGCGCCGGGGCATGCGGCGCCGGGACGCGCGGTGTCCGGGCTCGTCGCACCCCTGGTGGCCGGTGCCACGTACGCGCGACTGCTGCACCTGCTGGTCGGGTGGGTTTTCGCGGGCATCGTCCTGATGGTCTATCCGGGGACGGAGGACAAGCCGCTCGACGAGATCGTGATGAAGAGCATCGCGTTGGACGCCGTGCTGCTGGCCCTGTCCGCGCTCGTTCCGGCTGCCCGGCGGGCCGAAGGCGTGCAGGCCCGGCTGCTGCTGGTGCCCGACCGTGAGGAGGACATCGCCACCGAGCCCTCCCGCACGCGGGCCGACCGGTGGCGCACGGCCGGCTGGCTGATCGGCCGGGTCGCGCTCGGTTCGGTGGTCGGCTTCGCACTGATCCTCGTCCTCGCCACCTGCTACGAGCGGCTGACCGGTCCGCTGGCGCTGTGGTACCTCCCGCTCGCCCCGGTGGTGGCGATCGCCTTCGGCTGGTTCGTGGTTCACGCGGGCCGCCTCCAACTCGCCATGGCGGTAAGGCTGCTGGGCCCCTCCCCGGCGGAGCGGCTGGCCGAGGCGGAGCTGCGGGCCGAACGGCTGCTGGAACGCAACCGGTTGGCCAGGGAGCTGCACGACTCGATCGGCCACGCCCTGACGGTGACGGTCCTGCAGGCGGGAGCGGCGCGGGAGGTCGGAGACCCGGTCTTCGCGGCCAAAGCGCTCGAAGTGATCGAGGAGACCGGCCGCCGGGCCATGGAGGACCTCGAACGCACCCTGGTGCTGCTGCGTGAGACCCCGGCCGGAGCGGACGGCGTGGCCACCGAACAGCCCGGGATCGAGCAGCTGCCCGCGTTGTTCGACACCGCCCGGGCGGCCGGCAGTCCGGTGGAGGCGAGGATCGAGGTGCCGGCCGGCACGCTGCCCGGGGTGCTCTCCCGCGAGTCGTACCGGATCGTCCAGGAGGGTGTCACCAACGCGCTCAAGTACGCGCCCGGCGAACCGCTCGACGTCCGGATCGCCGTACGGGCCGGCCGGTTGGAGCTGCGCTGCGCCAACCGGCTGCCCGGCACCGGGCGTTCACCGGCCGACCCGGCTCGGCACCCGGCGGGTACGGCGGGCCGGGGCGCAACGCGCAAGGGGGGCAAGGGACTGCGCGGCATCCGCGAGCGCGCCACCCTGCTCGGCGGGGAGTCGACGGCAGGGCCGGTGACGGGATCGGCGGTGGGGCCGATCGTGGGGCCGATCGCGGGGTCGGCGGTGGCGTCGACTCCGGGGTCGATGGGGGAGGGGAGCGGGGAGTGGGTGCTGAGCGTCCGGTTGCCCCTACGCTTGGGCTCGTGACGAACGATCTTGGGGCGCGAGGTCCGGCCGGGGGGACCGCCGGGATGACCGACATCCTGCTCGCCGACGACGAGGAGCTGGTCCGGGCGGGCCTGCGGGCGGTCCTGGAGGCGCAGGGGGACCTGCGGGTGGTCGGCGAGGCGGCCGACGGCGCCGAAGCGGTCTCCCTGGCCCGCGCGCTGCGACCGCACGTGGTGCTGATGGACGTCCGGATGCCCGTCCTGGACGGCCTGGCGGCCACCCGCGAACTGCTGCGCCCCGGCGCCCCGGGGGAGCGCCCGCCGCGGATCCTGGTCGTGACCACCTTCGAGAACGACGACTACGTCTACCAGGCGCTGCGTGCGGGGGCCGACGGCTTCCTGCTCAAGCGCACCCGCCCGGCCGAGATCGCCCAGGCGGTACGGCTGGTGGCGGCGGGCGAGTCACTGCTGTTCCCGGCCGCGATCCGCCGCCTCGCGGCCGGGCACGGCAACCCGACCGCCCGGGCGGCCATGGAGCGGGCGGCGCTGACCGAGCGCGAGGCGGAGGTGCTGCGGCTGGTCGCGCGCGGCCTCAGCAACGGGGAGATCGCCGAGCAGCTGTTCCTCGGCGTGCAGACGGTGAAGACGCACGTCAGCAGCGTGCTGGCGAAGCTGGGCGCGCGGGACCGCACCCAGGCGGTGATCGCGGCGTACGAGTCGGGGTTCGTCGAGCCGTCGGAGTGATCCCGCCGGGATCCCCGTCGGAATGCCGCCGGAAGCCGTCGGAACCCCGCAGCAACCCTGCCGGAACCCGAGACCCCGCCGGAACGGTCCCGTCGGGGTGGATCCGCGGACGTGACGCCGTCGGCGGCCCGTCAGGCCGGATAGGCATGGGTCTGGGTGGCCTTGACCGAGGCCCAGACCGCGACGCCGGGCGCCAACTCCAGCTCCGCGACGGCGGCGGGGGTGAGGTCGGCGGCCATCGGCAGGTCGCCGGCCAGCTCGGCGCGGACCTGGTCGCCGTGCAGGTCCAGCCCGGTGACCTCGGCCCTCCACAGGTTGCGCGCGCTGGTCCGCGGGCGCTCCCGGTAGAGCGTCACGGCGGACGGCGGGAAGGCGACGAAGGCCGGACCGTCCAGCTCCTCGGCGGTGGCCAGGACGGTGCCGTCGGGGAGCGTGACCCGGGTGCCGTCGGCCCGGCCCTGGTACAGGTTCAACCCGACCAGCCGGGCGATGTAGTCGGTGCGCGGACGCCGGGCGACCTCCGCGGGGCTGCCGGACTGCACCTCGTGCCCCTCCTCGATCACCACCAGCCGGTCGGCCAGCACCATGGCGTCCAGCGGGTCGTGCGTCACCAGCACCGCCACCGCCTCGAACTCGGCCAGATGGCGCCGCAGTTGGGCCCGTACGTCGAGCCGGGTGCGGGCGTCCAGGGCGGCCAGCGGCTCGTCCAGCAGGAGCAGCCGGGGGCGTACGGCGAGCGCGCGGGCGAGCGCCACCCGCTGGGCCTGGCCACCTGAGAGCCGGCCGGGGCGGGCCGAGGCGTGGTCGGCCAGGCCCATCCGCTCCAGCCAGCCGGCCGCCTCCGCCCGCGCCTCGCGCTTGGGACGGCCCTGGCAGCGCGGGCCGAAGGCGACGTTGTCGAGCGCGCTGAGGTGCGGGAACAACAGGTAGTCCTGGAACACCACACCGACCGGCCGCTCCTCTGCCGGGGTGTGCACGCGCTGCGCCGGGTCCTCCAGGAGGCGGCCGTCCAGGCGCAGGTGGCCGCCGGTGAGCGGGAGCAGCCCGGCGAGGGCGCGCAGGGCGGTGGACTTGCCGGCGCCGTTGGGGCCGAGCAGCGCCACCACCTCGCCGGGGGCGGCGGTGAGGGAGAGGTCGAGGGCGAAGGCGGGGCGCTCGACCCGCAGGCGGGCGTCCAGCGCGGGGTCGGGGAGACGGTCGGTGCTCATCGGGGCGACGTCCAGGTGTCCAGGTTTCCCGTGTGTCCGGTGCATCCGGTGTGTCCAGCGTGTCCGGTGCATCCAGCGTGCTCGGTGCGTCCGGTGCGTCCGGTGCGTCCGACGTGCTCGGTGCGTCCGACGTGTCCGGTGCGTCCGGTGAACGGGGGAGCGGGTGCGGGCGGGGTCACGGCGTCGACAGCCAGCGGTCGCGCAGGCCGACCAGGACGGCCACGGAGACCACCAACAGCACCAGCGACAGGGCGATCGCCGCCTGGGGGTCGGACTCCATGGCCAGGTAGACGGCCAGCGGCATGGTCTGGGTGCGGCCCGGGAAGTTGCCCGCGAAGGTGATCGTCGCGCCGAACTCGCCGAGCGCCCGGGCCCAGGCCAGGACGGCCCCGGCGGCGATCCCCGGGGCGATCAGCGGCAGGGTGACCCGCCGGAAGGCGGTCAGCCGGGAGGCGCCCAGGGTCGCGGCGGCCTCGTCGTAGCGGGGGTCGGCGGCCCGCAGCGCGCCCTCGACGCTGATCACCAGGAACGGCATCGCCACGAAGGCCTCGGCGATCACGACCCCGGTGGTGGTGAACGGCAGCGTGATGCCGAAGGCCGAGTCCAGCCAGGAGCCGACGATGCCGCGCCGCCCCAGCACCAGCAGCAGCGCCACACCGCCGACCACCGGTGGCAGCACCAGCGGCAGGGTGACCAGCGCCCGGATCACCCGTCGGCCCGGCAGCTCGGTGCGGGCGAGCAGCCAGGCCAGCGGGACGCCGAGGACCAGCGACACCGCGGTGGCGGCGGTCGCGCTGATCAACGACAGGCGCAGCGCCTCCCAGACGGCGGTGCTGGTGAGCTGCTCGGACAGGCCGCTCCAGGGCGCCCGGATCAGCAGACCGACCAGCGGCAGGATCAGGAAGGCGAGCCCGAGCAGCGCCGGGAGCAGCAGGGTGACCGGGACGCGGTGCGGGCGGCGGCTTCGCGGGCGCCGCCGCGGCAAGGCCGGCGCCGGCCCTGCCTGCGCCGCTCTTGCCGGCGCCGCTCCCGCCGGGCCGTCGGCGGTGGTGCGTGCCTGGTGGTCCCGGTCCGGGTGGTTCGCCCCGGAGCCGGAAGTGCGGTCGTTCACGGCGCCTGGAAGCCCGCCGCGGTCAGCACCTGCCTGGCCTCGGGCGACTGGACGAACGCGACGAACGCGGCGGCGCCGCCCTTGTTCGGCGCCTTGGCGAGGGCGGCGATCGGATAGTCGTTCACGGCCTGCTCGGCCTCGGGGAAGTCCACACCGTCGATCTT
This sequence comes from Kitasatospora sp. NPDC092039, assembly GCF_044756065.1. Lineage (NCBI taxonomy): Bacteria > Bacillati > Actinomycetota > Actinomycetes > Kitasatosporales > Streptomycetaceae > Kitasatospora > Kitasatospora sp. NPDC092039. Next base: position 47,968 of record NZ_JBIVSD010000007.1, on the reverse strand, counting down.
CGCAGCATCGGCGTGCACATCGGTCCGGTACACCAGCGAGGCGTCGACCTCGCCGAGTTCGACCTTGGTGAGCGCGCCCTTGACGTCCTGCTCCAGGGTGACCGGGGTGAGGCTGACGCCGGCGGCCTTGAGCGCGCTCTGTGCGGCGGCGCCGCACGGCACCTCCTTCGCGCACAGGGCGACCTTCACACCGGAGGCGGTGAGGTCCTTGAGGCCCGCGATGCGCTTGGGGTTGCCCTTGGGCACGGCGATGGCGAGCGTGTTCCGGACGAAGGTCGCCGGCTGTCCAGCGGCACCGCCCGCGTCCGTCACGGTCTTCATGGTGGCGGGGCTGGCGGCGGCGAACACGTCGGCCGGGGCGCCGGAGTTGATGCTGGTGGCGAGGCTGGAGCTGCCGCCGAAGTTGAAGGTGACCTTGGTGCCCGGGTTGGCGGCCTCGAACTTCCCGCCGAGCTCGGTGAAGGTCTCCTTGAGCGACGCGGCGGCGAAGACGGTGACGGTGCCGGAGGCCTTGGGGACACCGCTGCCGGCACCGCCCGGGGAGGAGTTCGAGGAGGCCGAGGAGCCGGAGGACGTGCCGCCGTCGCTGCCGCAGGCGGTGGCGCCGAGGCCGAGAACGAGGGTCGCGGCGACGGCGACGGCGAGCCTGCGGCTGGTGGGCGTACGAGTGGTCAACGGTGCTTCCCCTCCAGGGCGCGCGCCGGACGGGGCGCGAGGGACCGGCCGCAGCTGCGGCCATGACGGCGATCATAGTGCCGCACATGCGAGCGATGAACCCCCTGTCGGTTCGCACAGGCGGGGGCGGTGCGAGGCCCTCGGCGGCTGTGGGATGGCGCGAGCGGCCCCCGTGGAGAGCGAGGCGGGAAGGAACGGGCGGCGGTGGTGGTGTGGGGCGCGCGGAAATTGCGTCGCGCCGTCGGTGGTCGAACGGCGAGAGTGGTCGCCGTCCGTACACGCGGCCGGGTCGGCCGAGCCACCGCCGCGGCCGAATCAAGGGGAGGAGTCCGTCCATGTCCACGCTGCGCGTCACCGCCGAGAAGCTGATCATCCTGGAGCACCCGAACGCCGATGCCCTGGAGCTCGCCCAGGTCGGCCTCTACCGGGCGGTGGTCGCCAAGGGCGTGTACCGGACCGGCGACCACGCCGTCTACATCCCCGAACAGTCCGTCCTTCCCGAGGAGTTGATCGAGGAGCTGGGGCTGACCGGCAAGCTGGCGGGCGCCGGGGCGAACCGGGTGAAGGCGGTACGGCTGCGCGGCGAACTGTCCCAGGGCATCGTCTGCAAGCCCGCGGCGCTCGCCGGCACCGACCTGGCCGCCGCGGCCGAGCACGGCGAGGACTTCGCCGAGCTGCTCGGGGTCGTCAAGTGGCAGCCGCCGGTGCCGACCTCGATGAGCGGCGACGTGGTCAGCGCGCCGGACCTGCTGCCCTGGGTGGACATCGAGAACCTCAAGCGCTACCCCGACGCCTTCGAGCCGGGCGAGCCGGTGGTGCTGACCGAGAAGCTGCACGGCAGTTGCTGCCTGGTCACGTACGTCGCCGCCACCGGTGAGGTGCGGGTGTCGTCCAAGGGCATCGGCGCGCAGGGGCTGGCGCTGGCCGAGGACCCGCGCAACCTGTACTGGCGGGCGGTGCGCGCGTACGACATTCCGGCGGTGGCGGCCCGGCTGGCGGAGCGCCTCGGGGCCGAGCGGGTCGGCATCTTCGGCGAGGTCTTCGGCGCGGGCGTGCAGGACCTGGGGTACGGTGCCTCGGCGCGCACCGAGCGGCCCGGCTACGCGGCCTTCGACGTGTCGGCGCTGGTGGACGGTCAGCTGATCTGGCTGTCGGCGGCCGAACTGCTGGACGGTCAGCTGCCGTTGGTGCCCGAGCTGTGGCGCGGGCCGTTCGACCCGGAGACCGTGCTGGGGTTCGCCCGCGGCAAGGAGACCGTCTCCGGGCGTGGACTGCACCTGCGCGAGGGCGTGGTGGTGAGGCCGGTGGCCGAGCGGTGGAGCCCGTTGCTCGGCGGGCGGGCGATCGCCAAGGTGGTCAGTGACGCTTACCTGACCCGCAAGGGGGGCACCGAATACGAGTGAGGCGGGTCCGGATCCGGCCGGGCGAGGTCGGCCCGTCGGAGGGTCCGGGCGCGGCTTCTTTCGGTGCTGACTGCCCGTCGGTGTGACTGGCGGGCACATCCCTGTGCAGAAGGAGTGCCGATGACCACCGACGTCATCCCCGTTCCCGTTCCCGGCCCCGTGCCCGCCCCCACCTCCGCGATACCCGTCCCGGCCGGGAACCCCCTGGTCGGATCGCTGTTCGACCTCACCCGCCGTCCGCTGCGCAGCTACCTCGCGGCCCGCCGCGACCACGGGGACGTGGTGCGCTTCCAGGCCGGGCCGCCCGGGCTGCGGGCCGACTTCTACGGAGTGTTCTCGCCCGACGGGGTCCGCCAGGTGCTGGCCGGCGAGGCGGCCAACTTCCGCAAGGAGAACTCCTTCTACGACGAACTCCGGACCAGCGTCGGCAACGGGCTGCTGACCAGCCAGGACGCCGTCTACCAGCGCCAACGCCGAATGGTCCAACCGCTGTTCACCCGGCGCCGGGTGGACGGCTACGCGGACGCGCTCGCGCAGGAGGCGCAGGCGCTCGCCGAGCGCTGGCGGGCGGTGCCCGGCGGGGTGGTGGACGCGGCGGAGGAGACGTCCCGGTTCGCGCTGCGGGCGGTCGCGCGCATCCTGTTCGGCGCCGACGTGGAGCAGGCGGTGGCGGTGGTGCACCACAGCTTCCCGGTGCTCGGCGAGTACGTGAAGGAACGCGGCTACGCGCCGGTCCGCCTCCCGCGCACCTGGCCGACCCCGTCCAACCGGCGCGGCGCCCGGGCCCAGCGGGCGCTGTACGGGGTCTGCGACCGGATCATCGCCGAACGGGCCGCGCGCGGCGGCGACGAGGACGCGGACGACCTGCTCGCCCTGCTCGGACGGGCCCGCGACGACGACGGCGAGCGGCTGGACCCGGCCGAACTCCGCGACCAGGTCCTCGTGTTCCTGCTCGCCGGGCACGAGACCACGGCCACCGCGCTGGCCTTCGCACTGCACCTGCTGGCGCTCCACCCGGAGCAGCGGCGGCTCGCCCGGGAGGAGGCGCGGACCGTCCTGGCCGGGCGGGCGCCGACGGCGGCGGACCTGGACGCACTGCCGTACATCACCCGGGTGCTGAAGGAGGCGATGCGGCTCTACCCGTCGGCGGCGCTGGGCGGGCGGCGGGCGGTCGCGGAGACCGTGATCGACGGGTACGTGATCCCGGCGGGGGCGCAGGTCGTCGTCGCGCCGTTGGTCACCCACCGGCACCCGGACCACTGGGTGGACCCGGAGCGCTTCGACCCGGACCGCTTCCTGCCGGAGGCGGAGCAGACTCGGCACCGTTACGCCTGGTTCCCGTTCGGTGGCGGGCCGCGGGCCTGCATCGGGCAGCACTTCTCGATGCTGGAGGCGGTGTTGGCGCTGGGGGTACTGCTGCGGGACTTCGACGTGGAGGCGGTGGACCGGCGGGTGGCGCTCGCCCAGGGGATCACGCTGCGGGCAGCGAGCCCGATGCGGATCCGGGTGACGGCGGGGGACTGACGGTCGGCCGGGGGACGGACGGCGGTCGGCAGGGGTGACAGCTGACAGAGTTCAGCGGACAGATGACAGATTTCAAACTCTGTTATCTGTCCGCTGTCTTTTGTCCGCTGTCGGCTGTCAGCTGTCCGTTCCCGGGGTGACCGTCGCCGGTCCGGCCGGTGAGCCGACTGGCCCGCCGAGCGCCCTGCCCACTGGGCACACGACAGGCCCATTCGAACACACCGCCCTCGCACCGCGGGCAGCTTTTCAGATCTTTGTCTGACCGATTCCGGCCCCTCGGTAGCGTCCCACGCACCCCAGACCGGAAGCGCACATGCGATTGGCATATGCCATTCGTGTGCAGTCCGCCCGGCCCGGGGAGCCCGGGCGCACCGTGTACCGCCCCGGGCCCGACCGGTCGACCGGAGGTCCCATGGGCACCCTCAACCATCTCAGCCTCGGCTGGCTGACCCCCGTCCTCTCGTACCTGATGGCCTGCGCCGGCGCCGCCCTCGGGCTGCGCTGCACGCTGCGCGGCCTGGCCGCGAGCGGCCCGGCCCGCCGGAACTGGCTGATCACGGCCGCCGCCGCGATCGGCTCCGGCATCTGGACCATGCACTTCGTCGCCATGTTCGGCTTCACCGTCGACGGCACCGAACTGCGCTACAACGTCCCGCTGACCGTCCTCAGCCTCGTGGTCGCGGTGCTGGTCACCGGCCTCGGCCTGACCGTGGTCTGCTACGGCCGGCACCGCGGCCTCTCCCTGCTGTCCGGCGGCGTCACCACCGGCCTCGGCGTCGCCGCGATGCACTACCTGGGCATGGCCGCCCTCCGGATGCACGGCGGCCTGCACTACGACGCCGGGACGGTCGCACTGTCCGTGCTGGTCGCGGTCGGCGCCGCCACCGCCGCGCTCTGGGCCGCCGTCACCATCCGCAACGTGTACGCGGCGGCGGCCGCCGCGATGGCCATGGGGCTGGCCGTCAGCTGCATGCACTACACCGGCATGGCCGCCGTCCACGTCCGGCTGGAGCCGACCCGGACCGGGCTCGGCGGGGTCAGCCCGATGGAGTTCGTCTTCCCGCTCGCCGTCGGGCTCGGCTCGTTCCTCTTCCTCGCCTCCGCCTTCGTGGCGCTCTCGCCGACCGCCCAGGAGCGGGCCGGCTACCGGGAGTTGGGCGGGCTGGGCGCCGAGGAGCCGCCCGCCGCGGCCCAACGCCCCGAGCCTGCCTGGCGCGAGCCCGCCCGGGCCGAGGCCGGGCACCGCGACACCGGGCGGCACGACCGCGCCGCCTGAGCCACGCCGCCTCCACGCCGTCCGCGCCGCCGCCTCTGCCAGCGCCGCCGCCAGCGCCGCCTCCGCCCGCTGTCCCGCCGTCCTACCCTCCCGCTCCCCCCCGCCCGAAAGGCCGCTCACCCATGCGAGAAGACCGCGGTGTCGCCCCCGGCGCCCGTCGGGGTGCCCACGCCGGGCCGCCCGCCCGACCACCGCGCCCCGGCCCGTGGTTGCGCGGGCTGCGCCCCCGGACCGTCCGCGCCCGGATCATCGCCCTGCTGATGGTCCCGGTCGTCTCCGTCATCGCCCTGTGGGGGTTCGCCACCGTCACCACCGCCCAGGGCGTCTGGGACCTGCTGCGCCAGCGCGACGCCCAGCGCACGCTGCTCACCCCCGTCGCCGAGACGGTCGCCGGGCTGCAGGCCGAACGGACCGCCGTCGGCCAGTTGCTGACCGCCCCCGCGAGCGCCCCCACCGCCGCCCGGGAGAGCGCCCTGCGCCAGGCGGTGGCGGCCACCGACCGGGCGCTCATCCCGCTCTTCCCGGACGCCCGTCGTCCCGACCAGGGCTACAACCGCGCCGATGCCCAGGGGCTGGGCGGTGACGCGGCCGCCCGGCTGGACGCCCTCGGAAGCTCGCTCGCCGCCCTGCCCGCCCTGCGCGACCGGGTGTTGGCCAGGAGCGTCGGCTGGCCCGAGGCGTACGCCGCGTACGGCGAGGCGGTGGACCGGGCGCTCGCCGCCGCCGGTGCCGTCACGCCCCTCCAGAACGGTCGGGTGGCCGCCGACGCGCGGGTGCTGCTGGAGCTGGCCCGGTCCCGGGAACTGCTCGCCCGCGAGGACGCGCTGCTGCGTGCCGCCCAGCTCTCCGGCGGGCTCGGCGACGACCAGCTGCGGGAGTTCACCGGTGCGGTCTTCGCCCGGCGCGAGTTCGAGCGGGTCGCCGCCGCCGACCTGCGCCCGGCCGACCGGGAGGCGCTGCTCGCCGTCACCGGCGGTCAGGACCACCGCGAGCTGACCGGGTACGAGGACCGGGTGCGGACGGCCGTCGACGGACGGGCCGCGGTCGAGGCGGTGCCGGCCGACCGCTGGGCGATGGTCGCGGGCGACCTGGCCGGCGGGCTGCGGACCGTCGAGGACCAGGTCGGGCGGCTTGCCGCCGAGCGCCAGGACCCGTACGCCCTGGGCCTGTTCACCCCGGCCGGGATGGCCGTGCTGCTCGGTCTGGTCGGTGTGGTGGCCTCGCTGGTGATCTCGGTGCAGATCGGGCGCGGGCTGGTCACCGAGCTGATCGGCCTGCGCAACTCGGCACTTGAGCTGGCCGAACGCAAACTGCCCGCGACCATGCGGAAGTTGCGCGCGGGGGAGGAAGTGGACGTCGAGGCCGAGGTGCCCCGGCCGGTGGAGCGGGGCGACGAGATCGGCCAGGTGCACCGGGCGCTGGGCACCGTCCAGCGGGCGGCCGTCACGGCGGCGGTCGAACGGGCCGAGGTGCTGTCCGGGGTCTCCGGGGTGTTCGTCAACCTCGCGCGGCGCAGCCAGGTCCTGGTGCACCGCCAACTCACCCTGCTGGACACGATGGAGCGCCGCACCGACGACCCGTCCGAGCTGGCCGACCTGTTCCGGCTGGACCACCTCACCACCCGGATGCGCCGCCACGCCGAGGGCCTGATCATCCTCTCCGGCGCCGCCCCCGGCCGGGGCTGGCGCCGGCCCGTCCCGCTGGTGGACGTGGTGCGCGCGGCCGTCTCGGAGGTCGAGGAGTACGCCCGGGTCGAGGTGCACCCGCTGCCGCGCGCCGCGGTGGTCGGTCACGCGGTCGCCGACCTCACCCACCTGGTGGCCGAACTGGTCGAGAACGCCACCGGGTTCTCCCCGCCGCACACCCGGGTGCACATCCGGGGCGAACGGGTCGGCAACGGCTTCGCGCTGGAGATCGAGGACCGCGGCCTCGGCATGGGCCCGGAGGTGCTGGCCTCGGCCAACCGCCGGATCGCCGCCGCCGAGCAGGGAGACCTCTTCGACAGCGACCGGCTCGGCCTGTTCGTGGTGAGCCGGCTCGCCCGGCGGCAGGACGTCAAGGTCTCGCTGGTCACCTCCGCGTACGGCGGCACCACGGCCGTGGTGCTGCTGCCGACCACGCTGCTGGCCGACGAATCGGCGGCGGCGGAGGCGGCGGATATGGCGGAGGCGGCGGAGACGGAGGACGTGCGGTACGGCTTCGGGCCGGTGACGCCGCTGCCGCCGGCGGCAGCGGATGCGCCGTTCGCCGGGCTGTCTCAACCAGTCGGGCCGGAGCGGGACTTCGCGCCGGTGCGCGGTCGCGTGGAGGGTCCGGCGGGCGGTCCGGGTGGCGGCGCACCGGTCGGTGAACCGAGCAGGGATCCGAGCGGCGGCGCGGCCGGCGACCTGATCGGTGACCCGGCAGGCGACCCGAGGCATCGGGAGCACCCGCGGGGCAGGGTGAACGACGGACTTCCGGCGGTGGGTGGGCCGCCGCCGGAGGGTGGGGCGCTGCTGCCGTTCGGCGCCCGGGGCGGTGGCTCCGGGCCGGTGCGCCGCACTCCCTTCCGGGCCTCCGGCGCCCGGGCGGCCGGGCCGGTCGCGGACGGTGGCGCGGGTGCGGCCGCCCGTCCCCAGGCCGGGCCGCCGCAGTCGCACGGTGCGGAGCCGTACCGTACGGAACGCCGTCCGGAGCCAGCGCCCGGGGCCGGCTCGGACGGCCGACGAGTAGACGGTCACCGAGTAGACGGTCACCGGGGCGACGGTCACCGAGCAGGCCGGGTAACCGGTCACCGGGCCGATCCGGGCCCCGAGGAGTTGCCGCGCCGGACCCGTCAGGCGAGCCTCGCGCCGCAGCTGCGCGAGGCCCCGGCCCGTCCGACCGCGCACGGCCGTCGTACGGCTGCCGCCTTCTCCGCCGCTGCCTCCGCCTCGGCCTCCACCAGTGCCTTCGCCGAATCCGGCGCGGGTGACGGCTACGGCGCCGCGGGCCGCAGCCCCGAGGAGGCGCGGGCCGCGATGTCCGCCTTCCAGAACGGTTGGGCGCGCGGCCTGGACCCCGAGGGCCGGCGGGACGGGCAGCCCGCCGACCTTCCGCAGCCGCCGCGGGTGAGCCACCACCAACCCCCGTCCCGATCCGAAGGAGAGCGTCCGTGATCGCCACCACCCACCGCGCGGGGGAGCTGAACTGGCTCCTCGACGAGCTGGTCCAGCGCGCCCCCGAGCTCCGCTTCGCCGTGATGCTCTCCGCCGACGGCCTGGCCATGGGCACCTCGGCCGGTCTGCCGCGCGAGGACGGCGAGCACCTGGCGGCCGTCGCCTCCGGCTTCCACAGCCTGGCCAAGGGCGCCGGCCGCCACTTCGGAGCGGGTGAAGTCCGCCAGACCATGGTCGAGTTGGAGGGCGGCTACCTGCTGGTCGCGGCGGCCGGGGAGGGCACCTGCCTCGCCGTGTTCGCCACCGCCCGGGCCGATCTCGGGCTGATCGCCTACGAGATGGCCAGGCTGGTCCGCCGGGTCGGGGAGCACCTGGGCGCCGCGCCAAGGGCGGTGGGCGGACGGTGAGTCCGGTGCCCCGCCCGTACCGGGGGCGACATCCGGAGCACCCGAGGACCGAACCCGACGGGAGCCCCCGGAATCCGCTGGCCGCCGCCCACCGCGCCCGCTGGTACGACGACGAGGCCGGGCCGCTGGTCCGCCCGTACGCGATGACCCGGGGGCGCACCGGGGCCGGGGAGCAGCAGTTCGACCTGATCGCCGTGGTGGTCACGGAGCTGCCAGACCCGGCGCTCGTGCCGGACGCGCCCGAGCCGCCGGTCGGCCCGGAACAGGCGCGCATCCTCGCGCTGTGCCGGGGCACCCCGCTGTCCGTGGCCGAGTTGGCCGCCGACCTCGACCTGCCGGTGGGCGTCGTGCGGGTGCTGCTTGGTGACCTGCTGGCGGCCGGCCTCATCCGCGTCCGCCGTCCCGTCCCGCCCGCCCTGCTCCCCGACGAGCGCATCCTCCAGGAGGTCATCCGTGGACTCCGTGCACTCTGACCATCCGGCCGTACCGGCCGCACCGTCCGTTTCGCCCGTGCCGGCCGGGCCGTCCGGGCTGTCCGGGCTGTCCGGTCCGTCCGGTCCCTTCGGCCGGTCCGATCCGTACGGCGGGCCCGATCCGTTCGAGGACGAGGACCCCGACGGCACCGTGCTCGCGCTCAAGATCCTGGTGGCGGGCGGCTTCGGGGTCGGAAAGACGACGCTGGTCGGCGCGGTCAGCGAGATCCGCCCGCTGCGCACCGAGGAGCGGCTGACCGAGGCCGGGCGCGACGTGGACGACCTGGACGGCGTGGAGCGGAAGACCACCACCACGGTGGCGATGGACTTCGGCCGGATCACCATCCGCGAGGGACTGGCGGTCTACCTGTTCGGCACCCCCGGGCAGGACCGGTTCTGGTTCCTCTGGGACGAGCTCGCCCAGGGGGCGCTCGGCGCGGTGGTGCTCGCCGACACCCGTCGGCTGACCGACTGCTTTCCGGCCGTCGACTTCTTCGAGCACCGGGGCATCCCGTTCGTGGTCGCGGTGAACCGTTTCGCCGGGACGCGGGAGTTCGGCCCGGAGGAGGTCGCCCGCGCGCTCGACCTGGATGCCGGTACGCCCGTGCTGATGTGCGACGCGCGCCGCCGGGCCTCGGGCAAGGAGGTGCTGATCAACCTGGTCGAACATGCGGGCCGAGTGCATGCCGCCCGGCTGCTCGCGGACGCCTCGCCGGTGGGCTGATCCTGAGCCTGAGCCTGAGTCGGTGGCCCGGAGCCGGATGGCTGGGGCGGCGGCGGAGCGGCGGCCGAGGGGGCGACGGACGAACGACCTGCGACGGTCAGATGACAGCTGACAGATTTCGAAATCTGTCAGCTGTCATCTGTCATTCGTCGGCCGTCAACGGCTCAGCTGTGCCACTGGAAGACGACCCGGGTCCAGCGCGATCCGGGACAGTTGCCCCAGACCGCCCAGGCCTCCGGTCGCGCGCCGATCCACAGGCCGGTGCTGTGCGAACCGTCGGCGCAGTAGGTGATGGTGCGCAGCCGCCCGGAGTAGACGTTGCAGCGGCCCTCCCAGCGCCAGCCGTAGTTGGCGGTGATGACGCAGCGGTACGCGTCGGCCGCGACGGTGTTCCAGTCCTCGGTGGTCCCGGGGTCGACGGTCCGGCTCGGGGCCGTCGCCGCGGCGGCCGGCAGGGTACTGGTCCCGAGCACGCCGAGGGCAGCCGTGGCGGCCAGCCCGAACGTGGCGATCTTCCTGGCGATGCGACCTCGCATGTCGTTCTCCTTGCTCAGGGTTCCCGTCGGGCGGAGCGTCCCGACCGCCGGAATGTCCGCGCGGAGACGTGAAGTCCCGCTCCTCGCGCGGCTGGTGACGTGTTGCACACGAATGACTGCGCACAGTGAGACGACGAACTATGATGTGACCTGTGTCACAAGTCATTCGGTTGGTCCACGGCCCCGGCGGCCAGGGCGGGCCGGGTGCTCGGGGTGCCGATTTCCGGGGAGAGCGGCATGGTGAATCGCACTGGTCGAACGGCGGGCGGCGGGCGGGAAGCGGACCTCGGTCCGAGCGGGAGCGGTGGTCAATCGGCCGAATTCAACCGGGTGTTCACGGATCTACTGCCCAGACTCCAGCAGGCGGCGGCCTCCCTCGCCGGCGGACCGGCCGGCGCCGGGGACGTCGTCCACGACGCGTACCTCCGGATCGCCCGTCGGCCGGAACGCTTCCTCGGCCATCCGCAGCCGTACGCCTATGCGTTCACCACGATGGTCAACATCCTGCGCGACCAGTGGCGACGGGAGCGCCGGCGGGTGTCGATGTCCGAGGTGCCGGAGGCGGGTGACGCCGGCGAGCGGGATCCGGGGGCTTCCGATCCCCGGCTCGGCGGGATGGCCGAGTTGCAGGCGCGCTGGGAGGTGCTGCGGCTGCTGGGCTTCCTGACCGACAAGCAGGCCCGCGCGGTGGTACTGGTCGACCTCGACGGCTACAGCGTCGACGAGGCCGCCGAACTGCTCGGGCTGCACCGCAGCACACTGGCCGTCACCCGCCGACGTGCCCACGGGCGGCTGCGCGCCGTCGTCCAGCGGGAACGCGAACGGGAACGGGAGCGCGAACCCGAGCGTGAACGGGAATGCGTGCGTGAACGGGAATGTGAACGTGAACGGGAGTACGAACGGGGTCGGGCGCGCGAGCGGAGCTGAGGGCGCCGGTCCGGGTGCCCGACCGCCGCCTCGACGCACCGAACTGACGGCAAGTCAGCCGATGCGCCGCCCCGGCCCGTACTCTGCGAATCGTGATCACGCACGAGGACGGCCGCCTGCGCGCACTGGCCGAGGACGGCCGCTGGCCCGAACTGCTCGCCGCCTACCGGCAGGGCCGGGCGGCCGCCGTGGCGGAGGCGGGCGAAGAGGCCGCGGCGGCGCTGACGGCTCCGCTCGGCCACCTGATCGCGTACGCGGCGCCGCCCGAGCTGGCAGTCCGGCTGTTCGACGGCGACGGCGGCGCGGGGACGGCCGCCGGGGTGGCCGACCACGACGCCGGCCCGCTCTGGGAGGTGCTGGCGACCCGGCACTCCTGGCTGCGGCTGGCCCCGCTGCTCGGCCCGCCCCCGGTGCGACGGCTGGTCGCGCACACCCGGGCGCTGCTCGGTGAGGACCTCTCGTACGGGGCCGAGTCCGATCCGGAGGGTGTGCCGCTGCGCCTGGAGCCGTGGGAGGCGGCGGGCTGGGACGAGGGGGAGCGGGTGCGTGAGTACCTGCCGGGCGGGGGCGCGCGCAGCGCGGTGCTGACCCTGCCGGCCAGTCGCGAAGGCCTGGGCGAGGTGGAGCTGCCCCCGGCGGCGCGGCCGGACGGACGGCCGGACGGGCCGCGGGTCACCCGGGCGCTGACCGGGCTGGGTGCGCTCGCGCCGTGGGCGGAGACGGCCTGCGTCCGCGGCCAGGCCCCGGCCGCCGCCGCCCTGGTGGCCCGTGACCGGCGGGTGGTCGGCGGGTACCTGCCGTTCGCGCTCGCCTACCCGGCGCTGGTACGGGCCGCCGCCGTGGGCCGGGCGCAGGGCTGCGCGCACGGGAGGCTGGGCCTGTGGCGGGCACTGGCCGCGATGGCCGGGGCGGACGGTCCGGAGAGGGCGGAAGGGGTGGGCCGGGGCGAGGTGAACGCACTGGTGGCCCGGATGCGCTGCTTCACCTGGCAGGAGCCGTCGGCCGGACTGCACCATCTGCACGTCGCGCTGGAGGACCCGGCCAGCGGGGTGGCCTGGGTGGTCAGCGGCTCGCAGGAGCTGTGACGGGCCCGCCCGGGCCGGGAGTGCCGGTCGGGCGGAAGCGGGAGGCCCGTGGGCGCAGTGGGCGGGCAGCCGGCTGGAGCCGGGAGAGCTGGTCGGCCGGACAGCGAAGACCCCCGGTCCGGCGCCGTTTCCGGGGTTGGTGGAGGCGCCGGACCGGGGGAGTGCGGGGGCCGCTGTCGGGCTCAGGCGCCGACGGGGGCGGTGCCCTGGGCGGGGGCGGCCTCGGGGGCGGCGGCCCGGGAGTCGTCCGGCGCGGTAGCGGGATCGGCGGGTGCACCGTGGGCACCGTGGGCGTCGACCAGCGTCAGCTCGTCGAACGGCAGCTCGCCGGCCAGCACCCGCCGGGCACGCTCGGTGTCGAGCTCACCGGTCCAGTGCCCGATCAGCACGGTCGCGACGGCGTTGCCCGCGAAGTTGGTGAGCGCGCGGGCCTCCGACATGAAGCGGTCGATGCCGACGATCAGGCCGACGCCGTCCACCAGCGCGGGCTTGTGCGACTGGAGTCCGCCCGCGAGGGTGGCCAGTCCGGCGCCCGTGACCCCGGCCGCGCCCTTGCTCGCGATCACCATGAAGACCAGCAGCGAGATCTGCTCGCCGAGCGACATCGGCTTGTCCATCGCCTCGGAGATGAAGATCGAGGCCATGGTCAGGTAGATGGCGGTGCCGTCGAGGTTGAAGCTGTAGCCGGTCGGCACGGTGATGCCGACGACCGGCCGGCTGACGCCCAGGTGCTCCATCTTGGCGATCAGGCGGGGCAGCGCGCTCTCGGAGGAGGAGGCGGAGAGGATCAGCAGGAACTCGCGCCCGAGGTACTTCAGCAGCGTGAACACGTTGACGCCGGCGACCAGGCGCAGCAGCGCGCCCAGCACCACGACCACGAACAGCACGCAGGTGACGTAGAAGCCGATCATGATGACGGCCAGGCTCTTCAGCGCGGCGGTGCCGGTGGCCCCGACCACGGCGGCCATCGCCCCGAAGGCGCCGATCGGCGCGACCCACATGATCATCGACATGATCCGGAATACCAGCCGCTGCACGTGCTCGATCCCGCGCAGCACGGGCGCGCCGGCCGGCCCCATCGCCTGGAGCGCGAAGCCGGCGAGCAGGGCGACCAGCAGGGTCTGGAGCACCTTGCCCTGGGTGAGGGCGGAGAAGAGGGTCTCGGGGATCATCCCGAGCAGGAAGTCGGCGGTCGACTGGGCGCCGCCGGCGGCCGCCTGGGCGTGGCCGGACTTGGCGAGCGCGGCGGTCAGGTGCAGACCGCCACCGGGCTCCAGCAGGTTGCCGACGACCATGCCGATGGCCAGGGCGACGGTCGACATGGTCAGGAAGTAGCCGATGGCGAGGCCGCCGACCTTGCCGACCTTCGCGGCCTTGGTCACCGAGCCGATGCCCAGGACGATGGTGCAGAAGATCACCGGGCTGATCATCATCTTGATCAGGTTGACGAAGCCCGTGCCGACCGGCTTCAGCTCCACGGCGACACCGGGGGCCGCCAGACCGACCACCACACCGGCGACCACCGCGGCGATCACGGCGATGTAGAGGTAGTGCGTCCGGTCCTTGCGTCTGGGGCGCGCCGCCACGGCGGCTTCATCGATCGACATCTGCGGCTCCCTTGCCGTGCGGTCCTGGTAGCCCCGGGGGGTGGGCCGCTCCGACTATGGGGCCCCGGAGTGACGGAGGTCACGTTTGCGTTCATAGAGTTCACGAACGGTACGGGCGCCGGGATGCCCGGTGCGTGCCGGGTGGGGGCCGGCCGGGCCCTGGGACCGTCGGCGGGCGTGGTGCACACTGGCAGGCATGTCCGAGCGCCCCGCCTCCACCGCCCCGCGCCGCCGCTCGCACCGGCCGACGGGTCGCGGGCCGCGGCGGCTGCCTCAGCGCCTCGCCCGGCGCCTCTGCCGGCGTCTGGCCCGGCCACTGGCCTGGTGCCTGGCCTGGTGCCTGGCCCGGTGCCTGTCCAGCCGCGTGCCGCGGCGCCTGGTCCGATGCCTGCCCCGGCGGCTGGTCCGGAGCCTGGCCGGGCAGCTGTTCGTCGTCCAGGTGGTGATCGTCGCCGCCGTGGTCGCCGGGGGCGCGGTGCTCGCGTACCTCTTCACCGCCGAGCGCACCGAGGACGCCGCCCGTCGCCAGGTCACCTCGGTCGCGCACGCCGTCGCGGACTCGCCGTCCGTCCGGGCCGCCGTCGGCGGGCCGGACCCGACCGCGGTGCTCCAGCCGTACGTCGAACAGGTGCGGGCCGACGCCGGGGTCTCCTTCATCACCGTCATGGACACCGACGGTGTGCGCTGGACCCACCCGCTGCCCGAACAGATCGGCCGGACCTACCTCGGGCACATCGACTGGGCGCTCGCCGGGCAGATCCGCAGCGAGACGTACACCGGCACGCTCGGCCCGTCCGTACGGGTGGTCGCCCCGGTGCGGGACGAGCGGCACCGGGTGGTCGCACTGGTCAGCGTGGGCCTCACGGTGGAGTCGATCTCCGAGCAGCTGAGCGGTCCGCTGCTCGCCCTGGTCGGGGTGGCGGTGGCCGCGCTCGCGGCCGGCGGCGTCGGCACCTACCTCGCCAACTCCCGGCTGCGGCGGCACACCCACGGGATGGGGCCGGACGAGCTGAGCCACCTCTACGAGTACCACCAGGCCACCCTGCACGCGGTGCGCGAGGGGCTGGTCCTGCTGGACCGCTCGCACCGGGTGGTGCTGTGCAACGACGCCGCCCGTGAACTGCTCGGCCTGGCAGGCGCGGTGGAAGGCCGGCCGGTGGTGGAGCTGGGCCTGCCGGAGGCGCTGGTGACGGCCGTGCTGGGGGCGGAACCGGTCCGGGACGAGGTGCACCTGACCGCCGAGCGGGTCGTGGTGCTGAACACCTCCACCATCGGCACCGGCACCGGTCTCGGTCGGGTGGTCACCCTCCGGGACCACACCGAACTCCAAGCCCTCAGCGGTGAGTTGGACTCGGTGCGAGGTTTCACCGACGCGCTCGGCGCACAGGCGCACGAGGCCGCCAACCGCCTGCACGCGGTGGTGTCGCTGATCGAACTCGGCCGCCACGAACAGGCGGTGGAGTTCGCCACCGCCGAGCTGGCGCTCGCCCAGCAGCTCACCGACCGGGTGGTCGCGGCGGTCGGCGAGCCGGTGCTGGCCGCGCTGCTGCTCGGCAAGGCGGCCCAAGCCGCCGAACGGGGCGTGGAGTTGACCCTCACCGAGGACAGCCGGATCGACGACGGGGTGCTGCCGCCCGGGCTCTCCGCCCGGGACCTGATCACCGTGCTCGGCAACCTGATCGACAACGCCGTGGACGCGGCCATCGCCGGTGCGGCCGAGAGCCCCGTCCCGCCGGAGGTCACCGTCACCGCACGGATCGCCGACGGTCGGGACTGCGGCGTCCGGGGCGGCGGTGTCCGGGGCGACGTCGCTCGGGACGACAGCTCTCAGGACCGCGACGGTCGGAGCGGCGGCGAAGGCGAAGGCGGCCGAGGCGGCGGGGGAAACCAAGGCGACAGCGGCGGTGAGGGTGCGGGGGCGGTCGGCGACTGCCTGCTGCTGCGGGTCGCCGACACCGGCGCGGGGATCGACCCGGCCGCGGTCGAGGACGTGTTCCGGCGCGGCTGGAGCACCAAGCAGGACGGCCGCGGGCACGGGCTCGGGTTGGCCCTGGTGGCCCAGACCGCCAGGCGCAACGGCGGCACCGTCGAGGTCGGACGGGAGCGCGGCGCGGTGCTCACGGTGCGGCTGCCGCTGGCCGGACGGCCGGCAGGCCGGATCGGTGGCCCGGGCGGCCCGGGCGGGCCGCCCGGCGGGCCCGGGGGATCGACCGGAGGGCCGAGGGCGTCCACCGGCCGGTCCAGGGAGGCCGCCGGCCGGTTCGGCGAGGCCGACGGCCGGGAGCAGGAAGGGGCCCTGGTGTGAGCGGTGCCGCCGACACCGCCGGCGCGGGGATCTCCGTCCTGGTGGTCGAGGACGACCCGGTGGCCGCCGCCGCGCACACCCTGTACGTCCGGCGCGAGCCCGGCTTCCACGCCGTGGGGACGGTCCACAGCTGCGCCGACGCCCTGCGCTTCCTGGACCGGGCCCGCGCCGCCGGGAAGCCCGTCGACCTGGTCCTGCTCGACCTCTACCTCCCGGACGGCCACGGGCTCCAGCTCTGCCGCACGCTGCGCGCGGCCGGCCACGGCGCCGACGTCATCGCGGTGACCTCCGCCCGCGATCTCGCCATGGTCCGGCAGGCGGTCTCCGCGGGTGTCGTGCAGTACCTGCTGAAACCGTTCAGCGCGGCCGCCCTGCACGACCGCCTGGAGCGCTACGCCCGCTACCGCGACAGCCTCGGGCGCACCGGCGAGGCGACCGGGCAGGAGGAGGTGGACCAGGCGTTCGCCCTGCTCCGCACACCGGAGCGCAGCACCCTGCCCAAGGGGTTGTCCGCGCCCACCCTGGACACCGTCGCCTCGGTGCTGCGGGAGTCGCCCACCGGGCTGTCGGCGGCGGCCGCGGGCGCCGCCGCCGGGGTCTCCCGGATCACCGCGCGGCGCTACCTGGAGCACCTGGTGGAGACCGGGTCCGCGGTGCGGGAGCCGCAGTACGGGAGCGTCGGGCGGCCGGAGCTCTGCTACCGGTGGCGGGGCCGGGTCTGACGGTCGGCGCGCGGGGCCGTCGGCCCTCCTGCGTGACCTTTCCGCGCGGCGCTCGTTGGAGGAGCCGGGGGCGGTTCACTCACTCGGGTGGTTCTGGGGGCCCGAGGGCATTCCGCCAGGTCAAGGGCAGTAAAGTTAGGCTTACCTAACTTCCCCTGGGGGTTTCCCGTGTCACTCGCTGCCGTACCCGTCCAGGCCGCCTCCGGAGCCCCGGCCGCCGGTGAAGCCATCCTGCGCCGTCAGCGCGTCCGCGAGTCCGCCGCCAGAACGTACGCCCGCTCCTTTCCGATCGTCCCGGTCCGCGCCCACGGCATGACCGTCGAGGGCGCCGACGGGCGGCGCTACCTGGACTGCCTCTCCGGCGCCGGCACGCTCGCCCTCGGCCACAACCACCCGGTGGTGCTGGAGGCGATCCGCCGCACCCTCGACAGCGGCGCCCCGCTGCACCTGCTCGACCTCGCCACCGCCGAGAAGGACGACTTCACCAGCGCGCTGTTCGAGAGCCTGCCCGCCGAGTTCGCCGACCGCGCCCGGGTGCACTTCTGCGGACCGGCAGGGACGGACGCCGTCGAGGCCGCGCTCAAGCTGATGCAGACCGCCACCGGCCGCTCCGGCGCGCTCGCCTTCACCGGCGCCTACCACGGCATGACCGCCGGCGCCCTCGCGCTCACCGGCAACGTCGCCGTCAAGGAGCCGCTGCCGAGCGGCGGCGAGGTCGCCCGGCTGCCCTACCCGTACGGCTACCGCTGCCCGTTCGGCATCGGCGGCGAGGCGGGCACCGACCTCGCCGCGACCTACGTGGAACGGCTGCTGGACGACCCCTCGGGCGGTGTGGTGGCACCCGCCGCGATGATCCTGGAAGCCGTCCAGGGCGAGGGCGGCGTCGTCCCCGCACCCGACGGCTGGCTGCGCGCGATGCGCCGGATCACCGCCGAACGCGGCATCCCGCTGATCGTCGACGAGGTGCAGACCGGAGTCGGCCGCACCGGCGCGATGTGGGCGATCGAGCACAGCGGCATCGTCCCGGACGCCATGGTCCTGTCCAAGGCCATCGGCGGCAGCCTGCCGCTCGCCGTCGTCGTCTACCGGGAGGACTACGACGGCTGGCGGCCCGGCGCCCACACCGGCACCTTCCGCGGCAACACCCTCGCCATGGCCGCCGGGGCCGCGACGCTGCGCCACGTCGCGGCGAACGGGCTGGCCGAGCGGGCCGCCGTGGTCGGCGACCGGATGGCCGCCCGGCTGCGCGAACTCGCCGTCGAACTGCCGGTGATCGGCGACGTGCGCGGCCGAGGGCTGATGCTCGGGGTCGAACTGGTCGACCAGGCGGCCGAACCGGACGCGTGCGGCGCCCGGCCGGCCGACCCGGCGCTCGCGGTACGGGTCCGGGAGGCGTGCCTGGCGCGGGGACTGATCGTCGAACTCGGCGGGCGCCACGACGCGGTGCTGCGGCTGCTCCCGCCGCTCACCATCACGGACGAGCAGGTGGCGGCGGTACTGGAACGGTTGGCGGAGGCGATCGCGGCGGCTTCCACGAGCCGTCCGGCGGGCGATTCGGCGCGCCGTCCCGCGGGCGCGTCGGCGCACGGTCCGGCGGGTGGACCCGCGCACCGTCCGGCAGGGGCGCCGACGGGGCGGGGGCAGCGGTGAGCGGGCCCGGATCCGGCCCCGGCGGGCTGCCCGGCGACGGCGCCGCGACGGACGCCCTGGCAGGCGGCGCCGCCGGGCCGGGCGCGCTCGCGCCACTGCTGGCCACCGTCCTCGACTCGCTGGAGGCGGGCACCGCCATGCGCTCCGGACCGCTCCCGGCGGGCAGCCCGGCCGAGATCGCCGCACTCGTCGACGACGCGCTGGCCGCCGCCGACGGGCCGGGCGCGCTCGCCCGGCTCACCGAACTCCTCGCCTACGGGGCAGCCGACCCCGCCGACCCGGCCTGCGCCGCCCACCTGCACTGCCCGCCGCTCGCCGTCGCCGCCGCGGCGGACCTCGCGGTCAGCGCCCTCAACCCCTCCCAGGACTCCTGGGACCAGGCCCCCGCCGCCACCGCCCTGGAGAGCGCCCTGCTCGTCGAGATCGCCGGGCTGGTCGGCTACGACCCGCAGCGCTCCGCCGGCGTCCTCACCTCCGGCGGCACCGAGTCCAACCTCATGGGGCTCATGCTGGCGCGCGACCAGAAGCTCGACGGCATCGTGGAGTTGGACGGCGTCCCGGCCGGCGTCCGCCCGTGCATCCTCGCCTCCGAGGCCGCACACTTCTCCGTCCAGCGCTCCGCCGCCCTGCTCGGCCTCGGCGAGCGGGCCGTCATCCCCGTCCCGGTCGACCGCGGACTGCGGATGCGGGAGGCCGAACTGGAACGGGCGATGGCCGAGGCCAGCTGGGCCGGACGGACCCCGATCGCCGTGGTCGCCACCGCCGGCACCACCGACACCGGAGCCGTCGACCCGCTGAACGCCGCCGCCGACCTCGCCGGCCGCTACGGCGCCTGGCTGCACGTGGACGCCGCGTACGGCGGCGGGGCGCTGCTCTCCGACCGGCTCGCCCCGCTGCTCGACGGCATCGCCCGCGCCGACTCGGTCTCCCTCGACTGGCACAAGCTCGGCTGGCAGCCCGCCGCGGCCGGGGTCTTCCTGGTGCGCCGCGCCGAGACCTACGTCTCGCTCGCCCGCCGCGCCGAGTACCTCAACCCCATCGACGACGAGCAGGCCGGCTACCCCAGCCTGCTCGGCCGCTCGCTGCGCACCACCCGCCGGGCCGACGCCTTCAAACTCGCCGTCACCCTGCGCACCCTCGGCCGCGACGGCCTCGGCCGGCTGGTCGACACCTGCCACGACCTCGCCCGCGCCGCCGCCGACGCCGTGCGCGCCGATCCGGCGCTCGAACTCCACACCGAGCCCGTGCTCACCGCCGTGCTCTTCCGCTACCGGCCGCCCGGTGTGACGGACGAGGCGGCGCTGGACGAGCTGAACGGCCAGCTGCGGCGGCTGCTGCTGCGCACCGGCCGGGCGGTGGTCGGGCGCACCGAACTCCCGGGCGACGGCCCGGGGCGGGTCCGGCTGAAGCTCACCCTGCTGAACCCCCACACGACGGTGGGGGAGATCGGCGCGCTGCTGCGGGAGGTCGTGGGCGCCGGCCGCAAGGTGGCGGGCGAACGGGCGGGGTAGGGCCGCAGGTCGGCCCCTCGGGCCGTCGGGCGGGCCGACCGGCCCGGTCGACCCGACGGGTCCGGGGTCAGTCGTCCAGGAGGATCGACCGGGTGAGCTCCCAGGTGTCGGGGTCGGCGGCGACCAGGAGTCCGTCCGCGCAGCCGGGGGCCTCCGGGCGGTACGGGGTGCCGTCCGGGCGGGCGGAGACGCCGCCGGCCTCGGTGACCAGGAGGGAGCCGGGGGCGTGGTCCCAGGGCAGGGTGCGCCAGTAGAGGATGAAGTCGAAGCGGCCCTCGACGACGTCCGGGTACTCGATCCCGGCGGCGTGCCGGCCGGGGGAGATGTCGCCGAAGGCCGCGGTGTTGGCCTGGAGCCGGCGGCGGTGGTCGGCGTCGAGGTAGCGGCTCTTCACCGAGCCGCGCAGCTGCGCGACGTCCTTCGGTGCCGGCGGGCGGGTCAGGCGGACTCCGTCGCGCCAGGCGCCGGAGCCCAGTTCGGCGCAGTAGGTGGTGGCGGTGGCGGGCTGCCAGATCCAGGAGGCGACGGTCCGGCCGGAGCGGACCAGGGAGCACATCACGGCGTACTCGGGTCTGCCGGCGACGAAGTTGGCGGTGCCGTCCACCGGGTCGACCAGCCAGGCGGCGGGCTCGTCGTGGAGGGCCAGGGCGAGGGAGGGGTCGGCGGCGACGGCCTCCTCGCCGACCACGGGGACGGGCAGCAGCTCGTGCAGTCGGCGGGCGATGATCGCCTCGGCCTCGCGGTCGGCGACCGTCACGACCTCACCGGGGGCCTTCTCCATCACCTCGCCGGCGGCCAGCGCCCGGAAGCGCGGTTCCACCACCTCGGCCGACGCCTCGGCGAGTATCTCCGCCACCTTGTCCATTAGCACGTTCGCGCTCCCTTCGCTGCCTACCACTCTCCCACGAGTGGCGGAAGGGGGCGGTGGTGGGCCGGGGGCGCGCGATACCCAGCCGACAGCCGACAGCCGACAGATGACAGCTGACAGATGACAGCCGACAGGAAACAGCTAACAGATGACAGATGACAGATTTCGAACTCTGTCATCTGTCACCCATCGGCCGTCTGCGGCCGCCCGTCACTCCTCCGCCGGGTTCGGCCCGTCGCCGTCCAGGTAGTGGAAGCCCGGACGAGGGTGCATCAGGAACTCGTGGTGCGAGATGTTCCACGCGTACGCGCCCGCCATCGCGAACAGCACGCGGTCGCCCGATCGCAGGCCGTCCGCGCCCTCGGCGGCGTGGGCGAGCACGTCCTTCGGCGTGCAGAGCTGCCCGGCCAGGGTGGCGCGGCCGGTGGTGACGGCGGGGCGCGGCCACGGGTGCGGCCAGGCGCCCACCGGGAGCACCGCGAAGGGCTGGGAGTGCCCGCGGGTCGCGGGCGTGCGCAGGTGGTGGGTGCCGCCGCGGACCACCGCGAAGTCCTCGCCGTGGCTCGCCTTCACGTCCAGCACCTCGGTCGCGTACCAGCCGCAGTAGGCGGTCAGTGCCCGGCCCGGCTCGATCCGCAGGGTCAGCCCCGGGTGGGCGTCGAGCAGCTTCGCCAGACCCTCGCCGAAGGCGGTCCAGTCGAAGCGGGCGGACGGGTCCGCGTAGTCCACGGCCATCCCGCCGCCGATGTTGACCTCGGTCAGCGGGAAGCCGTGCCGCTCGGCCAGCGCGGCCGACCAGGCGACGATCCGGTCGGCGACCGACAGCTGCTCCGCCGCCGCGAGCCCGCTGGCCAGGTGGGCGTGCACGCCGCGCAGCCGCAGCTGCCGCCCCAGCGGAGCGCCCTCGGCGAGCAGTCGGACGCACTCCTCGGCCCGGTCCGGGTCCAGCCCGAACGGCGTCGGACGGCCGCCCATGGCGAGCGGCACCGCGTCGAGCGCCTCGGTCTCGACGGCCAGATTGACCCGAAGCAGCACGTCCACGACGGTGTCCGGCCGGTCCGCGAGGACGGCGGCCAGCCGGTGCAGCTCCTGCTCGCTCTCGACGTGCCAGCGGTGCACCCCGGCGTCCACCGCCGCGGTGATCTCGGCCGGGGTCTTGCCAGGGCCGCCGAAGGCCAGCGGCGCGTCCGGCACGGCGGCCCGGACGTGGGCCAACTCACCGCCGCTGGACACCTCGTAGCCGTCCACCGCCGCGCGCAGCGCGGTCAGCAGCGGCGCCTCCGGGTTGGCCTTGGCGGCGTAGTACAGCTCCACCCGCTCGGGCAGCGCGGCCCGGACGGCGGCGGCGTGCTCCCGCAGCGCGGCCAAGTCGTAGACGTAGGCCGGAAGTTCGTCGGGCGCGAGGCCGGCGGCGAGGCGGTGGACGGCCTCGGTCGGCCGGAGGGTCTCGGTCGTCATCGGGCGGTGCTCCCGGCGGGAAGGCGGACGGGCGAACGGACGGGCATGCGGGCGGCCTCGGCGAGGACCGAGCCGGCCAGCGGGGAGGGCAGCCGGACGTAACCGGCCTCGCGGTCGGCCTTGCGCTCCCAGCGGGTCAGCAGGTTGGCCTTGGCGGGCAGCGGGACGCCGGCGAGCAGTGCGCGCAGCCGGGGCGGGCAGCCGTGCGCGGCGGCGTACTCCTCCAGGGCGTCCCGGACGGCCTGCCAGAGCGCGCACTCCAGCTCGGGGTGCAGGTCGGCGAGCGCGGCGAGCAGCTCGGCGACGTGGTTGACCAGCAGGCAGTAGACCACCCGGTCCCAGCCGCGCTCCGCGTCGTAGGTCATCGGGCCGGCCACCTCGGGCGGGAGTGCGGCGAGGATGCCGGCGTTCTGCTCGGGGACGAGCTTGGTGCCCTCCAGGTCGCGGAAGAGCACCTGGACGGGGTGCCCGGCCGGGTCCACGCCGATCAGCACGTTCTGCAGGTGCGGTTCGAGCACCACGCCGTGGTCGAAGTAGGCGGCCAGGACCGGCGGGACGAGCAGCCGCAGATAGGCGCGCCACCAGTCGAGCGCCGCCGCGCCGTCCGAACCACCGTCCAGCAGCCGGGAGATGTGGGCGGAGCTGGTCGGGTGCTCGTCGGCGACGGCGGCCGCGAGCAGCGGGGTGACCCCGGGCCGCAGCACGCCGCCGAAGCCCTCCCGGACGATCAGGCCGAAGCCCTCGAACAGCTCCCGGTCGGGGTGTCCGTCGGCGCCGGGCAGGGCGAGGGTGCGGAAGGCCGGTTCGCGCAGCATGGCCGAGTCGGGGAAGCGCCGGGCGAGGTCGGCCAGGGCCGGGGCGAGCAGCCGGGTGAGCGCGACGGCGCCGGTGAGCTCGTAGGCGGCGTTCTTGCGCAGGCAGTTGGTGATGCGGACGTTCAGGCTGAACTTGAGGAAGGCGTCGGCGCCGTGCAGGGTGCGCACCGAGGCGGTGGCGGTGAAGCGCTCGCCGCGCGGGCCGAGGTCGAGGATGTCGCCCCGGGCCAGGGCGGCGCGCAACAGCGGGTGGTCGCCGATGAGCTGGTACTGCCAGGGGTGGGCGGGCAGCAGTCGGTAGCCGTCCGGCACCTCGCCGAGACCGTCCAGCAGGGCGGTCACGCTCCCGTCCAGCGACTCCTCGGCCAGCAGGTCGGAGCGGACGGCGAGGTGGCGCAGCGGGAAGGCGGCGCGGGACTCGGGGGCGTAGCTGCGCCAGTCACCGCGGGCCGCGGAGCGGGACTTGGGGGCCGGGTGGAAGCGGTGGCCGAACAGCAGTGCCTGCTCGGACTCCAGGTAGCGGTCGGCCCCGGCGGCCGGTCGGCCGTCCAGGACCTGGCGGACGCCGTGGTGGCTGGACGCGACCTGGTCGAGGAACTCCTCGTTCACCGTGCCGGTCCGCAGTTCCAGTTCGTGCTGGACGTACTCGGCCAGCTCCGACCAGCCCAACTCGGACCAGTGGCCGTCCCGTTCGACCTCGACCGGCCCGGTGAAGCGGTGCGCGCCGAGCAGCGAGGTGCGGCGCAGGGCGACCCGCAGCAGGGCGCCGCGGCGCGGCAGGCGCAGCAGCAGCCGGCCCTCGTCGGCGGCGGTCTGGTGCTCGGGGGCGGAGACCTCGCGCAGCAGGCAGTTCAGCAGCGTGTGGACCACCGCCTCGTCGGCGGAGGGCAGTTCGTCGGTTCCGCCCGGTCGGTTGCCGGAATCGAGGGGCCGGCCGGTGGTGTCGCGGGGTTCGTCGGTCCTGGGCGAGTGGGTGGACTGCTCGGGGGTCATCGGCGACTCCAGCGCTGGCGGAGGGACGGAAGGGTGAGGGTGGTGGCCGCGACGGCGGCCAGCAGGGCGGCGGCGGTTCCGGCCACCACGGGGGCGGCGGCGCCGAACCGCCCGTTGGCCAGCGCGGCGACGGCGCCGGCGGCGACGGCGCCGCCCTTGGAGACGAGTTCGAGGGTGCCGAACATCCGCCCGGGCTGGCGCCCCTGGGCGGCTCCGGCGGCGAGCACGGCGAGGCAGACCAGCCCCAGCGTGAGCCCGGCCCCGAGCAGCAGCCGGACGGCGATGAACACGGGCAGCGAGTACGCCACCGCGTGCCCGGCCAGGCCGAGTGCGACGAAGCCGAAGCCGAGCGCGATGCCGGTGTGCGGGCGGGAGTGGAACACGGTGTGGGTACGGGCGGCGAACACCAGGTAGCACAGGTGTGGCAGGGCGAACAGCACGCCCGTCGTGGTGCCGTCCACGCCGGGCAGGCGCTGCTCGGCGAGGGCGATCAGGTAGGGGAAGGAGATGACCGTCGCGAAGACGAAGGCGAACTCGAAGGCGTAGAGCGGCAGCAGCGACACCGTGGCGGTCCGCTCGGCAGGCCGGCCGTCGGCGGCCGTAGCGGCCTCGGGACGCTCCGGCTCGGGCAGCAGGGAGAGGAACACCGCCGCGGCGAGCGGGAGTACGGCCATCACCAGGTACTGGCGGTGCGGGTCGATCCACGGGGAGAGCGCCCCGACCAGGATCGGCGCCGCCACCAGCGCCGCCCGCGCGCTTCCCTGCATCAGGGTGAGGGCTCGGGAGAGCCGGGGGCCGTCGAGTGCGGCGGCCAGGTAGCCGTTGGTGGCGGCGAAGGTGCCGCCGAGGAAGCCCTGGAGGACCAGCGCGAGGGTGAACGCGGTCAGGCTGTCGGCGGCCCCGGCCAGCAGGAAGGAGACGGTGAGCCCGAGTTGGGCGCGCAGCAGCAGGCGCTTGCGGCCGAACCGGTCGGCCAGTCGGCCCCACAGCGGTGCGCCGAGTGCGCTGAACACCGTCGGGACGATGTACAGCACACCGGCCCAGCGGGCCTCCTGGTCGCCGAGCGCGGGCAGGATCGCGGTCAGGTAGGGCGGCAGGCCGAGCGCGGCGAAGGAGGCGACGAAGTAGCAGGCCGCGACGGCGTGCACCTGGCGCCGGCCGAGGCCGCCGGAGCGGTCGGCCGAGGGCTGCGACTGCTGCGGCAGGGTCTCCACGCTCACCGGGCGGTCCCGTCCGTGCGCCGCTGGCCGTGCGGGTGGTCCGACGGGTGGTCGAAGGCGGGCTTGCCCGGCTGCTCGCGCAGGTAGTTGGGCCCGCTGGTGTAGTGCTTGTTGATGTCGGCGGCACCCGAGCGCTGCTTGCTCAGCAGTGTGCCGGCGGTGACCATGGCCTTGACCGGCAGCCGTTCGGCGTCCAGCAGCGCGGCCCGCAGCGGGTCGCCCGCCGGGCCGAGCCGCTCCACGGCCTCCGCGGTGCGCTTGCGCAACAGGGCCAGGGTGTCCGCGAGTTCGGCCCGGCCGTGGTCGGCGAGACCGAAGGCGAGAGCGGCGGTGCACAGGTGGCCGGTGATGGTGGCGAACAGGTCGGTGAGCGGCCGGTCGTCCTCGCCGAATATCCGCGCGTCGTCGAACTCCTCGCGGGCGGGCGCGAGTTCGCCGAGCGAGGCGGTCATCCGGGTGGTGTGCACGCGCGGTCCGTCGTCGTCCTTGTAGAGCAGCCGCAGGCCGTCCCGGTCGAGCACCAGGGAGGTGTTCTGCTGGTGCGACTCCAGGGCGACGCCATGGCCGAACAGCGTGGTCTGCCAGTCGAGCAGCAGCTCCAGCAGGGCGTCGTAGCAGGCCAGGACGTCGCCGCCGTAGTAGCGGTCGGCGAGGTGGTCGACGACCAGCCGGCCGCCGGGCGCGGGGGCCAGCAGGGCTGCCAGCGGGACGGTCGAGGCCTGCTCCAGCCCGGCCGGGTAGCGGCGCAGCAGGACGGCCAGCAGCTCGTGTCCGGCGTGCGCCCAGGTCTGCTCGTCGGCGTGCAGGACACGGTCGGCGAAGCGCGGTTCGCGCGCCAGCACGGCCTCGACCAACCGCTGGCCGGCGGCGCCGTCGAGCAGCGTGCCGGGCTTGATGGTGCGGCGGTTGAGGCGGCCCAGGGTGGCGGTGGCGAGCGGGAGCTTGAGGTGGCAGGCGGGGTCGTCGGCGACGGCGACGGTGCGCATGGACAGGGTCGGCACGACGGTCAGGTACGGCCGCTCGGCGAGTACCGCGCGGCCGGCCAGACCGGTGGCGGCCAGCGCCTCGTCCAGGGGTGCGCCGACGGTGAGCGGGTGGACCGGCAGGGTGGCCCAGCCCTCGCCGGGGCACTGGTCGGCGAGGCCCAGCCAGGCCGGGGTGGGCCACCAGCTCGGCAGTGGACGGTCCCCGTGGACGGTCAGCGCGCCGGCCGGCACGGCCAGCCAGCGCAGCTCGAAGGGAGAGTGGAACTCCGGCGCGTAAGCGCGCAGTTGGGGCTCGGTGAGACCGGAGCGGCCGCGCGCGGTGGGGTAGACCGGGTGGTCGAGGTAGGCGGCCAGGGCGTCGTGGCCGAGGGCGGCGGCGAGGCCGGTCCAGTCGGCTGGGTCCGCGCCGTACAGGTCGGCGAGCCGCTCGTGCACCTCGGGGCGGACCCGCTCGTGCAGCTCCATGGTGGCGAGGGTCTGCCGGCACTCCTCGGCGAAGGCCGCCCAGCCGGGCCGGTCCTCGGGCTCGGCCGACTCGGCGAGCGCCGTGACGACGGTGTCCGGGCCGGTGAGCCGCCGACCGGCCAGCTCCAGCAGCGGCAGCCGGGCCGCGTACTCCGACTGGAAGCCCTCCGGCTGTACGGGCAGGGCGAGTCGAAGCTCGGGAACGGTCAGCCAGCGGCCGTCGGCGCGGTCCTCGACGGTGCCGCGGGTGCGCAGACCGAGGACGTCCTCGCGCAGCAGGGCGGAGAGCACGCGCAGGGTGAGCTGGTCGGCCGCGGCCGCGGCCGCGGCAGACGGCCGCGCGGCGGTGGTGGCGGTGGTGGCCGCCTGCCCGGTGGTGGTGAGGGGCTGCTCGGCGGGACCCGCCGGGCGGGCCGCGGTCGCGGCCGTGGTCCGGTCTCCGACGGTCATGGGGTGATCTCCCAGCGGTTGGCGGCGAGGAAACGGGCGGCGGCGGCGTCCACCGCGTCCTGGTCGGCGCCGATCGTCCAGACGACGCCCAGGTAGTCGCGGTTGGTGCGGTAGTGCTCGTGGCGCTCGCCGAGCGGGCGCAGCGGGCGGTAGGCGAGCCGGACGCCGTCGCGCTCCTCGTCGTACGGGCCGGGAGCGGCGGTGAGGACGCCGGCCCGGTCGGCGCAGACCACCTCGTTGCGGGCCCGGCGGGGGGTCGCGGCGCACCGCTCGGCGAGGTCGGCAGGCAGGTCGCGGCCCAGGTGGACCCCGAGGATCAGCTCGAACAGGGGTATGTCGAGGATCTCGGCCAGCATCAGGTCGCACTGGTCGCCGAGGGCGCGGTAGTTGACCTCGATGATGCGGGCGCGGCCGTCCGGCTGGACGACGAACTCGGTGTGGCAGACGCCGAATCCGACGCCGAGCGCGTCGAGTTGGGCGAGCACCTGGTCGACCACGGGCCGCGGGTGGGCCGGGACGAAGGTGAGCACCTCCTCGATGAAGTCCGGCGGTGGGGAGAGCCGGGTGCGGAAGCCGCCGAGGACGTGCCGTCGGCGGCCGTCGCCGAGGGTCTCCAGGGTGCACAGCTGCCCGGCCAGGAACTCCTCGACCACCAGGGTGGCGCCGGCTCTGCGGTGCTGGATCTCCTTGCAGCGCTGGGCGAGTTCGGCGGCGTCGGCGACCAGGGTGACGTCCTCGCTGGCCACGCCCTCGCGGGGCTTGACCACGCACGGGAACGGCACGTTCAGCTCGGCCGGGTCCTGGCCGAGGGCCAGCTCGGCGGAGCGGACGGTGTCCAGGCCGGTCAGCGCGAGGTGGCGGCGCAGCTGGCCCTTGTCCTTGGCGCGCAGCGCGGCCTTCCAGTCCTTGGCCGGGAGGCCGAAGTACTCGGCGGCCAGCGCGGTCTGGGTCTGGAGGTGGTCGCTGTTGCTGAACACCGCGTCGGGCGCGTGGTCCGGGGCGGCGAGGGCGAGGCGGGAGACGAGGCTGATGACGGCGCGGAAGTCGCGGACGTCGCACTCCAGGACCTCGGGTGCGGGGAAGGCCAGCTCGGCGTAGGCCCGTCGGTGGGCGTCGGCGCCGTCGGTGAGGACGGTGACGTCGAGCCCGAGCCGGGCGGCGGCGGGCAGGAAGCCGGAGGTGACGGAGTCGGTGGGGTTGAGCGCGAGCAGGTAGAGCCGCATGGAGGGTCCTCGGAGGGTGGCGGAGGAGGAAGGGGGAACAGATGACAGCGGACAACTTTCGAAATCTGTCATCTGAAATCCGTCGGCTGAAAGCCGTCGTCTGTCGTCTGTCATCGGTCGTCCGTCGTCGGCCGTCCGATGGCTGTCATCTGTTCGCCCCCCGGCTGTCGACGGTTACTTGGGCGCTTCCACGCCCGCGGCCTTGGCGATGTCGCCGAGCATCGCGTCGGCGGCCTGGACGCCGATGCCGGACATCCAGGTCTCGTCCGGGACGTTGAACACTTTGTTGTTCTTGACGGCGTTCAGGCCCTGCCAGACCGGGGTCTGCTGGACCTCGCTCTCCTTGGTCTTGCTCGGGTCGTCGGCCGTGGTGACGAACACCAGGTCCGCGTCGGCCTGGTTGATCTGCTCGGCGCTGACCTCGACGATGTTCTGCTCCACGTCCTGCGAGGCCGGTCGGGCCAGGCCGACGTCCTTGAGCACCACGCCGCTGTAGGAGGACTTGGCGTACAGGCGGGTCGGGCCGGCCACGAAGCGGACCACCGAGGCCGTCGGCATGGTCCCGTTGTTCTTCGCCTTGATCGCCTCGCCGAGCTTCTTCGCCCGCGCCTCGTAGTCGGCGAGCGCCTTCTTGGCGTCGTCCTCCTTGCCGAGCGCCTGGGCGTACAGCGCGAGGTTCTCCTTCCACGGGAAGCCCGTGGTCTCGGCCAGCACGGTCGGGGCGATCGCGTTCAGCTGGTCGTACACCTTGGCGTGGCGGACCTTGGAGGAGAGGATCAGGTCGGGCTTGAGGGAGGCGATCAGCTCCAGGTTCGGCTCGTTCATCGGGCCGACGTCCTTGGTGTCCTTGATCTTGTCCTTGAGGTAGTTCGGGAACCCGCCCTCGGTCTTCATGTGCGGGGACACCGCGCCGACCGGCGTGATGCCGAGCAGCGTGACGTCGTCCAGCTCGCCGCTGTCCAGGACCACGACGCGCTTGGGCTGGCTCTTGATCTGGGCCGTCCCGGCGGCGTGCTTGACGCTGCGCGGGAATCCGGCGGCGGTGGCGGCCGAGGCGGAGGAAGCGGACGACGCGGAGTCGCCGCCCGACTTGGCGCCGTCCCCGTTGCTGCCGCAGGCGGCGAGCAGGGTGGTCGAGAGGGCAGCGGCGAGGACGGCGACAGGGAGTCGGCGATTCATCGGGGTTCCTTGGATCGGGTCGAACGGGGGGACGGGATGGGGGAGTTCGGCAGTCGGTGAGGGCGGTGAGGTCACGAGCCGGACGGGGTGGCGCCGCCGCGTCGGCGCGCCCGCGGCACGACCAGCGGCGTGCCGGTCTCCGGGTCGGGCACGACCCGGCACGGCACCTGGAAGACGCTCTCCACCAGGTCCGCCGTCAGCACCTCCGACGGCGGCCCGGCGGCCGCGAGCCGGCCATCCTTGAGCACGACCAGGTGGTCGGCGTACCGGGCGGCCTGCCCGAGGTCGTGCAGCACCATCACGACGGTGCGCCCGGCCTCGGCGTGCAGGTCGGCGACCAGGTCGAGGACGTCCAGCTGGTGGCGCAGGTCCAGGAAGGTGGTCGGCTCGTCCAGCAGCAGCAGGTCGGTCTCCTGGGCGAGTGCGAGCGCGATCCAGACCCGCTGGCGCTGCCCGCCGGAGAGCCGGTCCACCTGGCGGTCGCGCAGCTCGGCGGTGCCGGTGCGCTCCAGCGCCTCCTCGACCGCGGCCTGGTCCGCCTTGGACCACGGGCTGAGCATCCGCTGGTGCGGGTAGCGCCCGAGCCGCACCAGCGCCTCGACGGTGACGGCCTCCGGGGTGACGGGCTGCTGCGGCAGCAGGCCCATCCGCTTGGCGAGCGCCCGGGCGGGCATCCGGTGGATGTCGGAGCCGTCCAGGGTGACCGTCCCGACGGCCGGGTCGAGCAGCCGGACCAGTCCGCGCAGCAGCGTGGACTTGCCGCAGGCGTTCGGCCCGACGATCGCGGTGACGGCGTTGCCGGGCAGTTCGAGGTCGAGCCCGTCCACGATGGTCCGGTCGCCGTAGCGCAGGCCGAGGCCCCGGGTGGCGAGCCGGTTCGCGGCGGCACCGGTGGCAGCGCCCGCCGCCGTACCGGTAGTCGTACCGGCAGCCGGGCCGGAGACCGCGGCGGTCCCGATTGCCTCGGTGGCCCCGGCCGCCCCGGGGGTCCCGGTGGTCGTCTCGACGGAGGTCATCAGCTGCTCCTCTGGGGAAGCCGGCCCTGGCGGATCATCAGCACCAGGAGCCAGGGCGCGCCGAGGGTGGCGGTGACGGCACCGACCGGCAGGCCGTGGACGGGGATCACGTGCAGCACGAGGAGGTCGGCGGAGAGCAGCAGCACGGCGCCGGTGAGCGCGGTGAGGCCGAGCGTGCCGAGGGTGGGCGGCCCGGCGAGCAGCCGGACCAGGTGCGGGACGGCGAGCGCGACGAACGCGACCGGCCCGGTGAGCGCGGCGGCCAGGGAGGCCAGCGTGATGGTGAGCAGCAGCAGCCAGAGCCGGTCCCGGGCCGGGTTGAGGCCGAGGCCGCCGGCCGAGTCGTCGCCGAGGTCGAGCACCGCGACCCGCCGCTGGCAGAGCAGCAGGGCGGCGATGGTCAGCGCGATGGCGGTGCCGCCGATCCACACCTCCGTCCAGTTGCGGCCGTAGAGCGAGCCGGTGGTCCACTGGAGCGCGGAGGAGGCCAGTTCGGCCGGGAACCGTACGATCATCAGGTTCACGGCCGCGGCCAGGCCCTGCTGGACCGCCAGGCCGACCAGCACCAGCCGGGTGACGGCCATCTTGGAGCGCCAGGCGAAGCCGCCGAGCAGCAGCGCCGCGAGCAGCCCGCCACCGACCGCGGCCAGCGGGATCAGCTGCTGGGAGGCGCCGGCGGCGAGCATCAGCGTCGCGCCGAAGGAGGCGCCGCCGGTGATGCCGATGGTGTCGGGGGCGGCCAGCGGGTTGCGGAACAGCCGCTGGAGCATCGAGCCGGCCACCGCCAGCCCGGCGCCCGCGATCAGCGCCGAGACCACCCGGGGCGCCCGGAACTGCTGCACCACCAGGACGTCCCCGGGCTCGCCCTGGCCGACCAGGGCGCGCAGCGCGTCCCAGGCGGAGATGCTGAGCCGTCCGGTGCCGAGCGCGATCCCGGTCAGCAGCACCAGCAGCGCGGCGGCCACCAGCGACCAGACGGCGGTACGGGTCCGGCGGCGGGCGAGGGCCCGCACGGGCAGGGCGATCGTGCTCACTTGGCCACCTTCCGGGCCAGCACCGCGAGCAGCGGCGCACCGAGGAACGCGGTGACGATGCCGACCTCGATCTCGGACGGGCGGACCACCAGCCGGCCGAGCACGTCGGCGGTGAGCAGCAGCACCGGGCCGGTGACCAGGCATCCGGGCAGCAGCCAGCGGTGGTCGTTGCCAAGCAGCGGACGGACCAGGTGCGGCGCGGCCAGTCCGATGAACGCCACCGGTCCGGCGACGGCGACCGCGCCGCCCGCGAGCAGTACGACGGCCAGTCCGCCGACCACCCGGATCCGGGCCACCGGCACGCCCAGCGCCTGCGCGGTCTCGTCGCCGAGCGCCAGCGCGTTCAGCGCGGGCGCGATGGCGAGCGCGCCGACCAGGCCGAGCACGAGGAAGGGCAGGACGGGGGTGAGGGTGTCCAGGTGCCGCCCGGCGATCGAGCCGGCCAGCCAGAACCGGGCCTCGTCCAGGGTGCGGTGACTGGCCAGCATCAGCGAGGAGGTCCAGGAGGTGAGCACCACGGTGAGCACGGTGCCGCCGAGCGCCAGCCGGACCGGGTCGAGGTCTCCACCGCGCCGGGACATCGCGTACGCGGCGACGGCGGCGACGGCCGCGCCGGCGAAGGCGAACCAGACGTACTCGACGGTCCGGGAGAGGTCCAGCGTGTAGATCGCGGCGACCACGAAGAGGCTCGCCCCGGCGTTGATGCCGAGGGTGATCGGGGAGGCCAGCGGGTTGCGGGTGACGCCCTGGGCGACCGCCCCGGCGACGCCGAGCGCGGCGCCGACCGCCAGTCCGATCAGCGTGCGTGGGACCCGAAGGCCCGTCACCACATCGGCGTCACCGCCGTGGGCGGCACCGGTGAGGGCGTCGATCACGGTGGAGAGCGGGATGGATCGGGAGCCCAGCGCAAGGCTCAGGGCGGCACACAGCACGAGCGCGCACGCGCCGGCGAGCAGCGGCAGGGGCTGCCGGATCGCCGGGGAGCGGGGCGGCGCCGGGGCTGTGGGGGCCGGCGGGTCGGTTCTCAGCACGAAGAGACATCTTAGGTTAGGTTTACCTAAACTCGTCAAGCTTTTGGTCGGTTCGACCGATTGGACCGATGAACCGACCGGTGGGGCCGCGGTGGTCGCCGGGCGCCGTGATGCATTGTAAGGTGAGCCTCACCTTAATCGATCATGCAGAATCGATCTACGGGAGTGTCAATGGTTCCCGGAACACCCCTGTCCGTCGCGCACTGCGGGGCTGCCGCGTCCGTCACGGCCCCCGCGCCGGCGGGGCCCGCCGCGGACTGCCTGCCCGGCGGGCCCGCCGCGTCCTCGGCGCTGGTCGCCGACTACCGGCGGCTGCTGGAGCTGTGCCCGGTGCTGGAGCTGCGTCTGCTCGACGCCGCCGAGCCCGACCCGTGCGCCGCCGACGGCTGGTACTCCGGAGCCGAACTCGCCACCGACGAACGGGCACTGGCCGCCGTCCTGGCCGGCGAGGAGGCCCGCATCGCCGACGAGCACGGCCGCGCCCCCCGACCGCACGTCACCGCCTCCCGGCTGCTCCACCACTACGCCTGGTCGGCCTGCCTGCTGATCGCCGGCCCCTGGCACCTCGGCCGCCGGGTCCCCGCCGTCGACCCCGGCGACCTCTGGCTGCACGCCCCCACCGGCGACCTCGCGCTGCGCCCGCGCGGGCACGTCACCCTGCCCGGCGACGACGAACTGCGCGCCGAACTGCGGACGGCCGTGGTCGCGCACCTAGCACCGGTGCTCACCGCGTTCGCCGGGCCCACCCGACGCCGCGACCGCGCGCTCTGGGGCATGGTGACGGACGACCTGACCTCCGCCATCTGGTACCTCGGCCGGATGCTCGGTGAGGAGGACGCCTCCGTCGCCGCCGCCGAGTCCGTCCTGCCCGGCGGCACCCTGCCGCTCCCCGGCGGCGCCGACTTCCGCCGCCTGCGCACCCCCGACGGGCGCGCCCACCACACCCGCACCCGGCTCGGCTGCTGCCTCTACTACGCGGTCGGGCCGGCGGCGACCGCCTGCCTGACCTGCCCGCGGACCTCCGACGAGGAGCGGCTGCGACGGCTCTGACGGCTCTCATGGCTCTGACGGCTCGTTCACGGCCCCGCCGCTGCAGCATGTCTCCCGTCCGTCGGCCGGAGGAGGCCGGCGGCACCCGGGTCGAGTCCCCCGACCCGTACCGGGGCGAGTGCGGCGCGACGAGGGCCGACCCGGACGGCTACCGGCCGGTGCTCCGCTCCCGCGCCCGGGGCACCTGAGCCTCCGTCTCCCCGGGCACCCGGCCGGCCGTGACCGTGGCGCCGTCCGCACGCGGCGCGGGGCCGGGCGTACGGCCCGCGGCGCCGCCGGGCAGCACCGCCAAGCCCCGGTCCAGGTCCACGCCGAACCGCGGCGGCGCTCCGGCCCGCGCGTCGTCCCGCAGCACGAGCCGCTCCCGCCTCTGCTCGACCTGCACCTGCTTGCCCGGGCTGAACAGCGCGTGCAGCTCCTCCAGCCCGCCGACGCCCAGCCCGGTCCCCGGCCCGCGTTGCCGCGGTCGCGACGAGGACTCGTCCTCGACCTGCCACACCGCCAGCAGCACCATCCCCAGCACCGCCACGACCGCCGCCGCCACACCCACGATCCAGCCCATGCCCGCTCAACGGGGCCGCGGGCCCGCAGCGTTCCCCACGCGAACCGCGGACGCGGGGCGGGCGCGGTGTGACGAAAAGCGCGTGGGCGGGGGCGGACCCACCGGATACGCTGCCGGACGACCGATAAGGAGCGCCCTCACCATGCCCGTGCGCGGAACCCTCGTGGACATCCCGACGGCGGACGGCACCGCCGACGCCTACCTCGCCCACCCCGACGACGGCCGGGCCCACCCGGGCGTCATCCTCTACATGGACGCCTTCGGGCTCCGGCCGCACCTGGAGCGGATGGCCGACCGGCTGGCCGCGGCCGGGTACACCGTGCTCGTCCCCAACGCCTTCTACCGCGGCGGCCGCGCGCCGGTCGTCGAACTGCCGGAACTCATCGACGTGGAGCAGGCCGACGAACTCTTCGCCCGGATCGTCCCGCTGCTCGACGAACTCACCCCGGAGGCGACGACCCGCGACGCGGACGCGTACCTGCGCTGGCTCGCGGACTCCCCGCTGGTCCAGGACGGCCCGGTCGGCCTGACCGGCTACTGCCTCGGAGCCCGGCTGGCGCTGCGCACGGCCGCCGGCCACCCGGACCGGATCGCCGTCGCGGCCGGATTCCACGGCGGCGGCCTGGCTACCGACAGCCCCGACAGCCCGCACCTGGGCGCCGACCGGATCACCGCCGAGCTGTACTTCGGCCACGCGGACGACGACCCGTCGCTGCCGCCCGAGCAGATCGGCCGGCTCGCCGCGGCCCTCGCCGCCGCCGGTGTCCGGTACCGGGCGGAGGTCTACACCGGCGCCCCGCACGGCTACACCCAGGCCGACACCACCCGTTACGACGCGGCGGCCGCCGAGCGGCACTGGGACGCGCTGCTCGGCGTGCTGAAGCGGACGCTGCCGGCCTGACGGCGCCTGCTGATCGGCCGGCCTGTTGACCGGCCGGCCCGCTGAGGTGTTGACCGGCCGCTCGCAGGCCGTGCGGAACCGGGCCCCGGGGGAGGGGCCCGACGACCGATCCAGGGGGGATCGCTCATGAACACCAGTCGGAGCGAACGGAGGGCGCTCGCCGGGCCGGGCCTGCGGAGCGTCCAGGAGGCCATCGCGCGGGCGCTCGGCGAGCACCTGCCCGGCGGCGTGCGCTGCGGTGAACTCGACTGCGGCGGACGGTTGTTGCGCTGGGTGGAAGCCGGCCGGGGCGGCGCCGTGCCGGTGGTCCTGATCGCGGGCTGCGGCACCACGGCGCTCAGCTGGTCGGCCGTCCTGCCCGAACTCGCCCGGTACGGACGGGTCGTGGCGTACGACCGGGCCGGGCTCGGCGCCAGCGCGCCCGGGTGTGCCACCGCCCCGACCCTGGACGGTCAGATCGCCGACCTCGCCGCCCTAATACGGCACCTGGACGCGGGACCGGCCCTGCTGGTCGGGCACAGCTGGGGCGGGCAGCTGGGCCAACTCCTCGCCTGGCAGCGGCCGGAGCTGGTGGCCGGGCTGGTGCTGGTCGACCCCGGGCACGAGGAGTTCCAGCCGCGGTCCATCCGGGTCGCCGAGGCCGTACTGACCCGGTTGTGGCTGCTCCGGACCGCGCCGGCACGGGTGTCACCGTCGCCGACGGCG
The DNA here is from genome assembly GCF_044756065.1 of Kitasatospora sp. NPDC092039. Taxonomy (NCBI): domain Bacteria; kingdom Bacillati; phylum Actinomycetota; class Actinomycetes; order Kitasatosporales; family Streptomycetaceae; genus Kitasatospora; species Kitasatospora sp. NPDC092039. Next base: position 12,050 of record NZ_JBIVSD010000007.1, on the reverse strand, counting down.
GCCGGACCGGCGGGGCCGCTCGACCGGGCCGAGGCGGCCGTGATCGCGTACCGGCACCAGCGGCGGGCCGTTCTCGCCGAGGTGCGGATGACGGCCCGCGCGGCACCCGAGATCCGGCGGCGCCGTGCTGCCGCGCGGCCGCTCGCGATGCCGGTGGCGGTCCTGAGCGCGACCCGGGGCCTGCCCGGGCCGATGCGCCGCCGCTGGACCGCGCTGCAGGCGTGCGTGGCGAGGAACGCCGTCCGGGCGACGCACGGCGCCGTCCAGGGCGCCGGTCACGTCATCCAGGCCGACCGGCCCAAGGCGGTCGTCGCGGCCGTTCGAGAAGTTGCGGATCACGCCCGATACTTCCTCAAGGTCTGACAATTCGTGCTCAATTCCTTTTCGGACCTGGACTGCTGAGGCTGCGACACCCTCTGGCACACTGTGTGCCGATGACCCGTCGGGGCGGGGCACGGAACACGGGGGAGCAGGGGTATGAGCGGGGCGGGCACCGTGCTCGGCGGCCGGTACGAGCTGGTCGAGAAGATCGGTGGCGGCGCGATGGGCTCGGTCTGGAAGGCCGAGGACACCGTGCTGGCACGGCAGGTCGCGGTCAAGATCCTCCGCTCGGAGCTGCTGGAGGACGACACCTCGGCCCAGCGCTTCCGCCGCGAGGCCCAGCTGGTCGCCGCGGTCGACCACCCCGGCGTGGTGGGCGTCCACGACTACGGCGAGAGCGGCGGCGAGGGCGAGGAACGCTGCGCCTACATCGTCATGGAACTGATCGACGGCCGTCCGCTGGACCGGGTGCTCACGGACACCGGCCCGATGACCGTCGAGCGCACCCTCGACCTGGTGGCCGGCGCCCTGGACGCCCTGCACGCCGCGCACCGGCGGGAGATCGTGCACCGGGACATCAAGCCGTCCAACCTGATGGTGCGCGCCGACGGACGGGTGGCCATCACCGACTTCGGCATCGCCCGGGCGCTCGCCAGCACCAAGCTCACCGCCCCGTTCGCGATCATCGGCACCGCGCTCTACATGTCCCCGGAGCAGGCCGAGGGAGCGAACCTCGGGCCGGCCACCGACCTCTACTCGATCGGCGTGGTCTGCTACGAACTGCTGGTCGGCGAGCCGCCGTACTCCGGTGACGGGCCGCTCCAGATCGCGCTCAAGCACGTCAACCAGCCGGTGCCGGAACTGCCGGACACCTTCCCGGCGCCGGTGCGGGCGCTGGTCGCCCGGGCGCTCGCCAAGAAGCCCGAGGAGCGGTACGCGGACGCCGCCGGAATGGCGGCGGCGGCCCGTGCGGCGGCCCGTGCGGCGCGCGCGGGGGGAGACGGTCCGGTCGTCGAGCCGGGGCCCGCGGAGATCGGTGCGGCAGACAGCGGGACCCTCCCGCTCCGGCCCCGCGCCGGTGCGGCGGCTGACGGCGGGGCGGCCGAGGGCGGTGCGGCGAAGCCGGCCAAGGGCGGCGCTGTGGACCTGGCCAAGGGCGGTGCCGCGGAGCCCGCCGGGGCGGGGGCCGTGGTGGCACCCGCGGGCGGCACCCCGGCACCGGACGAGGTCGCGAAGGTGGAGCCGCAGGCGCAGACCGAGCCCGGCCGTCGACGGACGCGACGCACCCTGCTGGTGCCCGTCGTCATCCCCGTCGTCATCTCGATGGGCACGGCGACCGTGCTGCTGATCGACCGCGGCGCCGGCAACTCCGATGCCGCCCAGCCGCCCGCCGCCCAGCCGACCGTGGTGGTCACCGCCCCCGTGAACCCGGGCACCGCCACTTCGGCGCCCGCGACCACCACCGCGCCCGCCGCACCGGCGCCGACCGACACCCCGGCGGCCACCCCGGGCCCGGACCAGCAGACGCCCGGCGCCGCCCAGAACCAGCCGCAGGTGCCGGTCCCTCCGCTCCCGACCGCGGGTCAGGGCGGCAACGGCGCGAGCGGCGGCTCGGGCGGCAGCCGGACCGGTGGCACGGGCGCCGGCACCGGTACGGCCGCGGGCGGGTCGTCGGCCGGTCAGGCGAATCAGCCAGGCGGCGGCAACCCGCCCAACCCGCCCGCCAACCAGAACCCGCAGCCCCCTGCCCAGACCACCGGTGGCGGCACCACCACCGCCCCGCAGAGCCCGAGCCGGCCCGCGTCCTGCGGCGGCACCAGCTGGAGCACCATCGTCAGCGTGAAGGACGGCCGCGCGATCGGGATGCGCGACGACAACCTGAACGGCGACAACCCGATCGTGGTCGGCGGCAACGCGCAGTACGGCTGGGTGCGTTCGACCAACCCCGGCGCGTGGATCCTCTTCAACGCCTGCAACAACGGTGGCCCGCAGATGGTCCAGACGATGGACGGGAAGGTCGCCCTGAGCGGTGGCTTCAGCTTCCTCACCAACTGGAGCGTCCGTAGCGGGAGTTCGGCTGGCTCCTACACCCTCGCCGACTACCAGGGCCAGAGCTGCATGACCAACAACGGCCCCGGCGGCGCGGTCACGATGGTCACCTGCACCCCCGGCAACACCGCCCAGGAGTGGCGCTTCCAGTGAACGGAGGCCCCGCCGGGCCGTGCCCAGGCCGTTCCCATCCCCAGTGCGGAGTGCGACGCCGTCGCCGCCCGGCCGGCCGCCGACGTGAACGGAGCGGGTTCCGGGCGCCGGGGTTGCCGGCCGGCGGGAGTACGGCGGGAGTACGGCGGGGGCGACGGTGAGCGGACCACCGTCGCCCCCGCCGCGTGAGGTCTGACGATACGTCAATTCGTTCCCCGCTGCAGCCTCCGCGGTGGTTCACGGAACGCAGGGTGGCGGTCGGCGGGGTGCGGGGCGCGCACGAGTACCTCCAGTGGGCCCTTGTCCACCCAGAAATCTCGACCATCGGCGTGGTAGTGGACAACACCTCGGAACGGCAGAGCACTTGGTTACGGGGCGAACCTTCGGGTCCGTAGCGTGCTCGGCATGACGCGACCTACACCACCGACGCCATCGACGCGGCTCACGCAACCGACGCCAACCCGGCCGGGCGCCGTCCGGCGACGCGGCCTGCTGGTCTACCTGGTGCTCGCCTATGCCGGAATGTGGGCGGCCATGGCGCCGCTGCTCGCCGACGGCTACCGGCGCTCCAACGCCCGGGAGGAGACCGGCGCGCTGGAGCAACTCTGCATCGCGGCCGCCATGCTGGCCCCGGCGCTGGCGGCACTGCTCGTGGTCCGCTTCGTCGAGCGCGGCGGAGCGGTACGGGAGGCGCTCGCGCTGCGCATGCCGCGGCCACGGGCCCGCGCGGTTCGAGCCCTCCTGCTGCCGCTCGGGATCATCGGTGGGCTGACCGCCGCGACACTGGGGCTCGGCGCACTGGTGGGCGACTACCCGTTCGCCGGCTTCGGCGCGCTGGACGTGGGCCGGGTCGGGTCGTGGGCGGTCCAGGGACTGATCGGGATGGTGTTCTCGCTGCCGCTGTTCTTCGGCGAGGAGATCGGCTGGCAGGGCTTCCTCTTCCCCCGGCTGCTGCAGTTCGGGGGCGGCACGGCGGGACTGGTGCGGGCCTACCTGCTCACCGGTACGGCCTTCGCGCTCTGGCACCTGCCGACCCTGCTGATGGGCGGACAGTACCCGGGGCGGCCCTGGTACCTGGCGGTGCCCGCGCTGACGGTGAGCTGCGTGCTCGTCCTGCCGGTCTTCACCTGGCTGAGGCTGCGCTCGGGGTCGGTCGTCCCGGCGGTGCTGGCACACGCCTTCGCCAGCAGCATGAGCGTGTCGATGGTCCGGGAGTTCGCGGCCCCGGACGCCGAGCTGGACCCGCTCACCATGTCACTGGCGGGCTGGCCCGGGTGGATCGTCCTCGGCGGGTTCGTGGCCTTCCTGGCGGGCACCGGGCGGCTGCGGCCGGGGCGGTACCTGCGGAGGTGACGGGCGGTGGGCGCGGGCGGATGACAGATGACGGATTTCAGATGACAGATTTCATCATCTGTCATCTGTTCGCTGGAATCCGTCGGCTGTCGTCTGTCGGCTGTCATGTGTTCGGCGCCCGCCGCCGCCCCTCACCCGCCCGCCGGAGCCAGGTCCCTGCGGATCTCGTCCAGGATCAGCCCGGCCCCGCTGTAGCCGATGCCGAGCATCCACAGGTTGTCGTCCACCCGGAACACCCGCCCGCCGCGCACGGCGTCCAGGTTCCTCCAGAGCGCTCCCTCGGTGATCTTGCCCTGGTCGGACTTGGCCGCGTCCCCGTACACCGAGTAGAAGATGACGTCGGCCGCCGCCTGGTCCACCTGCTCGGGGCTGATCTCCATGGAGAAGCCGGGCTTGTCCTGGTTGGCGGGCCGCCCGAGGCCGAGGTCCTTGAACAGCGAGCCGACGAAGGTGTCGTTCAGGTAGAGCCTGGTCGGCGCGCCCGCCAGGAAGCGGGCCATCTCGACCCGGGTGGCCGCCGCCCTGGCCGGGCCGCCGAGCGCGGTGACCAGGTCCCGCAGCTTCGCCCGGTACGCCGCGTTCGCCGCGTCGGCCTCGGCCTGACGGCCCAGCGCCTCGGCGTGCAGTCGGACGTTCTCCTTCCAGGTCGGCCCGGTGGTCGCGGAGAGCACCGTCGGCGCGATCTTCGAGAGTTGGTCGTACCGCTTGTCGTCGCGGACCTGGTTGCTCAGGATGAGGTCCGGCCGCAGCGCCGCGATCGCCTCCAGGCTGGGCTGGCCGATGGCCCCGACGGGCTTCGTCCCGGCCAGCCGCTCGGCGGGCAGGTATGCGGGGAAGGACGCGCCCGCGGTGACGGTGGTGGCACCGACCGGGCTGAGGCCGAGGGTGACCGCCGAGTCCAGCGCGTCGGTGTCCAGGACCACCACCCGGCTCGCCCGCGCCGGCACGGTGCTCTCGCCGCGCGCGTGCCGGACCGTCCGGCTGCCGCCCGTGCCGCCCGTGCCGCCCGTGCCGCCCGTGCCGCCCGTGCCGCCCGTGCCGCCCGTGCCGGACGAACCGGCGCCCGAACCGCCGCTCGGCGCCGTGGTGCCGGACCCGCAGGCGGCGAGTGCGAGCCCCGGGGCGAGTCCGGCGGCGAGGCCGAGCGCGGCGCGGCGGCTGAGCGGTCGGGGCATCGGCGGCACCTCCAACGTACGGGCGGGGCGCCGGAATCCCTGCCCGCACGACGGCCCGGCTACGCCTCGGAACCGTTCTCCCGTCGCTGGCGCAGGAGTTCCGCGTACTCGGCGTGCACCCGCCGGTCCATCGCGAGGGTGAACTGGGCGTCCGCGACCGTCCGTGCCAGCGGCCGGACCCGCATGATGCGCTCGGTGAGCCGGGCCGCCGTGCCGGGCGGGAGCGGGGTGTCGGCGGCCAGCGCGCTGAGCAGGTGCTCGCTGACCACCTCGATGAAGATCTCGGCGATGGCGTCCACGTGCTCACGGGTCCGCCGGCTCGCCTCCAGCACCGCCGCGAGCGGCACCCCCTCCGCCACCAGCTCGGTGGTGGCCTCCATCAGCCGGCGGCTGACGTGGGTGATGCCGTGCTCCTCGACGGTGATGTAGCCCTGGGCGATCGATTCGGCGGTGTTCTCCTCGGTGAGCTGGTCGCCGAAGGCGGACCTCAGCTCCTCCCAGTCCAGGCGCACCGGGGTCTCGTCGGACCACGGCGCGACGATCGCCGCCTCCAGTCCGATCAGCTCGGCGACGTCCCGCCCGCTCTCGCCGGCGCCGATCAGCTCGGCGATGCCGCCCAGGGTGTGGCCGCGTTCGAGGAGTTCGGCGATCATCCGCAGCCGGGCCAGGTGCTCCTCGCCGTACCAGGCGATCCGGCCCTCCTTGCGGGGCGGCTGCAGCAGTTTGCGCTCGCGGTAGAAGCGCAGGGTGCGGGTGGTGATGCCGGCGGCTTCGGCCAGTTCCTCCACCCGGTACTCGCGTTTTCTGTCGCCCGCAGCAGCTCTGACCTTGTCCACGGCGATCAGCATAGGACCGCCGGCTCGGAAGGCTCCCCGAACCGGAGCCGTCGTGCTTCTTCCATCCGGTGTCAGCAAGGGCTACCCTGCCAACCATGCCAGTGATTGCTGGCGCGATTGGCAGGGTCCCGGAGGCGAGTCTCCCCGGGAGGTTCCGGGGCCGAGGGGCTCCGGGAGAGCGCGACGATCACCGTCCCACCCTCAGGAGGTTGCCGCATGGCATCCAGCAGCAAGCGCCCCGGCTCCGGCGCGTCCGCAGCGACCGACACCACCGCTGCGCAGGAGCCCGTTCCGCACGTCCGGGTGGCGGTGATCGGCTCCGGCTTCGGCGGCCTCGGCGCCGCGGTCCGACTGCGTCGCGCCGGGATCACCGACTTCGTGGTCCTGGAGCGGGCGGACTCGGTCGGCGGCACCTGGCGCGACAACAGCTACCCCGGCTGCGCCTGCGACGTGCCCTCGCACCTCTACTCCTTCTCCTTCGCGCCCAACCCCGAATGGCCGCGCAGCTTCTCCGGCCAGCCGGACATCCGCGCCTACCTGGAGAAGGTCGCCACCGTCTTCGGCCTCCGCCCCCACCTGCGCTTCAACACCGAAGTCCTGGAAGCCCGTTGGGAGAGCGATCGGACCCGCTGGCGGATCACCACCTCGGCCGGCCAGTGGACCGCCGACGCCGTCGTCTCCGCCGCCGGACCGCTCGCCGACCCGCAGATCCCCGACCTGCCCGGACTGGCCGGCTTCCCCGGCAAGGTGTTCCACTCCTCCCGCTGGGACCACGACTTCGACCTGACCGGCAAGCGCGTGGCGATGGTCGGCACCGGCGCCTCCGCCGCCCAGATCATCCCGTCGATCCAGCCCGAGGTCGGCAAACTGACGGTCTTCCAGCGCACTCCGGCCTGGGTGCTGCCGCGCCGCGACCGCGAGATCACCCAGCTGGAGAAGTGGCTGCACGGCCGCCTGCCGGTCACCACGAAGATCCGCCGCGGCACCCTCTTCGCGCTCCGTGAGCTCCAGGTGGACGCGTTCGTGCGCCGCCCCGGACTGCTGCGCCTGGTCCAGCAGCTCGCCGAACGCCACATCGCCCAGGGCGTCTCCGACCCGGCGCTGCGCGCCAGGCTCACCCCGGACTACCGGATCGGCTGCAAGCGCATCCTGCTCAGCAACACCTACTACCCGGCGCTCGCGGCGGCCAACACCGAGGTCGTCTCCTCCGGCCTGCGCGAACTGCGCGGCTCCACGCTGGTGGCCGCCGACGGCAGCGAGCACGAGGTGGACGCGATCGTCTTCGGCACCGGCTTCCACGTCACCGACATGCCCATCGGCGCCCGGGTGTTCGGCGTCGACGGCACCAGCCTGGCGGAGGAGTGGAAGGACGGCATGGAGGCGCTGCGCGGCTCGACCGTGCGCGGCTTCCCGAACCTCTTCTTCGTCATCGGGCCCAACACCGGCCTCGGCAACAGCTCGATGATCCTGATGATCGAGTCGCAACTGAACTACCTGATCGACGCGTTGACCGCGCTCGGCTCGATCGGCGCGGCCGCGATGCACCCCACCGCGCGGGCCCAGCGGCAGTGGAACCTCGAACTCCAGCACCGGATGGACCGCACCGTCTGGACCACCGGCGGCTGCCGCAGCTGGTACCTCGACCCGAGCGGCAAGAACACCGTGCTCTGGCCCGGTTCCACCACCGCGTTCCGCCGGGCCACCCGCAGGGTCGACCTCGGCGAGTACGAGCTGATCATGCGCGGCGCACCGGCCGCCGCCCGTACCGTCCAGGAGGTCTCCGCGTGACCCGCGTCCAGCTGCCCGAGGAGTACGAACCACCGGTCCCGGTCGAGGAGTTGAGCGTCCGGTCGGCCGACGGCATCCGGCTGCACGTCGAGGTGCACGGCCAGCCCGGCGCGCCCACCGTGGTGCTCGCGCACGGCTGGACCTGCTCGACCGTCTTCTGGGCCCCGGTCATCCGCCAACTCGCCGACCGGTACCGGGTGGTGGCCTACGACCAGCGCGGCCACGGGCACAGCGAGATCCCGCCGAGCCGGGCCCGCTACTCGACCCGGGCACTCGCCGAGGACCTGTCCGCCGTACTCGCGCGGACCGTTCCGGCGGGCGAGCGGGCCGTACTGGCCGGGCACAGCATGGGCGGGATGACCGTCATGGCCGCCGGCGGCCGTCCCGAGGTCGCCGAACGCACCGCCGCGGCCGTCCTGGTCTCCACCGGCCCGGGCGACCTGGTGGCCGAACTCACCGTCCTGCCGCCCGCCGTACGCGCCCGGGGCCTGCGGCGCTTCCTGCACCGGCAGTTGCTGCGCTCCCGGATGCCGCTCGGGCGGGTCTCTCCGGTCAGTCGGGCGGCGCTCAAGTACGCGACCATGGGGCCCGGTTCGCCCGCCGGTCAGGTCGAGGCGACGGCCCGGATCGTGCACGCCTGCCCGACCGCCGTCCGCGCCAACTGGGCCGCGGTGCTGGACCGGTTGGACGTCCACGCCGGGCTCGCCCGGCTCGCCGCGCCCACCGCGGTGGTGGTCGGCACCGACGACCGGCTGACCCCGCCGGTGCACGCCCATCGGATCGTCTCCCGACTCCAGGACCCGCAGGGGCTATTGCTGCTGCCCGGGGTCGGCCACATGGCGCCGCTGGAGCGTCCGGAGGAGGTCGCCGCCGAGATCCACCGGATGGCCTCCGCGTACCTGACGTCCGCGCCCGCCGCCGCGCCCGCGCCGCCTGTCTCCGACTCCGTTCCCGCTCCCGCAACCGACTCCGCTTCCGACTCCGCTTCCGATTCCGCCGAGGAGAGGACCGCCGTCGCATGAACGCGATCCCGCCGTTTTCCGCACAGGTAGTCGTCGTCACCGGGGCCGCGCGCGGCGTCGGCGCCTCGCTGGCCCGCAAGCTCGCCCGGCGCGGAGCCAAGGTGGCCCTGCTGGGGCTCGAGCCGGAGGAGCTGAAGGCCGTCGCCGCGCAGTGCGGCCCGTCCGCGACCAGCTGGGAGGTGGACGTCACCGACCTCGATGCGCTCGAGGACACCGCCCGGCGGATCAAGGAGCACTACGGGCGGATCGACACCGTCGTCGCCAACGCCGGGATCGCCATCGGCGGACCGCTGACCGACAGCGACCACAGGGCGTTCAGCCGGGTCATCGAGGTCAACCTGCTCGGCAGCGTGGCCACCGCGCGGGCCTTCCTGCCCGCGCTCGCCGAGAGCCGGGGGTACCTGCTCCAGATCGCCTCGCTCGCCGCGCTGACCCCGGCGCCGCTGATGAGCGCTTACTGCGCCAGCAAGTCCGGGGTGGAGGCCTTTGCCCACTCGATCCGCGCGGAGGTGGCCTTCCAGGGGGTCAAGGTCGGGGTCGGGTACCTGAGTTGGACCGACACGGACATGGTGCGCGGGGCCGACGAGGACGCGGTGCTGAAGCAGATGCGCTCCCGGTTGCCGTGGCCGGCGAACAAGACGTACCCGCTGGAGCCCGCGGTGGACCGCATCGTCGCCGGGATCGCCCGCCGGTCCGCCCACGTCTACGCGCAGGCGTGGCTGCGCGGGATGCAGCCGGTCCGCTGGCTGCTGCCGACCCTGATCGCGGTGGTCGGCTCCCGGGACGTGGCCCGGCTGGCGCCCCAGCTCGCCGCCACCGCCGCCAGCCGCCTGCGTGCCGTCGGCGCCGGGGGCGCGGCGGACACGGCGGTGCGGGGGAGCCGGAGCGGGGCGGAGACTGACGGCTGACGGCGAACAGATGACAGCCGACGACTAACAGCTGACAGCTGACAGATTTCGAAATCTGTCAGCTGTCAGTGCCCGCGATCCCCGCCAGCGTCTCCAGTGCCCGCGCCAGGACCGGCAGCGGCGGGGAGGCGAGCCCGACCCGGACGGCGGAGGGCGAGCGCCGGGGATCGACGGCGAAGGCCGCCGCGGGCGTGACCGAGATCCCGGCGCGCGCGGCCTCCGCGACGAAGGCCTCTGCCCGCAGGCCCGTCGGCAGTTCCCACCACAGGTAGTACGAGCAGGGGTCGGACCGCAGCCGCTGCCCCGGCAGCAGCTCGCGCGCCAGCAGCTGCCGGGCCGTCGCGTCGGCCCGCTTCGCCGCTTCCACCGCGGCCAGCGTGCCGTCCCCGATCCAGCGCACCGCGGCCTCCAGCGCGAAGCCGCTCGGTGTCCACCCGCCCGAGCGCAGCGCGCCCGCCACCCGCTCCCGCAGTCCCGCCGGGACGACCGCGAACCCGGTGGTCAGTCCCGGGGCGAGCCGCTTGGAGAGGCTGTCCACGAGCACGGTGCGCTCCGGCGCGAGTGCGGCCAGCGGTGCCAGGTCGGGCCGCAGGAACGACCAGACGGCATCCTCGACGGCCGGCAGGTCGAGCCCGCGCAGCACCGCCGCGAGCGCCGCCGCCCGCTCCGGCGGCAGGCTCGTACCGAGCGGGTTCTGCAGCCGCGGCTGGACGTACACCGCGCGCAGCGGCCCGGCCCGGTGGGCGGCCGCCACCGCGTCCGGCACCAGCCCGTGCTCGTCCACGGCCAGTGGCACCAGCACGATGCCCAGCCGCTCCGCCACCGCCCTGACGACCGGATAGGTCAGCTCCTCCACGCCCAGCCGCTGCCCGGGCGGCACCAGCGCGGACAGCGCCCCGGCGATGGCCTGCCGCCCGTTGCCGGCGAACAGCAGTCGCTCCGGCCCGACCTCCCAGGCCACGCCACCCGCGACGTCCCCTCCGACGTCACCTGCGAGGTTCCCTCCGACGGCCTCCGCGACCTCCCGTGCCACCTCCCCGGGGCCGACGGCCGACACCAGTGCCGCGAACGCCCGCCGGGCCGCGCCCGTCCCGGCCGCGCCGACCGGCCGCAGGGCGTCCCCCAGCGCGTCCGACCGCAGCAGGGGCGTCAGTCCGCCCGCCAGCAGCTCGGCCTGGCCGGGGACGGAGGGGTAGTTGAGCTCCAGGTCCACGGGGGCGGCGGCCGGTTCCGCGAGCGCCACCCGGGCGCCCTCCGGGGCCCGCCCGGCCCGGACGAAGGTCCCGCGCCCGACCTCCCCGACGGTCAGCCCGCGCCGGGCCAGCTCCCGGTAGACGCGCCCCGCCGTCGAGGCGGCGATGCCCCGGCTGCGGGCGAACGCGCGCTGGGTGGGCAGCTGCTGGCCGGGCCGCAGCCGCCCGTCCGCGATCTCGGCGGCGATCCGGTCGGCGATCAGGCGGTAGTCGTCCATCGGTGGTGGGCCCTCCCGTGGTCCCTCGCAGTCGGCCGCCACGACGACCGGTCCGTTCGGCACATTGCACCGAGCGCAAAGTCATCATTGCATCGACCCGATCGCCCGCCCTAGCCTCCTCGCATGGACGCGTTGAAATCGGCCGTGGACGGCCAGGCGGTGCTGGGCATCGCCGCCGTGGCCCTGGGCATGGTGCTGTCGCCCGGGCCGAACATGATCTACCTGGTCTCGCGCTCGATCGCGCAGGGCCGCCGCGCCGGGCTGGTCTCGCTGATCGGGGTCGCGGCCGGCTTCCTGGTCTACCTGGTCGCCGTGACGGCCGGAGTGGCCGCCGTGTTCTCGGTGGTGCCCGCCCTCTACACCGCGATCAAGCTGGCCGGCGCCGGATACCTGCTCTGGCTGGCCTGGAAGGCCGTCAAACCGGGCGGCACGGCGGTCTTCGCCCCGCAGCAGCTGCCGCCGGACCCGCCGCGCCGACTGTTCGCGATGGGCTTCCTGACCTGCCTGCTAAACCCCAAGATCGCCATCATGTACATCTCGCTGCTGCCCCAGTTCGTGGCCCCGGAACGCGGTCACGTCGCCGCGCAGAGCCTGCTGCTGGGCCTGACCCAGATCGCGATCGCGATCACCGTCAACGGCCTGATCGCGGTGAGCGCGGGCGGCATCGCGGCCTTCCTCAACCGCCGCCCCGGCTGGCTGCGGATCCAGCGCTACGTGATGGGCACGGTCCTCGCCGGCCTCGCCGTGCACATCGCCGCCGACCGCGCCAAGGCCGTGGCGGTCTAGGGCCTAGTAGTACTTCGTTAGGTCGATTTGATCTTGGTTGCCGTTCGGTGCATGCTGCTGCCTGTGGATCTTGGTGAAGTGGAGAGGCTCCGCGAGCGCCTCGGCGAGTTCGTCGCCGAGGTGTTCGCGTCCCTGGCGCGCAAGGACCAGCGCCGGCAGGGGGATTGCTATCTTCGGGGGCTGATGCT
>NZ_JBIVSD010000006.1:382207-429479 GCF_044756065.1 Kitasatospora sp. NPDC092039 | reverse complement strand
AGCCGCCACAGCACCCCGTTGACCACCTGCCGGTGATCCCGCCAAGGACGCCCGGCACCATCCCGCTGCGGCAGCAACGGCTCAATCCGAGCCCATGCAGCATCCGTTATCTCTCCTCGACCCACCACAAGATCAATTATGAGACACGGCCTAGACCGCAACGACGCCGCGTCGTCCGCTGGAGGCACCTCGTCAGCGGGCGATGGGCGGATCGTAGGAGTCGACAGCCCTACCTGAGCAATGTCGCGAGCGGCCTCCTCAACACCGCGCTGTTCGGTGTAGCCAGCACGATTCCGGCTTCCGGGCCGGAGGAGGACGCCGAACTGTACCGGCGCTGGAGAGGATGGCCCGCACGTGCTCTTTACGGGACGCGCGCACCTCGTCCACCCTGGATCGATCAGCGGTTGGGATTGGCCGACGGCGAAGGGGGACGCATGTCGAAGGGCACGTCGGGGGAGTACTGGTCGGAGCCCGAGCTGCCGAGTGTCTTCAAGCACGCGTTGCTGAGCCGCTACATGCCCAAGTTCGGCGGGATGACCGGAGCACACGGTGGGCGAGTGACCTACCTCGACGGGTACGCGGGTGAGGGCCGTTACGAGAACGGCGAGCCCGGCTCGGCCGCTCACATCCTGCGAATCGCGGCTGATCACCAGGCGACGGCGGGTATCCGCTGGACCTGCTTCTTCGCCGAGAAGTCAGCGCCGTCCTTCGCCCAACTCGGCTCGTTGATTGCCGAGTACCAGGCACGAGGGGTCGATGCCAGGGCGTTCCGCGGCGACGTCCTCGGCTACCTGGACGAAGTGCTCGCTGCGGCGGCGGGCCGCCCGCTGTTCCTCTTCCTCGACCCCTGTGGGCTCGCCCTGCCCTTCGACCGCCTCAAGGACGTGCTCGCGCGAAGCCGGCCGGGACGGAAGCCGCCGACCGAGTTCCTCCTCAACTTCAGCATGATGGCGATCCGCCGGATAGGCGGCAACTCGAAGTCCCCTAAAGGGATCGAGCGTACCAACGAGCGCCTCGACGAGGTGTGCGGCGGACCGTGGTGGCGGGACTTCTTCGCGGGAGGTGACAGCCGCGAGGCGGACGAGAAGGTTGCCGCGGAGTACAGCGCCAGGCTGGGCAAGGCCGTCGACATGCAGATGCGCTCCGTACCCGTCACCAAGGCACCAGGGCACAAGGCCGTCTACAACCTGGTCTTCGGCACCCGCAGCCAGCACGGCTTGTGGGCATTCGGCGACGCGCACGCCCGGGCCCGCGACACCTGGTGGCAGCAACTCGAACTCCAGGAGGAGGAGACGAACGACGGACTGTTCCCCGTCGTCAGCCTGCAGCGCCCCGATCCGCAGAAGGTCCACGAGCGTGCCGTACCCGCGATCGCCGATAACCTCGCGACCCTGCTGCGCCACGGGCACACCATCAGGCTGGTCGACCACACGCTGGAGGTGTTCGGCGAGTACTACGGGCAGGTCACGGAGAAGGCGGCGCGCGATGCGATCAAGCTTCTGCACCGCAGGGGCGGGACGCCGAGCGACGGCAGGAGCCACCAGCGCGAGAAGGTCTACGACCTGCTGGTGAGACCGCCGGTCACGCGCTGACCGGAAGCGGCATCTGGTCCCAGGTCCGTCCGTCCAGCAGCCGGCCGCCAGCCTTGGGCGTGCGGCCGCCCCACTGCTTGAAGAAGAACGGCACCTCCTTCTCCAGACACGCGTCGCGCACCTGCCTGGCCCAGCCCGCCGCCATCGGACGGTGGGCGGGGCCCGACTCGCCGCCGACGATCACCCAGTGGATTCCGTCCAGATCGAGCCCGTCAAGCGGACCGAGGAGCGGCTCGCAGGACAGGAACCGCACCGCCGCCGGGACGACGCGCAGGTCGTCGACCCGGTCGAGCTCGGCCGCGGTCTCCACGGACACCCCCATCCACAGGTTCGCCGGCCAGTCCAGCCGGTCGGCGACGCGCCGGAGCCTCCTGGTCCGCTTGGTGAGCACCTGATAGGTGTGCTGAGGAGTGTCCGCCATCACCGCGAACACCTGACGCACGAAGTCGAGCGGGACCTTCGCGTGGAAGAGGTCCGACATCGAATTCACGAACACCGTCCGCTGGCCCTTCCACCCGTAGGGTACGTCCAGGGCGTCCCGATGAAGGGTGAGGGCGAAGCCCGGGCCGGATGTCCGAGGATCGCCGTCGGCCTGGTACTTGGCCGCGCCCATCGCTTTCAGCCGCTTCGCGAGCGCGAGGGCGTAGCAGTTATCGCAGCCGGCCGAGACCCGGTCACATCCGGTGGTTGGGTTCCATGTCGCCTCCGTCCACTCGATGCCACTGCGATCACTCACTGCCAGCTCCTTACCGCTGCCCTCCGGCAGCCACCGCCACCGCTTCGCTCCGCCACGGGCGGCACGGCACCCGCCCTACCATCCTCCGCTGACGCTGGCCCTGTCGAACCGGCTGGTCACACCCGCCGGTAGCGCGGGTGCACAATGTGCTGATCACTGGCCGACTCCGGTCCAGACCGGCACGTTGGGGTGGATCGCATCGAGCGGGGTGGCCGAGGACGGCGTTGCCGTCCACCGGCAGGCTCTCACCGCCGCTCTCACCGGTCGGCGTGCAGGCCAACAGAAGCAGATGGGGCGGCTGCGGTCATAGTGCGCAGAAACATTGTCCTTCCTGGAAGTGAGGGAAGGCCGGGTGTTGTCCGGCACGATGAGCTGTCGGGTTCGCGTTCGGGCGCCGGTCGGGCCACGTGGTCGGCGATCGGTGTTCACTCGGTCAGCAGCGCAAGCAGTCGGCTCTGCAGGCGTTCCACGTCGCGGCTGCTGCCCAGGCTCCGGTACTGGTCCTGGCTGGTGGCGTACCAGCTGGCGGCGACCGCGGGCAGGTTTCCGCGTTCGGCGGCTTGGCCGAGGAACTCGGTGCCGTAGGCCGCCCAGTGGCGGTGGCCGAGCCGTACGAACTCCTGCACGGCGATGTTGATGGTGGTGGCCGCGAGTTCGTGCTCGTCGGCCAGGGACTGGGCCTCGCCGAGGAAGACCTTTGCCCGGGCCACGTTCAACGGGTCGGGAGGGGTGAGCGATTCGAGGTCGGCGAGCGCCTGCCGGAGCAGCGGGATGCCGAGGTCGGTGTTGCCCTGGCGGGCGGCGGCGGAGCCGAGGAGGATCTCGGCGAGGCCGGCGCCGCGGCGGTCGTCGAGGTCGGCGTAGAGCTCGATCGCGCGGGCGAGTTCGGGCTCGGCGGCGGCGTACCGTTCGGCGTCGTACAGGGTGGCGCCGATCCCGGCGGTGCACTGGGCGGTTCCGTCGGGGTCCTGGTCCTCGGTGGCGAGGATGCGGGCCTCTTCGTAGAGCCGGAGTGCGTCCTCGTGCTGCCCGGTGCGTTTGTGGGAGATGGCCAGGGTGGTGGTCATCTCGCGGATGGCCATGCGGTGGCCCCATTGGCGGGCGGCTTCCACGCCCAGTTCGTGGCAGGTGAGGCTAAGGTCGGTGCGGCGGAGGCGGTGGAACAGGGGCCACAGGTCGTGGACCAGGACGGTGAGGGCCTGGTGTTCGCCGAGGTCCCGGGCGGCGGCGAGGGCGGGCAGAACGGAGGGGGTGATGGCTTCCAGCCAGTCCAGGGCGGTGCGGTCGTCGCCGATGCGTGCCGCCTGGGCGGGGTGGTGGCGGTGCTGGCGCGGCAGGGTGCGGTGGTGCGGGGTGAGGATTCGTACGGTGGTCTGGGCGTTGTAGATCAGGTAGTCGAGGTGGCGCTGGACTACGGGCCGGCGGGCGTTGGCGGGGCTGTGGAGCAGGTCCCGGGCTTCAGGGCGGATGCGGTAGACGTCGCCGCGCACGTTCTGGCGGCCGATGTGCTCCAGCAGGTTCCGGGCCGCGAGTTCGTGCAGCAGGTGCAGGCTCTGTTCGGCGGGGGTGGCGGTGGCGGCGGCCACGGTGAGGGGGTCGAGGTCGGGCGTGGGGATCAGGGCGGCGAGCCTCAGCAGCCGTGCTTCGGGCTCGGGCAGGGCCGCGAGGGCGAGGGCGGTGGTCATCAAGACACTCTCCGGATCGGTTGAGCTCAGGGCGGGGTGGGAGACGAGGGGGCGCGCGGGGGTGAGGACGGCCTCGCCGGCGGCCAGGCCCACGGCCAGGGGGTTGCCTCCGCAGGCGCGGGCGAGGGCTTCGGCGGCGGCCGGCTCGGCGCGTACCCGGTCTGCGCCGAGGATGCGGCCGAGGAGGGCGACGGCGTGGGCAGGGGCGAGCGGGCCCAGCTGGTGGTGGTGTGCTCCGTGGGCGGCGAGCGCGGGCATCGGCGAGCGGCTGGTCACCACGACGAGGCACTCCGAGTTCGCGGGGACCAGCGGCAGGACCTGCTCAGGGCTCGCGGCGTCCTCCAGTATCACGAGCAGCCGCCGGGTGGCCGCGGTGGAGCGCCACAGGGCCTGCAAGTCCGAAACTTCCCAGGGAAGTTGACTGCCGTCGCCTCGACCGAGGCCTCGCAGCAGGGAGCGGGCGGTCTCGACCGCCGAGGCCGGTCCGCCGGCGCGCAGCTGGACGAGAAGCTGGCCGTCCGGGAACCGTGCGGCGTGCCGATGGCCCCAGCGGGCGGCAAGGGCGCTCTTGCCGATTCCACCCGGGCCGGTGATTACGATGACCGGGGCTGTGCCTTCCGGCCGGACGGCGACGTGCGCGTCCAGCGCGGCCATGTCGTGCTCGCGGTCGGTGAACACGGCCGGAACCGGTGCGAGTTGGCGAGGAACCGGCTGGGCAGGGACGGCGGAATGGAAGTGGACGTCGCCGACTCGGCCGGCTTGTACGACGGAGCCGGTGCGGGCGTCGGCGATGCGGTTGGACACGGACGCCGAGGGCCGGTTGTCGGCGTCGGGTAAGGGGGGTGTCCTTGTCATCGGTGGTGCTCCAGGTTGCGTGCCGCTGGGTCGTCGGGTGGCAGCGTGTGGGGTTTGGTCGTCTCAGCCTGGGCTCGGACCGTCCATTGGCGTCCTGCGCGACCGGGCGACGGGTGGGCGCAGGGGGCGCTGGGTGTGAACGGCTGTTGGACGGGCGGGTGCTGTTCGGTCTGGGGTAGAGGGGCTGCTCGCCGTGTCGGTGACGCGGAATCCGCTTCGTGGGCACGCAGCCTTGCTGCTGCGGCGGTGCCCCGACGGAACCGTTCGGCGGGGTCGCGACAGACCTGGACGAGCGCGGCGGCCAGGTCGTCGGTGTTCGGGTCGGTGACCCATCCGTTGGCCTCGTAGCCACCGTGGACGATCACCTGTTCCGTGTCCGCGTCGGTGAGGACGACCGACGGGGTGGCGCACGCCATGGCCTGCCAGAGGTGAGCTGTGGTGCGCCGGGCGGTGCTGAGGTAGGCGTCCGCGGCGGCGAAGAGCGAGGGCAACTCCGTGGCCGGGACTTCGCCCAGGAGGAAGACGGTGTCGTCGATGCCGGACTTCGCGGCGAGCGACCGGAGGCTGTCGTTGCCGTCAGAGCTGGTGTTCGGGCTGCTGCAGACGACGAGGGCGGGCCGGGCGTCCGGCGCCAGGGCGTGGCGGGCCGTGTCGACGGCATCGAAGAGCAGACGCAGGCGCTCGTACCGGCGATGGCCGAGGACGGTGACGATGACTGGCCTCAGGTAGAGCGCACCGGTCCACAGAGCGGAGAGGTCTGACTCCTCGTACACGCCGACACGGCTGCTAGGCACGTGGGTGGAGCGATACGTGATGAGGAGCTTGCGGAGGACGGCCGCCCGCTCGGTCGGGCGCATCGCCATGGGCTTGAACGAGGTGGTGTCCACCACGGGCAGGGGCGAGGCGCGGTCCACTGTTGTCTCCTTGGCTCGGGCGTCGGGCGGGGGAGTGGCTTAGGCGGAGGTGAGGGTCCGGTGGCCGACGCCGCGCTGACCGGGCAGGTGGGGCGCCGCCGTCCGGGCGAGGTCGGCCGCAGCGTCGATCACCCCGATGTGGCTGAGGGCCTGGGGGAAGTTCCCCCGCTGCCGCTGGTGGGTGGGGTCGTACTCCTCGGCCAGCAGACCGAGGTCGTTGCGCAGCTTCAGGAGCCGGCCGAAGAGCCTGCGGGCCTCCGCGGTGCGGCCGAGGGCGTGAAGTGCGCGGACGAGCCAGAACGAGCAGAGGAGGAAGCTGCCTTCGTGGCCTTCGAGGCCGTCCACGTTGGCGTCGCGGGCGGCGTGGGTGGGGTAGCGCTGGACCAGGCCGTCGACCGTGGAGAGTTCGCGCTGGACGGCTTCGACGGTGCCGATCACCCGCTTGTCGTCGGCGGGGAGGAAGCCGACCAGCGGGATGACCAGCAGGGCGGCGTCCAGGTCCTCGCCTCCGTAGGACTGGGTGAAGGTGTTGCGCTGCGGGTCGTAGCCGTTGGTGCAGACGTCGTCGTGGATCTCGGCGCGCGCCTTGCGCATCCGGGCGAGTACGTGTTCGTGCGAGCTGCCCCTCCGGGCGAGCAGGGTGATCGCGCGGTCCAGGAAGACCCAGGCCATGACCTTGGAGTGGACGAAGTGCCGTTGGGGGCCGCGGACCTCCCAGATGCCCTCGTCCGGCTGCCGCCAGAGTCGGATGACTTCGCCGGCCAGGGCGACCAACAGGGCGTCGGCGTTCGGGTCGGGCTCCAGCCCTGCGTCCTCGGCGACCAGGAAGGCTTCGGCGATGTGGCCGTAGACGTCGAGCTGCAGCTGGTCGGCGGCGCCGTTGCCGACCCGGACCGGGAGGAAGCCGGCGAAGCCCGGCAGGTGGCTCAGAACCCGTTCGGTGAGGTCGGTGCCGCCCCCGAGTCGGTAGATGGCCCGGACGTCGCCTGAGAGCTCGATGCTGCGCAGCAGCCAGTTGCGCCAGGCCCGGGCCTCGGCCCGGTGGCTGCCCGAGCGCAGGAGCGCGGCCACGGTCATGGCGCTGTCCCGGGGCCAGGCTGCCCGGTAGTCCCAGTTCCGCTCGCCGCCGAGCTCCTCGGGCAACGACGTCGTGGGTGCGGCGACGATGCCACCGGTCGGGGCGTGGGTGAGGGACTTGAGCACCGCGGCCGAGGAGAGGACGGCCTCCCGGTACGGGCCGGGGTAAGTGCAGCGGCTGGTCCAGACCGACCAGCCGCCGAGGGTGTCGGTGACCATGGCGAGGCCGTCGGGGACCACGGGTTCCGGCTCGGCACCGGCGCGCCAGGTGATGGTGAAGGCGATCTGGTCGCCCGGCTGGACCGTCACGTCCGCGTAGGCGGTATGCCGGTCGTCGAGGCTGTGGCCCGGACCGTCGAGCCACAGCTCGTCCGTCCTGTGCGCGAAGACGGTCCGGTGAGCGGCGCCCTGGCGCAGGAACCGGAGCAGTGGCGTCGTGAGGCCGTAGCCGAAGGCGGCCCGAAAGCGCGAGCGCATCCGGACCCGGCCGCGCAGTCCGGTGACGATGCGGACGACCTGGGCGCCCGGCACGGCGCCGTCGATCGGGACCGGCATGAAGTCGGTGACCCGCACCACGCCGGAGGGCGTCTCCCAGTCCTGGTCGAGGACGGGGGAACCTCCCTGGTACGTCCGCCGGGTGAGGGTGGCATGGGCGATGTCCGCCGGGGCGAGACGCCAGAAGCCGTGGTCGTCGGTGCCGAGCAGGCGGGCGAAGACGGCGGGGGAGTCGGGCTCGGGCAGGCACAGCCACGTGATTGTGCCGCTGCGGTCGACGAGCGCGGTGGAGCGGCTGTTGCCCAGCAGGGCGTGGTCCTCGATCAGCGGGCTCTTGGTCACGGAAGGTCCTGACGGTGGGTGGGATTGAGGGTGGTGGCGCGGCGGCTGGCGGCTCAGGAGGGTCCGGGCGGCGGCGTTCACGGTGGCGTCGAGCGTGCGGTGCACCACGAGGCCGGACGTGCGCTGCTCGACCGCCCGGTGCGTCCTGACCTGCCAACCGATACGGGGGTCGCAGCCGACCACCACGCGCGGGCACAGAGGGTCGTCCCGGTAGGGCGGTGGGCGCGCAGGACCGGCCAGGGGCCGAGCGGAAGCGACGCCAGGATCAGATCGGCGTAGGTCTCCGCCCGGCCTGTCCAGCTGCTGCGCCACGCTCCGTACAGGTCGGTCAAAACGAGCGGATCGAGTACGGTCCCGCGGAAGACGGCTTGGTGCTGCCAGCGGGGCGGCCGGTGGCGAGTCCGGCCAGCAGGACGACCTTGCCGGCGCCGGGGAACGGCAGCTCGGGCGCCTTGAGGTGCCTCAGCGGCGGTACGCCCATGGCGGGATGGTCAGACGGGACGAGGAGCGTTGAGGGTCGCCTCCGTGAACGCCTTGACGGTGTCGGCACCGTGACCCAGTCGCCGAAAGCGGTCGATCGCCAGGAGCAGGGCCTGCGCGGCGGTGTCCGCCGCGTGGATTCCGGCGGGGCTGCCGGGCTGGTCGGTGCCGTCGCCGATCCACTCGGAGAGCTTCTCCACGCCCAGGTCGTCGAGGAGGAGGCCGTGGGCGGCGTAGACCTCGCCGACGACGCCGGACACGGCCTCCAGTCGGGCGGAGGCCTCGCGCTCGCAGCGCAGCCCGGGGGTCCGGGGGAAGACCTCGGGGACGTAGGTGCAGCCGGCCGGAGGAGAGGCCTGAAGCTGCTGCCAGACCTCGGCCGGTGCCGCGTCGGCGCCCAGCGAGGCGGTGAGGGTGAAGATGTGCGAGGGCATGGTTGGTTCCTGGGGACTGAGGACGGTGGTTACGCGCGGGCGGGAAGAGCGAGGCGTTCGATGCGGGCGGCCAGGTCGGGGTCGCTCTCGGTGCAGCCGAGCCTGCACATGGTGGTGGTGCGCACCGCGGGGGTCTTGACGCCGCGCATGCTCATACACAGGTGCTCGCCGGTGGTGAAGACGGCGACGTCGTCGCTGCCGGCGGCTTTGGCGAGGTCATGGGCGACGTCGTGGGTGATGCGCTCCTGCAGCTGAAGGGCGTGGGTGTGGGCCTCCAGGTGCCGAACGAGCTTGGACAGGCCGAGGACGGTGGTACCCGGCACGTAGGCGATGGAGACGTCGAGGCGGAAGGGCAGCAGGTGGTGCTCGCAGACGCTCCACGCTCCGATGCCGGTCAGCAGGACGAAGTCGTCGTACTGGCCCTCGTGGGCGAAGCTGGTGTCGAGCTTGCCGGGGTCGTGGTCGAGGAACTCGCCCCACCATGCTGCGAACCGGCGGGGTGTGTCCTTGAGGCCGGCGCGGTCGGGGTCCTCGCCGAGAGCGAGCAGCAGCTCGCGGGTCAGCTCTTCGACGCGCGGACGGTCGACGCGGCGGCGCTGGGCGGGTACGGGTATGGGTGTCATGGTCATGCCCTATGGGGTGAGTTGGAAGTGGGCGGGTGGAGAGGAGCGACGCATCAGAGGTGGGAGGCGCCGGGCAGGCAGCCGAGGATCGGCACGGCGGTGAACGCCTCCGCGTATCGGGTGCCGATGCGGGCGCCCCAGAGCCGGCCGAGGTTCTCGGCCATGGGCCCGAAGTGCTGCTCGATCGGCTGGCTCGCGTGCTCGTACAGCGCGGCCATCTTGGTGTCGAAGGTCGCGGTGGCATCCACGATCACGTCGGCGCGCACCGGGCCGTCCAGGGTGAGCGAGTTGTACGTGTCGCAGGTGTAGAGGCGGCTCGGTCGGCCGGTGGCGATCCGGGGCTCGGGGACGGCCGCGAGCACGGCGGTGGCGACCTCCCGGTGCTCGGGGTGGACGTCGTTGAGCGGGTGGGTGATGACGATCTCCGGCTGAGCCTCTAGCAGCAGCTCCTGTACGGTGGCGTGGTCGAGCCGGGCCACCTGGCGCAGCTCCACCCCGAGCGCGGCGGCGCCCTTGCGGGCCTCGGCGTCGCGGACGTCGTCGCGGTGCGGGACGACGACGGTCACGACGGCGGACCAGGCGTGGAGGGCGAGGGTGGCGCCGGCCCACAGCTCGGCGTCGTCGGGGTGCGCGAAGGCGGCCAGGACCGAGCCCGGCCCGGCACCGCTCACCACAGCCCGAGCTTGTCGACGACGTCGGCGGGCTTCGGCAGCTGCGGGCTGGACTCGCTGCGGAGGGCGACGGGCACGGCCAGGTCGCGGCGCACTGTGATCATCGCCTCCCACCGCAGCACGTCGGCCCAGGCGGTGGTGATCGCCGTTCCCTTGGCGCCGGTCAGCCGCCCGGAGCCGGGCAGGTCGTGCAGTCGCATGCCGTCGCGCAGCAGCGTGGCGGCGACCTTCGGCCCGATGCCGCGGACGCCGGGGATGTTGTCGGACTTGTCGCCGGTCAGGGCGCGGAAGGCCGGCCACTGGGCGGGAGTGACGCCGTACCGGGTGAGGACCTCGTCGGCGGTGATGATTCGCTGGGAGGACTTCCGGGAGCGGTTGAGGATGCGCACGCGGTCATCGAGGAGCTGGTAGAAGTCCATGTCCCGTGACATGACCAGGACCGGCCGCGAGGCGGCGGCCCGGGTGGCGAGGGTGGCGGTGACATCGTCGGCCTCGGCGTCACCGACCTCGACCCACCGGATCCCGTACGCGTCCAGGCCGTCCTTCACCGGGGTGAGGAACTGCAGCGGCTTGAGCGCTTCCGGGGTGGCCTCCCGGTTCGCCTTGTACTCCTGATCGGCGGCCACCCGAGCGGCCGTGCCGTGCTCGCCGTCGAAGACGACCAGGACCTCGGGCTGCTCGACGTCGAGGTCGTCGCGGATCGCGGCGCGCAGCAGGGCGAAGAAGGCGAACAGCCCGGTCAATTCGCGGGACTTGTCGCGGGAGAAGACCGGCGCGGGGAAGCCGAAGGTGCCCGCCCACAAAAGGTTGAACCCGTCGACGAGCAGCAACGGCGCAGGGGCTACAGGGTTTTCGGGCATCACGACACCGCCTCCAGGAAGAAGTCAGCGATTCGGTGCGGCTCGAACTCGGCCGCCCTCCGATACACGGTCTGTGTAGTCGCGGCGTACAGTATGTCATCTTCCAGAAGGGTTTGCGCCGCCTTGTGGAGGGCGGCCGGGCCTTCGTCGTGGCCGACGAGCAGGTGGTCGCCGTCGCCGGTCGGGCTGATCAGGGCGGGCAGGTTGCCGACCCGGTAGGCGACGACCGGGGTGCCCACACTCATCGCCTCCAGCGCCACCAGGCCGAAGGTCTCCTTGTGGCTGGGCACGATCACCACGGCGGCACCGGCGAGCCAGGGCAACACCTCGTCCCAGGCCAGCGCCCCGCGCAGACGGACGCCCGGGACGCGGGCCGCCGCCGTGCGGCAGGCGTCGAGGAGTTCGGACTGAGACCCCGCGCTGTCCTCGAACCCGGCCTCGGCGAGCGCCACCTCAACGGGCCGGTCCCAGCCGGAGGCGGTTTCCAGCAGGTCGAGCACG
Source organism: Kitasatospora sp. NPDC092039 (assembly GCF_044756065.1). Lineage (NCBI taxonomy): Bacteria > Bacillati > Actinomycetota > Actinomycetes > Kitasatosporales > Streptomycetaceae > Kitasatospora > Kitasatospora sp. NPDC092039. The sequence continues at coordinate 418,214 of NZ_JBIVSD010000006.1, read as the reverse complement.
CCCTTCTCCGGCCCGAGCCGCGCGAGGACGCGCACAGGGCCGTTGCGCCGCAGTTGCTCACGGAGCTCGGGCGCGGGCGGGGTAACGGTGGGGTCGGGCAGGAGCGCGTTGGGGACGACGCGGAGGTTGCGCGGGCCCCAGTCGGCCAGCTCGTCGCGCACGACGGCGGAGGGTACGAGGACGCGGGTGGCGCGGGCGAGCGCGGGACCGGCGTCGAGGGTGTGCGGCTTGACGTGGGCGGCGAGAGCGCGGCGGACGTGGCCGGGGATGTCGCCGCGAAGGCGGCCGAGGCCCCACAGCGCGTCAGTGAAAAGGACGGTGTCGATGCGGTGTTCGGTGATCAGGTCCCGGATCTGACGGGTCAGCCGGGTGTCCTGGTAGGTGACGGCGTTGCGCAGCACGGCGTCGTCGCACGGGAACTGCACGTCGTCGAGGCGCAGTCGGGCGACGGTGACGCCGGGGAGGCCGGGGCCTTCGGGCTGGGGCGCGGCGGTGGCGATGACGGGCCGGTGGCCGTTTCGGGCGAGGCCGAGGGCGAGCGCGGCCGTCGCGCGTTCGATGCCGGCCGGGGCGTCAGAGGTCCAGGAGACGAGGACCAGCAGGACGCCGCGGGAGGCGGGGCGGAGGATCACCGGGCACTCACCCACTTCAGGGTGGGCACGGGCCGGGTCAGGCCGTGGTGCGGCGTCTCCCACGGGAAGACCACCCAGTCGTCGACGTTCCAGGCCCACCGGTCGGGGTTCTGCACGCAGCCGCGGTTGCGGAACAACGCCGCCGTCATGATCTCGGCGCTGTGGTCGAGCCGGTCGTTCAGCGCGTCCGAGACGGCGGCGAACGTGGCTCCGGTGCCGGCGATGTCGTCCACGAGGAGCACCGTCCCCGAGAGGCACTCGGGCAGCGTGTCCGGGAGCACGACCTCGACGTCGCCGGTGGCCTGCTGGAACAGGGCGTTGCTCGTGTTGTGCCTGGCAGTGACGGTGTGGAAGGGCACCTTGAGGTAGGCGGCCATGAGGCGGGCCGGTTTGATCCCGCCGGAGGCGATGCCGATCACGCAGGTCACGTCCGGATCGATCCCGACGACGGACTCGGCGATCAGCCGGGCCGCGTCGAAGCACTGGTAGTGCGTCGGCGCGAACGGGACGCACTGTGCGAAGACCCGCTTGCCGGCGTGCGAGGAGTTGGTCACGAGGTGCTCCCGGAAGTGGGCAGGCGCAGGTCGTCCGGGCCGGTGACGGGGACGAACGCGGAGATGCCGGTGGCGCCTCGGGTGTTGCGCCAGGCGTAGCCGTCGGCGCGCAGCACGGTGAAGCCGCCCGCGCTGGTGCGGGTGCGCAGCCGGACTCGGACGCCGTCGGGGACGGTGAGCGGGCCGACGATCTCCCGGGCCTGTTCATCGGTGAGCGACTGCTCGGCGGCGAGCGCGACGCCGGAGCCGATGGGGAGCATCTGGAGGAAGGTCACCCCGCCGGCGCCGAGCTGGGCGGCGAGGTCCAGCAGCTCCTGGGCCTCGTGCTGGTTGGACCGCATCAGGACCATCTGGAGCTGCACGAACAGGCCCTCGTCCACGGCGGCGCGAATCCCCGCGACGGCGCGCCGGTAGCTGTCCTGGCCGCGCCAGAGGTCGTGGGTGGCCTCGGTGGCGCCGTCGAGGGAGACCCGGATCGCGTCGAGGGCTTCGGCGAGTTCCTCGGCGCGGCGGGCGAGGTGCCAGCCGTTGGTCGTGCAGCTGACCACGCTGGTGCCCTGGCGGCGAATCGCGCGGGCGAGCTCGGGCAGGTCGCGCAGCAGCAGCGGCTCGCCGCCGGAGATGTCCACGCCCAGCACCCCCGAGGCGGCGATGTGGCCGGCGAGGATGCGTCGCTCGGCCGCGGTGGACTCGCGCACGCTCTTGTCGTCGAGGCACTGCGGGCAGTCCAGGTTGCAGCGCACGATCGGGGACCAGCACATGCTCAGCGGGTATTCGAATGCGAGCGTGGAGGGATCGGCCTCGGGCCAGGCGGCCACCTGCTGGTCGTCCAGGGCGACGCAGCCGGCGGGCAGCGGCTGGGGCGGAACGTGATTGGTGCCCACCGCGGGGTCGTGCACGACGGTGGTGCCGCCGAACGTGGCGACGGCGAAGGCGCGGATCATCGGGTGATCACCTCAGCATCGGTCAGGTGCTTGTCGGCGGCGGTGGTGAAGTCGCGCCCGTGCCCAACGGGCGCGGGCAGGGACAGCAGGTGGCGGTAGCGGGCGAGCGTCGCGGGCCAGGAGGCGAGCTTGGCCTGCCACTGAGCGGCGGCGTCCGGCGGGTCGAGATGGAAGCCGACGGCCTGACGCAGCGGGACGACGAGGCAGCCGGCGGCGATCAGGGCCGCGCCGAGATGGGTGTCCTCCATGCCCCAGCCCAGCAACCCGAACTCCTCGTCGAACCCGCCGACGTCCACCAGCTGCTCGCGCGGCACCGCCAGCAGGGCGGTGACGACCATCCGGGGCAAATCCCAGTCGTAGTAGGCCCGTCCGTACCCGAGGGTCTGGAAGTCGTTGGTGGCGTCGAGCGGGCGTCCGTCCAGCTCGTCGGTGAGCGTGATCCCGGAGTACGGAAGGATCTTGCCCACCGGGGGTCGCCAGGTGACGCGGTGGTCGGCGCCGAGGAGCGGAGGCCCTTCGGGCAGCAGCGGCCCGCCGCCGGGCGACGCCTGGTAGGGGACGTTGTGCCGGAACCCGGTCAGCACGGTGTCGGCCTCGGCGCGCGCGGCGACGTCGGCGAGCACGTGGGCGGGCAACGCCATGTCCGCGTCGACGAACAGGATGGTCGGGGCCTGGGCGAGGCGGGCACCGGCGTTGCGCGCCGCCGCCGAGCCGCGCCGCTGGGACAGACGCACCGCGGTGGTGACCGCCGGATGGCGACGGGCGATGTCGAAGGTCGCGTCCGTCGAGGCGTCGTCGACCAGGATCACCTCCACATCGGCTGCGTGCTGCTGCGCGCCGAGCGCGTCCAGCACCGTCGGCAGGGCGTAGGCGGTGTTGTGGGCAGGGAGCACGACGGACAGCGCCCGACCGACGCTGGCGCCGGCCGGGGTGGGCTGGTGCCAGGCCAGACCGGTGCGCTCGGTGAACCCCGTCGTGAAGTACTGGTGGGTGTTGGCCTGGGTTTTGAGCGCGTCCGCGAGGTTGGTGTTCATCACGGCCACCTCCATTCGTCGAGCACGGCGGCGGCCTGGGGCCAGCCACGGGGGTCGGGGATCCAGTGCAGAACCGGGCGCTCCGGCCGGGCCAGGAGGTCGGTGAGCAGGACCAGGTAGTCGGGTTCGAGGACCAGCAGCACCCGCTGCGGGACGCCGTTCGCGGCGAAGTCGCGCCGCAGCTGGCCGTTCACGATCAGGCGCAGCCCCTCGACCCGGTCGGCGTCGAGGCGCTGGTCGTACGAGGCGATCAGGTCGTCCGCACGAACCAGGCCGAAGGCCGCGGAGAGGAAGCGGATCCGGCTGCGGGCGTGCGGGTGATCGGCGAAGCGGGCGTGCAGCTGAGGGGCGACGCCGCCGGTGTACCGCTCCAGGACGGGTAGGAGGCCGACGTCCGGCGCCTTGCGGCGCGAGCAGCCCGCGATCACGAGGTCGCCGATCACGCTGCCCTCACCACCCGGAAGCCGATGCCCGGCGAGCAGAGCTCGGCCGGCGCGGCGTTCAGGAACGTGCACCGGGCGTACAGCGGCAGGGAGTTGTAGGAGCCGCCGCGGATCACGGAACCGCTGCCGATCGTCTTCGAGGCGGTCCACTCCCAGCAGTTGCCCGCCATGTCCCACAACCCGGTCGGGGTCCGGCCCCGGGGGTGGGAACTGACCGGGGTGAGCCGTCCGCAGGAGTCGCGCAGGTTCGCCCGCCCCTCGTCCGGCTCGTCCTCGCCCCACGGGTACCGACGGCGTTCGGGTCCGGAGGCCGCCCACTCCCACTCCTTCGACAGCGGCAGCCGGCCGCCCAGGTCGGCGGCGATCCGGGCCGCCTTCGCGTGGGCGACCCCGACCAGCGGCCGGTGGTCCGGGGCGAGGCCGAGCTGGGCGGGCGTGACCGGCGTCGCGGTCCACTCCAGGTCGACCACCTTCACCGGCTTCTGCCGGTCGCCGAACAGGCACACACCGCCCGGCACCGGCACCCAGGTGAGCGCGTGGCTGACGAGGTTCGCCATCATCGCTGCCCCCTTCATCCGGCGATCAGGAACAGGTCTTCGGCGTTCACACCGGCCCAGACCTTGGACTTCGCGAGGTTGGGCCGCAGCCCACAGCGCGCCAGCGCCCCAGTGACGGCTTCGAGGGCCTCGCCGGCCTGCTCGGCACCGTCGCAGAAGACGCAGTAGTTGTCCGCGAACCGCACCGTGCGCAGCCCCGCGAGCCGTACGTCCGCCCGGGACAGCCGAAGGTTGAGCAGCAGGGGAGACAGCGCTGTGCCCGGGACGAGTGGACACGGCAACGGCTCCAGAACTTGCTCGAAGAGGCGCAGGAACGAGCCGTCCGCCACGTGCTCGGCCAGCCAGTCGGTGACCTCGGCCGCGCACGAACCCTCCGACACCCGCCGCACATCCACGTCGGCCACCCACCGGAACCCCTCCCGCAAGTGCCGGTCGGAGTCGCGCAGCGCCGTGATCCGGTTCCGCCCGGCCCGGTAGCCCGAGACCCAGTCGGCGAACGCCCGCTGCTCCAGCACCGGCTCGATGGCTCCCCGCATCGCCCGCTGGACGACCCGGTCGGCCACTGTCGGGATCACCGAGGGCATCGTCTTGCCGGTGTACGTGGTGATCGCCACCTCGCGTAGCGGACCGGGCACCCAGGAACCCGTCCGCAACTCCTCGGCCAGGACCTCCAGCCGGCTGTCCATGCCCTGCCGGAACTGCGCCCAGCTCATCCCGTCGGCGCCCGGCGACCCCGCGCGGCGCATGCAGGCCCGCGCCGCGGCCTTCAGATGCCGTGGCTCGACGAGGAACGGCATCAGCGAATGGGCGCGCGGAGAGCGGGAGTTAGCTATAGTGGGCCGTGCCTGGACGGCATGCAGGATCCCGCTCCCCTCTGCACCACATACTTGGCCGCTACCCAACACGCGCGGCCTCGGGGAGTCGGAACGACCGCGCCGTCCAGGCGCCTTGCTGTTCTCACCGACCACGAGTGGCCTCCCAGAGCAGCGTGTGCAGCCGCGGGGTGAGGTTCCAGCTCCGCTCCAGCACCTCGTCCGCCAGCTCCCGCATCCTGCGCAGGACCACCGCGCTGTTCGCCCCCTCCGGCATGACCCACACGTCGGGGAGCGAGAACTCCTCTACCAGTGAGGCGACTTCGTCGAGCTGGCCGGCCTCGTGGACGACGAACTTGAACCGGGCCTTGCCGCAGGCCGCCAAGGCCTCCAGCGCCTCCGGGACGATCCGCCGGTCCCCGGGCGCGGCGAAGGCCTCCAGCTTCGGCGACACGTTGAACGCCGCGACCGAATCCACCAGCTCCGGCAGCGGGATGACGGTGCCGTTCGTCTCCACCTCCACCCGCCGCCCCGACAGCAGCTGCACCAGGTCGATGACCGGGCCCTGCTGAAGCAGCGGCTCACCCCCGGTGACCACCACCAGCCGAGGCGAGCGGGCCATCACCCACGCCGCCAGATCCTCGACGCCGTGCCGGGTGGACACCTCCCGCGGGTCGAACCGGGACCAGTCCCAGGTCTCCGGGGTGTCACACCCCGGGCAGCGGAGGTTGCACCGCGACAACCGGATGAACAGCGACTGCTGCCCGACGCTGGGGCCCTCGCCCTGGAACGTCGGCCCGAAGCACTCCGCCACCAGCAAGCCCTTCCCGCCGGCGATCGCACCCCCGGACAGGCTCACCGCTCCTCCAGCACGAACTCGGCCCAGCTGCTCGCCGTTTCCGACACGCGCACCGACACCAAGCGGCCGGGCAGCGACGGCTCGACGTGCTCCACGAACCAGCAGGCCAGCCAGCCGGCGAGATTCTCCGACGTCGGGACGACCGGCAGGACGTCGTTCAGCACGCGGTGGTCGAGGGTGGAGTCGATGAGCTGCTTCACCGGCGCGAGCTCGCCGAAGTCCGTGACGAAGCCGGGCGCCACCAGCCGGTCGGCGGTGAGAGCGAACTCCACCGCGTAGGAGTGGCCGTGCATCCGCGCACACTGATGCCCCTGGGGCAGGCCGGGCAGGAAGTGAGCCGCCTCGAACCGGAACGCCTTCCCGATCCGGTGCCGGCCGGGCACGACGACCCCGCTCATCGGGCCGCCCCGGTGGGCGAGACGGCGTACTCGGTCGGGTCCTCGACCTCGGCGAGCACGAAGGCCTCGATCCGTTCGGTACACGTCCCGCACGTCCCGCAGTGCAGCTCGCCACCGCGGTAGCAGGACCAGGTGTCCGCGAACGGCACACCGACCTGGTCGGCGACCCGCACGATGTCGGCCTTCGTCTGATCGATGAACGGAGCCAGCAGCCGGAATCCCTCGGCGATGAAACCCTCGTTGCCGACCCGCGCCACCTCGCCGAACGCGTCGAAGAACTCGGTGCGGCAGTCCGGGTAGACGGCGTGGTCGCCGGCGTGGGCACCGAACGCCACCGCGTCCGCCCCCGCGGCGACCGCCGCGCCCACGGCGATCGAGAGCATGATCGCGTTCCGGTTCGGCACCACGGTGCTGCGCATGCTCTCGGCGGTGTAGTGGCCGTCGGGCACCTCGACGGCCGGGTCCGTCAGCGCCGAGCCCGACAGCAGACTGCCGAGTCCGCTCAGGTCGACGATGTCGTGGCGTGCACCGAGACGGTCGGCGATCAGCACCGCGAAGTCGAGTTCCTTCCGGTGACGCTGCCCGTAGTCGAAGGAGAGCAGCGTGAGCCTGCTGCCGCTTTCGGCAAGCCAGTAGGCGACGGTGGTGCTGTCCAGCCCACCGGAGGCGATCACCACCGCGTGCTGCGGGGGTACGTGTTCAGTCATCTCCATACGTCTTCCTCGTAGTCCTCCGCTGTCGGAGGTCGGAGTGAGTCCGGCTGACGCACGTCCGCGACGGGGCCGACTGGTTGGTCGGCAACGCTCGGACGGACTCAAGCCGGTGTGGATGCGAGCGCTATGCTCCAACTGAGCCGGGGGCGCGGATGGGACAGCGAACCTTGTGGTCAGGCCTCGCCGACGTCCGGCGCGGACCGGGATTGGGCCGGTGTGCTCGCGATGTCCTGGTGGCCCAACTCCTGGTTGAGGAGCACCCCCAAGAGGGTGATCGCGAGGACGTTGCCCAGCAACCAGAAGGTCCACATCAGCGCCTCCATCGGGTCGCCGGCCTCCGTGGTCCGGATCCGGGCGGCGGCACTGGGCTGCGGTTGGCGCGAGTTCACCGTCGGTGCGTGTACGGGGTGCGTCGGCGGCGGGAGGTTCGTGGTCATCGGCGTCCTTGTCCGGAGAGCTGCTGGGCCCAGGAGGGGCACTGCCCCTGAGCACGACCGGAGCGCGGTGCCGAGGGGCGTCCGGCTCTGCGGTAGTACGGAGGGGCACCCGATCCGAGGTGCACAATCCTTGGGGGCTCATACGGAAGCAGCTGCCAAGCCCGGTGCAACAGTGCAGACTTGTTGCAAAACGCGGCAGTGATGTTGAAAAAGCGCCGATGACCTGCGCGGTTGGCGCACCAGGAACTCTCGGGGAGATCGCGATGGCACGATGGGGACGGCTCGCCGTGCAGCGCAGGGCCGCCGGCTACACCCAGGAGCAGCTGGCGACGCTGATGGACGTCGACCGTACGACGGTCCACCGCTGGGAGAAGGGCACGGCGACGCCTCAACCGTGGCAGATGCCGAAGCTCGCGAGGTTGTTGAAGGTCTCCGCGACCGAGCTGCGCTCCCTGCTCCACGGAGGACCGGATGCGGTCGATGCGCCGGCCGCCGCTCCGGGGGGCGGCGACGGCCGAGCGGAAGCGGCGCACCAACGCCGCCAGGGCGAGCAGAAGGTGACACCCGTACGGTCGCCCTTGACACAGGTGAGCGGTCTGGTCGCCGACTGGCTGGCCATCAGCTCACCGACCGAAGCGACCGCGCTGGTGCTGCCGGTGACCGAGTCCGACGTCAGCGCCGCCGAGGGGATGCTCGACCTGTTCCGTCAGCTCGACCACACGCACGGGGCTCGGCAGTACCAGCGGCAGGTCAGCTCCTACATCGATAACGACCTCGAAGCGCTTCTCCGCCGCCCGGTCACGGACGAGGCGGTCGCTCGTCGGCGAGCGAGGCTCACGGCCGGTTTCTGCGAGCTCGCCGGCTACCAGGCCGTCGACACCGGAGACCCCGACCAGGCCCAGGCGTACTACCGGCGCGCGCTCACTCTGACGGCCGTGACCAACGATCAGGCGTACAGCGCCTACCTCGTGGCGGTGAACCTTGGGCACCTCGCGCTGCACTGCGGCGATTCGGAGACCGCCTTGCAGTGGGCGGCCTCGGCCCGGGCAGCGGCCGGGACCGCCGCGAGCCCGGCAACCCGGGCCGCCATCACCGCGGTCGTTGCCCGCGCGAACGCCAGGATGCGGCGGGAGGCGGAGGCGACCGAGCTGATCATCCAGGCCGAGAGGCTGCTCGACACCGCTGACCACCAGGACGAGCCCACCTGGATCCGCTACTTCAACCACGCCTACCTCGCGGACGAGGTCGCCCACTGCCTCCACGACCTCGGTCGCGCCCCGGCCGCGAGGAGTCAACTCGCCGACGCCCTCAGCGGCGTGGGTGAGGACCGGGTCCGCCGGCGGGCGATCGACGCCGCCCTGCTCGCCGCCACCTGGTTGCGCACGGGGGACCTCGACCGGGCATGCGCGGCCGGCCGGGACGCCGTGTCCTATGCTGCCCGGACGGGGTCAGGCCGGTGCGTCGAGCGGGTGGCCGGAGTCCTGGCCGACCTGCGGGCCCACGCCGACTACGCCCCGGCCCGGGAGCTTCGCGAGTTCGCCCGGGCCGTGCTACCCGAAGCCGACGGTATAGCCGTCACCCTCTCGGGTGGCTCATGATATGGCGGTAGAAGTCGAGTTCGGCGCGGAGGGCCTGTTCCCGGGCGGCAGGCGCCGACAGGTAGTGGTCGCCGTCGTCCAGCAGCAGGCTGTCGTGCTCACCGCCGAGGGCGGCCAGATCCTGGGCGAACTGCAGTGCCTCCTCGGCGGACGTGATCGTGTCAGCCGTTCCGTGGATCACCAGCACCGGACACCGGACCCGGTCCGCCGTCACCGTTCCGGCGGGCCCTCGCAGCACGGCCGCGTGGGGGCGTTGGAACTCCGGGACGGACAGCTCCCACCGCGCGGGGTCGATGATCGCCGAGGTAGCCGTCGCGCCGGCGAATGGCCCGGGACGAGTCGCCGCCTGGAGTGCCGTGTACCCGCCGGCGCTCGCGCCGCTGACGAACATCGCCCCGGGCAGCGCCACGCCGGTCGAGCGCAGGTGCGCGGCCACCGTGGCACAGTCCTCGACGTCGTACTCGCCCCAACGGCCGTGCAACGCCTGCCGGAAGGTACGGCCCTGGCCGGTGCTGCCCCGGTAGAGGACTTCGGCGACGGCGAAGCCGTGGCTGACGAAGAACTGGGTCGTCCAGTCCAGCCGCAGGGGCACGTCGTCCGTCGGGCCGGGGTGCGCTCGCACCAGGAGCGGCACGGGCGACGCCGCCCCCGACGGCCGGTGCAGCAGGAAGCTCACGCGACCGCTCCCCGCCTGTGCGGTGTCGATCGTTGGCGGGACGGGCGTCCAGGGCGGTGCAGACTCGGACTCGGCGCCCACCTGGACGGCCGGGACGTCGGCTTGTGCTGTGAGGTCGAGCGACCACAGACCCGGAGCGGACGACGGGGTGGAGCCGATCACGGCGAGTCGGTCGCCGTCGACCGCGATGTACGGCTTCACCGAGGTGAGGTTCGGGCCGAGCCGACGCCGTCCGCCTGTGGGATCGACGGCGACGAGTTCCGTGGAGAAGCCGTCCAGCACGGTCAGCACGACGGCACCGTCGGGCCCGAATCCGTACGACCGGTAGCCCGCTTCCCAGGGCGCCGGCGCGCAGTCCGCATCGATGGGCAGGACCGCCGTCACCACGCCGTCGCGAAGCCGGTAGAGGTTCCACCAACCCGTTCGGTCGGACATGAAGTACAGCGACCCGTCCGGCCCCCAGGACGGCTGGACCACGGACTCCGAGGAACTGCCCGCCACGACGCGACCCGGCTCAGGTCGGCTGAGCCGGGTGTCGGCCAGCAGGAGGCGGCTGCTGTCCCACGGCATCCGGTCCCGGCTCCACTCCAGGTACGCCAGGCTGCCCCCTGCGAGCCGAGGGCAGGCGAGGAAGCCGGAGGAGCGAACCAGGACCTGAACGCCTCCAGCCGGAGCCACGGCGACGATCTCGTCCGCACCGTTGTCGCCACGAACCGCGAACACGCCGCCGTTCGGGCCCGGAGCGAGGTCCCCGTACTGTTCGGACCCACGGACGCGCACGATCCTCTCCGGTGTGCGGCCGAGCGGCTGGTGGAAGAGGGAGCCGTCGTCGCCGACGAACCACACCCCGTCCTCCACCACGGCGAAGCTGCCGCCGCCGTAGGCGTGGAGCCCGCTCCCGACGGCGAAGTCGGACGGCGTCACCGCGAAGGCCTCGCCGGAGCGCTCCGAGCACATCACGCGCCGGACCCCGCCGTGATCGGGGTCGGACTGCAGCCACCACAGCGAGCCTGCCACGGCCTGGAGTTCGTCGTAGGCGACGACCTTCCGCGCAACCCACGCGGGTGACAGCCCTGTGTCGTGAGACTTCATGAAAGGGATCCTGCCGAATCACGTCAGTAAGTGCCACCACCGCGAACTGACCGGTACACGACGTCCGGATGCCCAGGACCTCAGCGCTGCTGTTCGGATCCGTTCTCAGGCGGCAGCGCTGAGGTCGGCTCGGCAGCTGTCGGCTACACGGCGGCTGCGATCGGGCTCGCGGTCAGCTCGCTGATGCTCTCGGCCGCCTTGCGGGTGTGGTAGATCAACGGGCGGAGGTCGGCGGGCATTTCGGTGGTCCGCCGGAGCAGGAGGACGGCGCCCATGATGGAGTCGTGCCACAGGACCGGGGCGGCGACGGAGTCCCAGCCCGGCATGCACTCCTGGCGGCCGACGCCGAAGCCGAGCCGGCGGATCTCGTCCAGGGAGGCGGCGAGGGCGTCGTTGTCGCGGATCACGCCGGGCCCCGCGGTGGGTGGTACCTCCTCGGCGAGGACGAGGTCCTGGATGCTCTGGGGGAGGTGGGCGAGGATGACGCGTCCTGAGGCTCCGGTGCGCAGGGAGCGGGAGACGGAGACGACGTCTGCGGCGGACATGCCGACCTCGGCGGGGTCCAGGTCGCCGATGACGTAGTCGGTGCACAGCCGCTTCGCGCCGCCGAATGGGGAGAGGACGTAGAGCAGGGCGAGGCCGCCGGTGGTGGCGTGGAGGTGTTCGAGGATCGTGTGGGTCGAGGCGGCGCTGGGGGAGTGGGCCATGGCCTGGACGCCGGCGCGGGCGGTGGCGGTGCCGAGGCGATAGCGGCCCCGGCCGACCTGTTCGAAGGTGCCGTCGGTGACGCCGGTCTTCAGGATGCGGTGGGTGGTGGCGTCGTCGAGTCCGGCGGCGCCCGCGATGGCGCACAGGGAGTGGACCTCGCCGGGGAGTTGGGTGAACGCGGCCTGGACGGCGAAGGCGCGGGCTGCGAGCGAGGACGGTGGCTTGCTCGGCGACTCGTCCTGGCGCTGAGCGGGCACGGCGTCGGACGTGGTGGTGCTGGTGAGGGTCATGGGTGGCTTCCGGGTGGTCGTCGCGTCGTCCGGCGACGGCGCGATGGGGCTGTGCCGGGGTAACCCGTCGGGTGCGGGCGTACGGGCAGCTCGACGGGCCGAGCGGTCAGCGGTCGAGGTCAAGGACGACCTTGCCGCTGGTGAGACGGGCGGCGAGGTCGTGGTGGGCCTGGCGGGCCTGGCCGAGCTTGTAGACCGGGCCGTTGAGTGGCTTGAGCCAGCCGTCGGCGACCGCCGCGAAGAGCGCGGACATCGAGTCGTTGAGGTGGGTGCGGGAGGGGTACAGGTTCGGGAGCCAGAAGCCGCTGACGGCCTTGGAGCCGGCCAGCAGGCTGGTGATGGGCACGAGCCCGTCCGCGCCGGTGACGGCGCCGAAGACCGCGAGGCGTCCGCGCGGGGTGAGGGCGGCGAGGGTGGCGTGGAAGACGTCGCCGCCGGTCATCTCCATGGCGGCCGAGACCGGACCGCCGGCGGCCTCCAGGATCCGGTCGGTGAGGCCTTCGGGGGTGGAGGAGTCGACGACGGCGTCCGCGCCCAGAGCGGTGGCGGTGCGGCGCTTGTCCTCGCTGGAGGCCATGGCGATGACCTTCGCGCCCGCGTGCTTCGCGAGCTGGACGGCGAGCGAGCCGACTCCGCCGGCAGCCGCCGGGACGAGCACGGTGTCGTCCGCGGTGACGCGCAGGTCGGTGAAGAGCAGGTGCCACGCGGTGTTGCCCTGGAGGGTGAGGGCGACGGCGTCGTGGTCGGCGATGCCCTCCGGGACCTCGAAGGCGAGCTTGCGGTGGACGACGGCGGTCTCTGCGTAGCCGCCACCGCGGCTGAGCGCGATGTAGCGGCGCCCGTCCTCGGCGATGCCGAGGACCTCGTTGCCCGGGATGAACGGGGTGGGCATGGGAGCGGGGTACGAGCCCTCGCGCAGGTGGATGTCGGCGAAGTTCACGCCGGCCAGCCGGGTGCGGAGACGAAGGTGGCCGGGGCGGAGCTCCGGCTCGGGCATCTCGGTCGGCTCCAGGACTTCCGGGCCGCCGAACTCCCGCACAGCTATTGCGCGCATGTTGTTCAAACCTAAATATTGCACGGTGGATTCTCGGTGAAGCGCCCATCGGTGGTGCGCTCGGACAGTGAATATACCTGGCGGGGAAATGCCGATTTCGTTGCGCATATAGGGGTGGCGCGCGCTTCGGCATCGCGAGTGGTATTCGTCACGTGACGCTCTGTGGCTGAATCCGAGTGGTTGCTCACTGTGAGGATTCGAGGTGGCAGCCTTGCAGCTACTCGCTCCTCCGTTTGCGGAGCGTTGCCGTGGCGCCTGGTGGAGATCATTTCTCAGTCTCCGAAAATACCCTGCGCCTACTCGCGTAGATCCCTTTGATTTCTTGACCGTATCCAGGTCGCTACTTAATGTCTTCCCTGCGGCAAGGGCTTGCCGCGCATTATTGATGGGGAATCATGTTATGAGGCTTCAGCTGGATCGGGGATCGGTCGCCACCTGTGAAGCCCGTCGTCCCGGGGTCCCGCGAATCAGGCGGATCACCGCGAGTGAGAAGGCCTGCGGTCTGGCGGCCACGGATGGTCACCGCGAGCCGGGCGGCTTTCGAGAACGACGCCGCCCGGTGGCCACGGGCCGTGACACAGGGCTGGGTGCGCCGCCGACGAGGCCGCACGGAGAACAAGCTGGATCTGTCGGCGCGGTGCCCCTATGGTGCTGCTCCCGCCGCAAGCAGGCCGGCGGAGCGGGACGCGAGCAACCGGCTCAGCGCCCCTGAAATGAGACCGGCGTCCTGGAGCTACCAACTCCTGGACGCCGGGCCCGACGCCCCGAGGGGCGCCGATTCACTACCACGTGCACGCGGGACTTCTTCGCACGAGACCGCCGCGCACGTTCCTACGAAGCACGGAGTATCGCATGCCCGCCATACCCAGCGGAACCCCGACCTCGGACGCCCGGCCGCGCCTGGCGGCCAAGCTCGCCGACATGATCCCGGGCGCCGCCAAGGTCGCCGTCGGCTTCACGGACCCGGTGACACTGTGGCCCCACGCGTACGCCCGCGCCGCCGACGCCGCTGGCCGCCCGGTTCGGCTGAGCCCCGTCGCCCGAAGGATCGTCGCACGCTGGGTCGTCCGGGCCTACCCGGACACCGACTGGACGCGTCCGCACCTCCTGGACCTCACCACCGGGGGCTGACCGTACGCCGAGCCGGGGCCGCTGACATGGCGCGAATACGCTCCATCAAGCCGGAGACCTGGGTGAGCGAGACGCTCGCCGAGGTGTCCATCCCCGCGGTGCTCACCTTCCTCGGCATGACCAACCACGCCGACGACCACGGCAGACACCGCGACAATGCGGCGGTCGTCTACGGCCTCATCTGGCCACTGCGCGACGAGGTGAACCGCACGGACGTCGAGGACCACCTCCGGCAGCTCGCTGCCGCCGACGCCATCTGCCGGTACACCGGCTGCGATGGCCGCCGCTACTTCCACTACCCGACCTGGCGCAACCACCAGAAGATCGACAAGCCCAGCCTGTCCCGGCTGCCCGCCTGCCCGCACTGCGAGCCGGAGCGGTGCGGGGTCTGCAAGGGCCCCTGCATCCAGCGTGCCGCCCTCGCGGGTACCCCGGGAGCGGTCACAGAAGACGCCGTGAACGCTCCCCGAGGGTTCGACGAAACCTCGGCGAAACCTCCCGCAGCCCTCCCGCAGCAGAACGAACCCCTCGCTGCACCCGCAGCGAAGACGCCCCCCACCGCTGCCCCAGTAACGGACACAGCGGTCGGCACCGAGGGTAAGCCGGTCCCGAGCCCTCGAAAAACCGCGGGTCAGGCCACATTCGGCGAAACCTCCCCGAGGGTTCGCCGAAGCCTCGACGAGGGCTCGGCGCCTGGATCTAGGATCTTGGATCCTGGATCTTCTTTCCCTACGGGGCGCCAGGCGCCCGACGCGGACACCCTCTCGGCAGGCCAGCTGGTCGGCGAGTACGTCGCCGCCTGCGCCGAGCGCCCGCCGGGCAGCGTCCTCGGCCACCTCGGCAAGGTCGTCAAGACCCTGCTGGACGAGGGCATCGCCCCCGACCACGTCCGCGCCGGGCTGCGGCGCTTCGCCGAGATCCAGGGCCACCCTTCCCGGCTGCCGAGCCTGGTCAACGACGCCATGAACGCACGAAGCGCCGGTTTGGCGCGGCCGGGAATCCGGCCTAACGTGCCCGCACACCAGGCGTGGACCAACCCGGTCGACGCTGCCACCGCCTACGCCGAGGAGCTGTGATGCGCACCCACCGCGACCCGCAGACCCTCGCCGACGCCCCGTCGGTGCTCGACCGGATGGCCGGCATCCTCGCCGCCCGGGGCATCGACCAGCACACGGTCGACGCCCTCCCCGACGAGGTGGAGCCCTACTCGGCGGAGGCCGCGCTGTCCGCCGGGCTGCCGCCGCGCTACCGCGACGCACTCGCCACGAACCCGCAGGTCCTCACCTGGGTGCGGCAGGTCGCAGCCCAGGCCACCGCTCCGGGCCTGGGTGCCCGCCGCCAGGTCACCACGGGCCCCAGCCTGCTGATGGCCGGGGTCGTCGGCGCCGGGAAGACCCACGAGGCGTACGGCGCCGTGCGCGCCCTCGTGCAGGCCGGCATCGGGGTGCGCTGGCGCGCCACCACCGCCGCCGACCTCTACGCCCAGCTGCGGCCCAGCTCGGACACCGACGCCGAGCGGGTCCTCGCCGCCTACAGCCGGGTGCCCCTGCTGATCCTCGACGACCTCGGCGCCGCCAAGTCGAGCGAGTTCGTCGAAGAGCAGACCTACCGGCTGATCAACCGCCGCTACAACCACCTGCGCCCGACCCTGATCACCACGAACCTGCCGATCAGGGACCTCAAGGCCCACCTCGGTGACCGCGTCACCTCCAGGCTCGCCCAGATGACCACCCGGGTCGAGTTCGAGTCGGTCGACCGCAGACGCCTCCAGCGCGCCGCCTGAGCCGCCGCCGCGCTCGGCTGCCCCACGGCGAGCCGACCGACTTTCACCGACCCAGCGCCCTCTCCGCCGACGCCAAACCCGCGCGCGGAGAGCGATCGGAGCAACCCCGCATGACCACCACGACCAGCCTTGCCCGCCACCGCGCCCTCGGCGACCACACCTGGCAGGACCAGGCCGTCTGCACCCCGACCGAGTACAACCCCGTCGACCCCGAGGTGTTCTTCCCGGGGCCGGAGGACGCCGACAGGATCGCCACCGCCAAGGCGCTGTGCGCCCAGTGCCCCGTCGCCCGCGTCTGCCTGGACGCCGCTCTGGAGACCGGCGACACCCACGGCATCCGGGGCGGCCTCACCGAGGAGGAACGCGAACCCCTGCACGCCAAGATTAACGACCGCCTCGACTACAGCCGCGTCAACGCGGTACTGGCCGGACGCGACATCTCCGTCACCAAGGCCGAGCGCCGCGCGATCGTCCTGGCCGGATACCGCCAGGACGTCCCCGTCGAGCGCCTCGCCTGGCTCCTCAAGATCACCCCCGAGCACGCCCTCAAGCTCTACCGCGAAACCCGCCGCGCGATCCGCCACCGCCAGATCGCCGAGCAAGCCACCGCCCGCGCCGCCTCGACCAACCACAGCACCACCAGCGCCGAGCAGCCGAACCGCGACGACTTCGGGACGGCCGCATGAGCACCACCACCCCGCCCACCGCACGCGTCACCGGCTGGGACCGCGCCGTCGTCATCGCCCTCGGCGCCTCCGGCTGCGCGCTGAGCTTCTCCGCCCTCCAGCAGATGGCCGTCGCCATCCACGTCCGGGACTTCCTCACCTACCTCTTCCCGGTCATCGTCGACGGCTTCATCGCCTACGGGGTCCGCGCCCTGCTGGTCCTGCGCACCGCGCCGCTGCGGGCCCGGATCTACGTGTGGGCGCTGTTCGGCGCGGCCACCGGGACGAGCCTGTGGGCCAACGCCCTGCACGCCGTCCGGCTCAACGAGCAGAACGCGACCGCCGGCCTCCGGCTGGGCGACACGGTGGTCGCGGTGCTGTCCACCATCGCCCCGCTCGCCCTGGCCGGCGCCGTCCACCTCTACATCCTCATCGCCCGAGGGACGGTCAGCCCCGCTGACCCGGTCGGTCACGGTGACCGACCGGCCGAGGCCGACCTCGGTCAGGTCACCGCGGAGGAAGCCGGACTGACCGAGCGGTTGGCGGCGCCGACCGCCGGTCAGGACAGCGCCGGTCACCCCGCCTCCGGTCAGCCGGTCGGCCGCCCGGGCACCGCCCCGGCGCCGCAGCCGCCGCTGACCCCGGTCAGCCCGATCAAGCCCTCTGACCTGGGCGGTCACCCGGACACTGACCGGCCGCTCACCGACCGTCCGGCGGTCAAGCTGCCAGTCGCCGCCTCGCCGGTCAGCCCCACCGAGGCCACCGGTCAGCCGGTCAAGCCGCCGGTCACCGCCCCGCCGGTCACTGACCGGGACGTTGACCGCCGCCCTGACCTGGACACCGAGGACCTGCTGACGATCGCACGGCAGGCGGTCAGGGAGGAGGACAAGCTGACCCGCAAGGTGGTCGCCGAGGCGATCCGCGGTCAGCAGATCCCCCTGTCCAGCGACACCCTGACCCGGCTGATGGCCCAGCTGCGCGAACAGCACGGTCAGGCGGTCGCTGCCGACCGGAACTGACCGACCCCAGACCGCCAGGGTGACCGACCAGGTCACCCCGGCGGTCACCCACCGCACTACCGTAGAACGGGAGCACCCCACCATGCGCACCACCCCCGCCACCTGGGCCGAGGCGGACTCCTGGCTCGCCGTCCTCACCCAGCGCGGCCACCTCCACCGCGTCGAAACCGGCCCGGACGATGCGCGCAGCGTCCAGCGCGGCCGGCACTCCCGCCCCTGGACGCTTCACCACCCCGTTCTCGCCCTCGACTTCGTCGAGGACCTCCTCCTCGACCTCCGCCAGCGCGACAGCGAGGCCAGCCGGTGACCGCCTCCGACCAAGACGGCACCACGCAGGCACCGGAAGGTGACCGTGATCAGGCTCCTGGCGGAGCAAGTTGTGGGGTAAGGAGTCCTTACCCCGTCCCCGCCCCGAAGGGGGCGCAGGCACCCAGGTCGGCGCCAGACCCAGAGGGGCCTGCCACCAACCGGGGAGTCGGCCCAGGGGTGCCGACGAAGGGGGAGAAGCAGCAGAACCCGCCGCCCGCCGAAGCCGTCCGCGCCGCCACCCGCCGCCGCTTGCGCCAGCCCGTCCCGCGCACCAACCGCGTCTGCCCCCGCTTCAGCGACCCCGAGTGGTCCCTCCTCCAGCACGCCGCCGAGCAGGCCGGCTTGACCCTCGGCGGCTACACCGCAGCCGCCGCCGTGGCCGCCGCCGCGAGCATCGACCCGAACGCCGCCGTCGCCGACTACCGCCGCGGCATCCAGGAACTCATGGAGTCCAACCGCCAACTTGGAGCCGTCGGCAACAACCTCAACCAGGTCGCCCACTTCCTCAACGCCGGCGGCCAGCCCGCCGCCGACCTCCGCCAACTCCTGCACCGCGTCGAAGCCGCCATCGCCGCCGTCGACGAGGCCGTCGCCTGGATGGTCCGCCGGTGATTCCCAAGATTCGCACCGGCGCCGGAGGCACCTACGGCCTCATCCGCTACCTCTACGGGCCAGGCAAACGTGACGAACACACCGACCAGCACCTCGTCGCCTCCTGGAACAACTTCGCCCCCGACCCCGGCCGCAACCCCCGCCACACCATCGCCCAGCTCGCCGCCCAACTCGACCAGCCCGTCAAGGCCATCGGGGGCCGCGCCCCCGCCACCACCATCTGGCACTGCTCCGTGCGCGCCGACCCCGGCGACCGCCACCTCGACGACAACGACTGGGCCACCATCGCCCGCCGCATCGTCCACGCCACCGGCATCGCCCCCGAAGGCGACACCGCCGCCTGCCGCTGGGTCGCCGTCCGCCACGCCGACGACCACATCCACATTGCCGCCACCCTCGTCCGCCAGGACGGCCGCCTCGCCGGCCTCAGCTTCGACCGCCGCAAGGCCCAGGCCGAAGCCCGCCTCATCGAGAAGGAGTACGGCCTGCGCCAGCTCAACCCCGGAGACGGCACCGCCGCCAAGACCCCCACCAGCCAGGAACGCTTCAAGGCCGAACGCACCGCCCGCACCGAAACCCCGCGCGAGACCCTGCGCGAAGCTGTCCGCCAGGCCGTCGCCGGAGCCGCCACCGAGCAGGAGTTCTTCACCCGCCTGCACGAGGCCGGCCTGCGGGTGAAGATCCGCCACGCCCCTTCCGGCGACGTCCTCGGCTACAACGTCGCCCTGCCCGGTGACCGCAACCGCGACAGCGAACCCGTCTGGTTCGCAGGCAGCACCCTCGCACCTGACCTATCCCTTCCGCGGATCCGCCGCCGCCTCGACGCCGGCCCCACCGCCGACACCACCTCGGAGCCAGGCAACCGCTCCGCGCGGCTCGACCGGTCCGCACCCGCGCGCTACCGCCGGGACGCCGCCCACGTTGCCGACCGCGCCGCCGCGCTCCTCGACGGAGGCGACGACGAAGCCGCCGCCCAGCTCGTCGGCGCCGGCGAACTCCTCGACGCTCTGGCCCAGACCTCCCCGGCCGCCACCCGCACCGAACTCCGCGACGCCGCCCGCGCCTTCGAACGCGCCACCCGCAGCCACGTCCGCGCCGAGAACGCCGACATCCGCGCCCTGCGCTCCGCCGCCCGCGGAATCGTCCACGCCGGCAGCGCCCTCGGCCGAGGCGAAGACGGCGGCGCCACCGCCATGGTCCTGTCCACCCTCGTCCTCGTCGCCCTGGCCGCCGCCCGCTGGCACTCCGCCCGCGGCCACGCCCAGCAGGCCACCGCCTCCCGCCAGGCCGCCGACCACCTACGCGCCGCCTACCGGCAGGCCGCTGCCACCCCGATGCGCACGATGCGCGAAGCAGGTCGCGCCCTGCCGCAGACCGACCGCCACCGCCACGACACCACCATCCGCAACGTCCTCGACAACGCCCGGCGGCCCTCGCCACCGGTCCGCGAGTACGACGCCCTGGCCGCGGTCCTCGCCGAAGCCGAGAATGCCGGCCACGACCCGAAGGCCCTGCTGGAGGAAGCCGCCTCCTGGTGCGAACTCGACACCGCCCGCAGCCACGACGACGTCCTGGTCTGGCGCATCCGCCGTATCGCCGACTTACCCGCCAACCCCCAGCCACCGCGCAAGGCTCCGGCCACCACTAAGAACAGCGCAAAGCCGACACGCAGCGCACAGCGCCCCGCCCCGCCGACACCGGCCCGGAGCGCGGTCGACCCACACCACCCGACCCCGCGGCGCTGACCCCTGCTCAGCGAGCACCTGCCCCAGCTCGCCGGGCGCCGCAGGCACAAACCCCCTCGACACCCGGTCCCACCAGGTGTTAGGCAAGAACCCGAGCACCGAACGGAGAGCCCGTGAACAGAACCGACGAGCGCACCACCAACATCCCGTACCCGGCCACCTCCGACCCCCTCCTTCAGCTGGAGTACGACAGCCGGCCGCCGAGCGGCCCCGACGCGGTGCGCCTCGTGAAGTGCCCCACCGAGCTGGTACTCCGCGGAATGCCCGTCATCTGCCCCGCCTGCCGAGCGCGCCGGGACTGGCTGCTGATCAACCACCGCCGCCACGTCTGGATCGGCTGCCGCTGCGGCACGGAGTGGCTGGAGCCCGAGATCACCCGCCGCGACTTCGACGCGATGATCGCCGATCCCACCTGGACGCACTACCGCACCCTCGACGACGCCCGCGACGTGTTGGGGTTCGACGGGCTCTTCGCCGGGCTCTACCTGGAGTAAGACCGACCGGCAAATGGATCACTTGAGGCGTCGGGTGGTGGGGCGCCCCTGCCAGCGGTAGTGGCTTGTGGAGCGTCGGATGAGCATGCGGAGCGTGACGAGAGCGGCGGCGAGGTAGAGGTAGAAGTCCACGACCGCGCCGCTTCTCTCGGTGCAGCGCCGCAGCTTGCCGTAGTCGTTCATCCACGAGGTTGGGTCGGCCGCGCGGCGAGGTGCCTGACTGAGCAGGTCCTTTTCCGCGCGGCCTCCCGCCGAACCGGACATGACGGTTTCCCTGTCATCCGGCTCTCCAGTTATCACGGCGTGTGTGATCCGGCCGTTCGTGCCTCGTGGATGCGGTCATGGCAGGCAGCGCAGGCCACGAGGGTCTTGCGCCGCCGGTCGAGCATGACGCGCGCCCAGTCGGACGGCGGCCATCCGGCCCGAGCGAGATCGGCAAGGGCCCGGACGTGATGCACCTGGACATCACCGTTGGCCCCGCAGACCTCGCACGTGTCCGCCAGGAGCCTGGTGATCAGCTCCTTCTGCGGATAGTCCACCCAGACAGGCCGGCGGTCGACGACCTTCGCCGACCGCTGCTGCTGGAGAGGGATTCCACCGAACCGCGCCACCAGCGGCTTCCTGTTCTCCCGCTCGATCCGGGCCTCGAAGCAGACTCGGGGCCCGTTGGGAGTGTCGATCCTGGCCTTGTGCTTGGCGGCCATCTTCGTCACGGTCGAACGGTGCTTGCCCGCAAGGGTTTTGAGCATGGAGGTTTCCATGACCCATTGCAGCCGGTGCAGCCGGAAGACGTCTCCGGCGAGCAGGTAGTACTGGACGATGCCCCGGTAGACGGCCCCGAACGTGGCGACGATCGCGTGATCGCTGCCGTTGGTCAGTTCCGTTCGCTTCGCGGGTTTGCCGCGGGCGAGGTAGGGCTCGCACTTGGCCTTGATCACGTCCCGGGGAACACGAAGAGCGATCTGGCCATTCACCCTGCGGTAACGGCCGGTCTTCTTCGTGTCGTTGTGCTGGGTCGTGATCTCGTAGCCGAGAAACCGTGCCGCCCGGGTACGGGCGTGAGTGATCAGCGTCTTCTCCCGGGAGAGTTCCAGCCTGAGTTCGTCACGCAGGAAACCTTCCAAGCGGCGCTTGATCTGCTCGGCCTCGGCCTTCGGCCCGGTGAATCCGAGGAGATGGTCGTCCGCGTAGCGGACATAGCGAAGCCTGCGATAGGACGGATCGTTCGGATCCGCGCTCGGCAGGCTCACCATCCGTTGACGCAGTGTCCGGGCCTGGGGCCGGTCGCCGCGTCGGCGGGCTTTCGCCAGCAGGTTCTGCAACTCCAGATATGCCGGGTTTCTGGCCCGGCGCTCTCCACGGGTGTACTCCGGGATCAGAACCGTCTCGACGAATTCGTCCAACTTGTGCAGGTAGATGTTGGACAGGATGGGGGAAGCTACTCCGCCTTGCGGAGCTCCGGAGAGTGTGGCTCCCCATTTCCAGTCCTCCAGGTATCCGGCGCTGAGCATGTTGCGCACCAGCCGCAGGAACCGCTGGTCATGGATCCTCTCGCCGAGGATCGACAGCAGGACCTGGTGGTCCAGGCTGCCGAAGCAGTCGGCGATGTCCCCTTCGATGAACCAGGACGTCCCGGTCCAGGTGTGGGCGACCTCCCGCAGCGCGGTGTGGCAGCCCCGCCGGGGGCGGAATCCATGCGATCGGTCGGAGAACGTCGGCTCGTAGTACGCCTCCAGCAGCAGGCGGACCACCTCGCTGACGAGCTTGTCCGACCAGGTCGGCAGACCCAGCGGGCGCGTGCTCCCGTTCTTCTTCGGGATGTGCACGCGCCGAACCGGCCGGAAGCGGTAGCGCTCGTGGCGCATCGCCTCGATGATCCGGTCGATCTTCCGCTGGGACATGCCGTCCACGGTTTCCGGCGTGACCCCGGGCGTCATCGCGCCGTGGTTGGCGTAGATGCGACCGTAGGCCAGCAGATACAACTGCGGGTTGAACAACTGTCGATACAGCTCGTCGCACGGCAGACGGCGCCTACCGCGCTCACGCAGGACACCCAGCACCGTTGCGGCGCTCTGCATTTCGCATACCTCCCCATATCCGGGTGTCCGAATCACCTGGCCCCCTTCGCCCTGCGGACGGCTTTCCCGTCCTCCCCGACCGGGCGTGACTCCGGCGACTACTACGGGGCCTCCGTCGCCATAGGACTCGCGTCCCGTAGGCGATCCCACGTTCGTCCCTGTCTGTACGTTCTAGCGCGACTTAGGCGTCCCACTCATCTCCTTGAATGTCCTCGCTGGACATCGCTCCGGGCCCCGGAAGTTGCACCAGTTGACACAATCGAAACCGGTGCAGGGTCGGCGTCGGTTTCAGCTGCCTTTCCGACGGATAGGAACTTGCATCTTCTGGAGATTGGGCTTCAAAAAATCCAGTCTTCGCCATATCGCGCGGGCCGCCCGACACACCGCCCCTGACAACTGGGCCCGGTCACCGGTTTGCTGACATGCTCTTGTCCCCTTCACCTTTCGGATCCAGGTGAGTCATCCGGCCCAGGAACCTCCTTCCGAGTTCCTCCCGGCTGAGCCAGGGATACAAACAGAGCGCCTCGTGGCGCACTGGGTGCGCTCGACCACCCAGCGTTTGGCGGCCTGGATCGGGGCGGGCACGCCCTTGCGGGCGATCTCGGCCGTGAAGCCCAACTCGGCTATTAGCAGACGGGACTTGTTGCTGTCGTAGCCGCGGTCGAGGTTGATGTTGACGGTCTCTGGCATCGCGCCGACCTGTGCCCTGGCCGTGTCCAGGGTGGAGCCGAGCAGCAGTGAGTCGTGTCGGTTGGCCCCAGTGGCGACAACTGCGAGCGGGACGCCGCAGGCGTCGGTGGCGACGGAGCGTTTCAGTCCTTGCTTACCCCGGTCAACCGGCGAGCGACCGGTCTTTGTGCCGCTGGACGGGGCCTTGGTGATGCACCCGTCCACCGAGATCTCGCCGAGCCCGAGGCCGATCATGCGGTCGTAGGCTTCCAGGGCGAGAGCGTGCACGGCCTGTGAAATCCCCTGCTCGGCCCACTCTTTGACGCGTCGGCGGATGGTGCGGTCGGAGCATCCGGGGGTGGAGATGCGCTCGTAGCCCGAGCCGTGGACCAGAGCGAGGACCACATGCTCGAAGACCGTACGGTCAGGCACCCTGCGCCGGTGGCAGCCCAACGGATGGCCTGCCGCGAACTCCTCCCGTGCAGGCAGAAGGGCGGCGAACTGAGCCCACAACGGTTCGAGCAGGCTGGATGGCAGCGCGGGCACAGCCCGTCCCTTCCTGATCACTGGGGCTTTCCCGTCGTGATGACGCCGGGACCGTGTTGAGGATGAGTGCGGCGGACGCGCGGGTCTCGCGGCAGGGGCGGTCAGCGCACCGGGGCCTCGTTCTTACAGCCCGAGTGCCCGCGCGGCATGGTTGCGGTACCTCGTGCGGAGCGCCGGGAGCGCCGCCACCAGAGCGTGGTTGCGAGGGAGGTCAGGGCGACCACGGCGAGGGCCGGACCGCCGACGGTGAGAATCTGCTGGAGGGAGGTTGCGGCGCTGTAGCCGATGCCGGCTTCGGCGGTGGCCCACAGGACGGCTGCGGTGGCGCTGTAGGGCGCGATGCGGCGGTAGGGCAGGCGGGCGGCGCCGGCCAGGTGGGGGGTGAGGGTACGGACCATGGGCAGGAAGCGGCCGAGGAAGACGGACCGGCCGGCGTGGCGGGTCATGAGCGTCTCGGCCTGCTGCCAGGCTCCCGCAGGGATACGGCGGCCGAGGCCGCCGGTGCGCAGGCGCTCGCCCAGAAGGTGGCCGGTCCAGTGGGCGAGGCGGTCGCCCGCAACGGCCGCGGCGGTGGCGGCCGCGATCACCGGCAGGAGGTGCACGGCGCCGGTGCGGGCCATGGCTCCGGCCGTCAGCAGCAGGGCGAGGGTGGGGGTGAACGTGCCCAGCAGAAGCACGGATTCGGCGAAGACAACCAGGGGCCAGGACCGTGTAGACGGCGGCCGGCGGCAGGTGGGCGAGGGCGTCGGTGAGGTGGTTCACTGCTCGGCGCCTGGCAGGAGAGGCAGCAGGTGCGGGGTGGCGGCGTCCACACTGGGGCGGCGCAGTTCCCAGACGTGGGCGGGTGGCAGGTTGGCGAGGACCGTCCAGCGGGCGGTGGCGTAGCGGCGCTGGTAGGCACCCACGACCTGGTCGACGGCGGCGTGGCGGCGGGCTTCGGCGCGGGGGGCGAACAGGGTGCGGGCGCGGCGGGTGCCGAGGTAGGCGAAGTAGGTGAGGGTGCCGCCGGGGTGCAGCAGGTCCAGGTAGCGGGCCATGACGCGGTCGACCAGGTCGGGGGTGAAGTTGGTCAGCGGCAGGCCGGAGACGATGACGTCGTAGCGCCGGCCGGTGTCGAGTTCTTCGACGTACGCCTGGTGGACTTCCGCGCGGACGTGCCGGATGACCGGGGCCGGGTGGTGGTCGACGAGGCGGCGCAGGCGTTCGGTGAAGCGCGGGTTGGCTTCGACCACGTCGAGGTGGCTGCCGCGCGGGAGGCGGGAGAGCAGGGCGCGGGTGACAGCACCGGTGCCGGCGCCCGCCTCCAGGACGGACAGCGGGCGGGCGCCGCAGGTGGCCACCGGGTCGGTCAGGGTACGGGCCAGGGCCCGGCTGCTGGGCGCGACGGCGCCGGTGGTGCGCAGGTCCCGGGCGGCTTCGCGCAGGAACGTCCAGCTCTCGGCGGCCTGCCGGGCGTCGGCGTTCCGGGGGATTCGGGGGGAGGGGGTCCTGTGGTCCATGCTTTCGACGCTAGGAATCCGGGACGCCCTTCGGACCTGCCATTGTGCGACGGTCCTCCCCGACGAAAGTAGGGGGTGGGCGTCGCATTTCGTACCGCCCCCGCGTTCGGCGGGCTGCCTACCATGGCGAGGGTGAAGTGGTGGAGGAGCCCGCGGTGGGCCGCGGTGGGCCGGGCAGCGTTCCTGGCGTTCCTGGTGTGGACGGCCTACCAGAACGGCACCGCGACGGCCGGGACCCGGTTCGGAGTGCCGGTGCTGGTCGCGGCCGCGGTGTGCGCGGTCGTCCTGGCGGTGCCCCGGTGGCGCCTGTCGGGGGCGCCGGTGGTCGTCACCGTCGCCACCGCCTGGTGGGGATGGGTCGTCGACCCGTTCCTGGCCGTGGTCCTGTTCGACCTGGCGGTGGCCCGTCGTACCCGTACCGCCCTGGTGTGTGCGGCGCTCGCGCTGGCGGGCAACCTGCTCGGGGTGCAGGCCGGCTCGATCTGGACGGACCGGCGGTGGGCGGCGATGCTGACGGCGCTGATGTTCGGCCTGGTGGTCGGGCTGTGGCAGGGCAACCGCCGCCGCCTGCTGCGGACCCTGGCCGACCAGGTCGACCACCTGCGGGTGGAGGCCCGGCTGCGCGAGGACGCCGCCCGTGCCGCCGAACGCTCACGGATCGCCGCCGAGATGCACGACGTCCTCGCCCACCGCCTGAGCCTGATCGCCCTGCATACCGGCGTCCTGGCCACCCGCTCCCCCGATCTGCCGCCCCGGGTCGCCGAGCGCCTCGCCCTGCTGCGCGCCACTTCCGTCGAGGCCCTGTCCGACCTGCGCGAGGTGCTGGGCGCGCTGCGCGGGCCCGCTTCCGAGGACGGCCCCGACCCGCTGGAGCCCGCACTCAAGGACGTCCGCGACCTGGTCGACCAGGCACGTGCCGCCGGGCAGGACGTCACCCTGACCGTGGACGGCGACCCGTCGCAGGCACCGACCACGCACCGCCTGGCCGCGTACCGGATCGTCCGGGAGGGGCTGACCAACGCCCGCAAGCACGCGGACGGCGGGCGGGTGGCCGTCCGGGTCGGCTACCGGCCGCCCGCGACCCTCGTCGAGGTCACCAACGACACCGGTTTCCCGGGCCCCGGTGCCTCGACCGGCTCCGGCTACGGCCTGGTCGGGCTGCGCGAGCGCGTCGCCGCGCTCGGCGGCCACCTCGACGCCGGCCCGGCGGGCGCGGGAGCCTGGCGCCTGGCGGCCCGGCTGCCCCACCCCACCTCCTCCGACCGGAACGGGAAGCACCCGTGATCCACGCGATGATCGTCGACGACGACGCCCTGGTCCGCCTGGGCCTGACCGACCTGCTCGACGGCGCCCCCGGCATCGAGGTCGTCGCCCAGGCCGCCGACGGGCTCCAGGCCATCGAGCAGGCCACCGCGCACCGCGTCGACGTTGCGCTGGTAGACGTCCGGATGCCCCGGATGGACGGCATCACCGCCACCGCCCGGCTGCGCGCTCTGCCCCACCCGCCCAGGGTGATCACCCTGACCACCTTCGACCTCGACGAGTACGTCTACAACGCCCTCGCCGCCGGCGCCGACGGCTTTCTGCTCAAGGACACCGACCCCGCCGAGATCCTGCGCGCCGTCCACCTCGTCGCTGCCGGTTCCGCGATGCTCCACCCCAACGCGGCCCGGCGCCTGATCGACCGCTACCACGCCGCCAACCAACCCCGCGCCATCGCGGCCCGGGCCCACCTCGACAAGCTCACCCCTCGCGAACGCGACGTCCTGGCCCTGCTCGCCGAGGGCGCCCCCAATGCCGACATCGCCACCCGCCTCGCCATGCGTGAGAGCACCGTCAAAGCCCACGTCAGCCGCATCCTCGCCGCACTGGAGGTCACCAACCGCGTCCAGGCCGCCCTCCTGGCCCGAGACGCCGGCCTCACTTCCTGGACAGCCGAAGGCAGAAACCACCGAGCGTGAGTGCGGCCAAGCCGACGCCGAAGTGGCGCCCGCTCCAGCAATCGCTGCCTATCGCCGGTCGGTCTAAGGAGCGCTCGCTGTTGCATCGGATGCAACATTCAGCGAGACCGGTACAGGCCGCTGGCCTGCTGACTTTCAAGGGGGCTGATTTCGAGTTGGCCCCTGCTCCGGCACCGGGCCTTCTCGTAGGGCTTTAGGTCGCGGTAACGGGGCCATAGTTCCGTCCAGGGAGCATCGGGGTTGCGGCACAGGGTGATCGGGGCGTGGCGTTCGCAGTGTCGATGCTGGCCGTGCTGCCGATGTGGGCGGCGGTGTGGCAGTCGGTGAAGTCGGCCGCCAGTCGGGTGGGGTCGATGGCGACGGCGATGATCACGTGGACGGTGTCCGGTGGCGGGCCGAAGCGGTGGAGGTCGTTGTTGCCGCTGTCCACCGGGGGCAGACGATGTGCGGGCTTGTAACGGTCGAGGGCGCCCGCTTCTCCGTAGTTGTCGGTGAGCACGGCCGTGACCGCGCGGTCGGCGGGTTGAAGGTCGTCGTACACGGCGGCGACCTGTGCGGTCAGTGCCGGCCAGCCGACGCTGTCTGCTGCGGCCGGGTTGACCGGTGTCCGGTTGAGGAGGTCCACGGGCAGGAGAGGCAGTGTCAGCACGACGTCCAGGGCGGTGCCGACCGCCATATTGGGTGACGTGATGGTCTGCCGGCGATCTTCGTGACGGACGGGGCCCTCGGCCGGTGCGTCGCACTCCCGGTCAGCCGGTCCGGCCGACGGAGCGCAGACGGGACCGGGTGGGGGTAGCCTCGGGCGGGGCGGTGGTGAAGAGGACGCGGAGCGGGGCGTCGGCGGCGGGCGCGGTGGCCGCTGCGTCCAGGACGGCGAGGAGGAGGGCGAGCCGGTCGGGCGGCTCGTCCGCGAGGAGGGCGTCGGCGTCCGTGACGAGGACGAGGAGGCCGCCAGCGGCATCGGTCGGCTCGGCGCCGGGCGGGTGGAGGGCGTCGCGCAGGCACTCCTCGAAGGCGTCCCAGTTGTGGCCGAAGTAGCCGGGGAAGGCCAGGGCGTGCGCCCATTCGGTGAAGAGGGCCGCCGTGGTGCGGCAGTTCGCGCCCCGGACGAGGCGGAGCCGATGGGTGCCGGCGGCCAACCCGGCCCAGGCCCGGCCCGGCAGGAGGTCCCACACCGAGGCCGCGCGTGCGCAGACGTCGACCGCCTCCTCGGGCCGCCGCACCATGCGCAGCGCGTTGCCGAGGGTGACCAGCGCGCGCCCGCCTCATTGTGCCGGTCGCCGCTCTCCCGGTGCACGGCGACCGCCCGAGTGCTTGGTGTCGACCGCGTCGTCGGAGTGCCGCAACGCGGTCAGGGTCGTACTGAGGCAGCTGAGCATGTTGGCCTCGCGATGCCGATCGCTGAGCGTGCGGACCGCCTCGGCCGCCCGGGTCTGGGCATCGGCGGCCTCCTCGAATCGGCGCAGCTCGCGCAGGAGCAGGCCCAGGTTGTTCAGCGCGGTCGCACCCTCCGTGGGCATCCCGGTGCACGGCGGCGACCCGGGCCTGGACGTCGGCCGCCTTTTCGAACCGCCGCAGTCGGTGCAGGTCGCCGCCAAGGTGGACCAGCGCGTCCGCCTCGCCGTACCGGTCGCCGATCTCACGGCTGGTCAGGTCCAGGAGTTGGGAGAGCTCGCTTCCTCAGCAGCGCGAAGCCGGCGCAGACCGCTTCGATCCACTGCGGGAGCCGGTCGCCTTTGAGCTCGGTGATCATCCTCCAGAACGTGCGGATGTGACCGGTGAATGCCTCCAGTTCGGGGGCAGGGCGCGAGCACTGACGTCAGTTTGAGTCGATCGTTCTCCGGCGGGTGCCGGGGTGCCGGGGTGGGTCAGGATCCGACCGGCGACGGCCCCGCGGCGACGACGACGGCGCCGCCGGGCCCAGCCCCGCGACGCAGCCCGTCTCGCGACCCGAACCCCCAGGCCGTCAGGCCTGACCGGCGCTCCCGGTCACGGTCACACTGATGAAGTCGGCCGGGCGTGCCGCGGCGAGGCCGACCTTCAGGACGACCCTGCCGGCCTTGACGTCCTCCGCGGTCATGGTGGCACCCTCGCCGATCTGAACGACGTACGCTTCTTCCGGCTTCGTTCCCATCAGCCCGCCCCGGCGCCAGAGGTCCTGCAGGTAGCTGTCCGCCGCCGTCCGCACGCTCTCCCACGTCGCCTGGCTGTTCGGCTGGAACGCCACCCTGTCAAGGGCCTGCCGCAGGTTCCGTTCCACCAGGTCGACCAGGCGCCGCACGGGGACGTACTTCCACTGGTCGTCGGTCTCGTCGAGGGTGCGGGCGCCCCAGACGAGCGTGCCCTTGCCCGTGAACGCGCGCAGGACGTTGACCGGCTGGGCGTCGCCCTGCTCGGCGTCGCTCACCGCCTGGGACGGGGTCGAGCCGCCCTGCACCGCGACGTTCGCCGGAGCCTTCCACACCCCGCGCTCGCTATCGACCCGGCACCACACTCCGGCGGCCGCGCCGACAGGCGGAACCGGCTGGGCGCCGTCTCCGGACGGGGTCAGCCACGGGTGGTACAGGGCCGCGTGCGCGCTCTGGTCGGCTTCCAGCTTGAACGCCCTCGCCGCGTCGCGGGCCTGCCGTACGTCGTGCTCCCGGCCGGCGTGCAGAATGGCCATCGCCCGGTGGGACGCCGCGAAGGCGGTCACGGCCCTCGCAGTCTCAGCCGCCGCGTCGGCGCCGCCGTCCCACAGGCCGAGCGGCACCAGGATGGTCACGTCGTGGAACGCCTCGACCGAGGTCAACGCCTCCCTCAACGTCTTGCCAGCGGTGTTGGCCAGGTAGCAGAAAGCCCCGCCGTTCTCGAAGTACCCACGCAGCACTGCGCCGGTCTCCCCGGTGGCCGTGGCCTCACCGGCAGCCCGGGGAAGGTCAGGCCACCCGCTGACCCGGACCACGCCCTCGAACGCGGTACCGAAGTCGCCGATGAACACCGGTACCGCTGTCCCGCCGGAATCCTCCTGGCCGTAGCCGCCGGGGTAGTTGAAATCCGCCATCGAACGCTCCATCCAGACCAGAACAGGACAAGGACATGCGCCGCCTCAAGGCCACCAGGCGCGAGCCGTGACGGAGGCAGCACTCCGCCGGAGCGTAACGACCCTGCCGCCCAAGGTGATCAAAACTCGCGTCTGCGCCACATTTGCCGAGTAGTTGGTGTAGAGAGCTCACCCGAACGAGGAAGAGCGTCATACGTATTGTGCACGCTGGCCTCGCTCACACTGCCGTTGAGCTGCGCGGACCTTCTTCTCCACGGCTCGCACCACACTGCAGGCCAGCGAACGAAGGCCTACCAGCTGCTCACTGAAGCCTTCGACCGGACACGCAAGGCGGGCCTGGCGGTGTTCAGCATGCTTGGCAAGGAGTATGTGGCCGCGCTCAGCTCCGTAGCCGACATGCTGCAACTGCACACCATGTACCGAAGCGACGATGCCCGCGACCCCTGTATTGAGATCCCCGAACTCCCGGAAGGTAGAGGAGGTTCAGGATCCAGGAGCTGAGCTTCGAGGGTGCCTCTGCTCTTACGGCTGTGAGCGGCTCCGCCGCTGATGCTCAGGGTGCGCGGCGACCTCGGAGTAGCCCCGGAGCGGTTGGTCGGGGGCCATGATGGTGTTCTTCCTCGCTGTTCCGGTGATGGGCGTACGTGGCAGTGGGCGGGTGGGCGTACGGCAAGGCCACCCCGGCTGGTTCAGCGCGGGGCGGCCTTCCTCGGTGGTGGTCAGGAGTTGGCGAGCCGGTTGGCGAGTTCGAGCGCGGCGGTCGCCACGGTGAGGGCGGAGCACAGCCGGGTGACCTCGCGCAGGGTGGGGTGGACGAGGCGGGGCCAGTCGTCTCCGGCGGCGGGCCAGGTGGCGAGGTGCACGTCGGTGGTGGCGAGGCCGAGGCGGGCGGTGACGTCCCAGCCGGCTTCGGGGGCGGGCTCCCAGCGCAGGAGGACGCGGCCGAAGGGGAGCCGGGGCAGGGTGTTCGGGACCCAGAGGACCTTGATCGGGCGGCTGGTGTGGGTGGGGACGCTGTGGACGAGTGCTCCGCTCGCCCACGGTGGCACGGGGTGGAGAGCGAAGCGGTCGAGCGGGCGGGGAAGACTGGGGCGGTAGCTGCTGGGGATAGGGCTGTCCTCCGATCGGTGGCGTGCGGTCAGGTCCAGGCGAGTTGCTCGCGAACGGCGCAGGGAAGGTAGCTCTCCTGGCCGTCCTCGCTGATGTAGGCGATGCCGTCCTGGACGATGACGTCCGTGCCGACGTAGTGGGCGAAGGGCCAGTCCGGGTTCACGGCGAGGCGCACCCGCAGAGTCGGGTCGAGGGTCTGGAGCTGGGCGATCAGGTGGCCGACGGTGAAGTACTGGGGCATGGCCGTTCTCCAGGAGGGGAAGACGTGGTGGGTAGGCGAAGCGACAGCGGTGGTGGTTACGGAAGGTCGGGGCGGAGCATGGGTGGGCGGGCGCGTAGGCGGCCGCGCGGCCGGATGAGGACGGGGGCGTCGGTCGGCCAGGGGTCGCAGGTGTCCCACGGGTCGCCGGTGGTGAGGACGACCGTGCCGTCGAGGCCTTGGACTTCCGGCAGGCCGCAGGCTCCGCAGCAGCAGGTAGGGTCGTAGCGCCCGGGGTGGGCCGGGTAGGTGCCGGAGGCGAAGTAGTCGGCCCGGGGAAGACAGCCTGACTGGGCGGGTTGGAAGGCGGAGACGATCAGGTCGCCGGGATGGATCTGGTCGGCGCGGGCGATCCGAAGATGGGGGCTCGCGAGGATGCGGCGGCTCGCGCCGTGCTCGGTGGCGGCGGTGACGACCACCAGGTGGAAGTCGACGTGGTGGGTACTCGTGGTGCCTCCTTCGGGAGGTGCGGATGATTCGGTCAGGCGCGTTGGCGGGGAACGAGCGGGGTTTCGCCGCCGTGGGTTTCGATCAGGTCCCGGACCAGTGCCACGGGGACGTACAGGTACACGGACTCGGTGGGGCCGCACCGTGATCGGAGGAGAGCCAATCGCGATCTCCGGCGGTGGGACGGACGGGCGCAGGCAGGAGGCTTCCGGGGGTGTTCATGGGGCTGGATACCTCTGTTGACCTGCGGTTTCGGCGACATGAGTACGTTGGCATGGCTCATGCCGAAGTCCGTAGTCGTTTCCGGTGGTGACCGGTCTGCTGTGGGCGAACTGGGCCGGGAATGGATCGGCGAGGCCCGGTGCTGAAGAGGGGTTACGGCGCGGGGCCGTACACGGGCCCGAAGGGGGAGAACGGCGTTGGAGCCGAGCAGAGGCCGCGACATGGTGGCACTGGAGCGCAAGATCCGCAGCGCGGGCCGGGCGTGGACGATGGGGGACCTCGTCGTGATCGCTGACGGCCAGTGGGCTGTGAACACGACGAACCGTACCGAGCGGATACAGGACGAGCTGGCCGAGACCCGGCTGGCGGACGGCCGGCGAGTGGAGCTGACGCTGGAGGAACTGGCCCGTACGGTGGGCGCCGCCGATCCCGGCGCCCACCGCGATCAGGTC
This sequence comes from Kitasatospora sp. NPDC092039, assembly GCF_044756065.1. Lineage (NCBI taxonomy): Bacteria > Bacillati > Actinomycetota > Actinomycetes > Kitasatosporales > Streptomycetaceae > Kitasatospora > Kitasatospora sp. NPDC092039. Next base: position 385,369 of record NZ_JBIVSD010000006.1, on the reverse strand, counting down.
GCGGACTGACCGGCCGCTACCGCCGGTTGACCACCGGCAGGCCGGGAGCGGCTGCGGCCGGTGGGGCGGCCTGGCCGGTGGGCAGGCCCAGCGGGCGAGGGGACTGCGCGGTGCGGGCGGTGGCCGCCCGGACGCGTTCGGCGCCGAGGCCGTCCTGGGTGTGCAGGGAGAGCTCGCGGGCGTCGACGACGTGGCGGATCGCCTGGAGAGCGGTGTTGCTCTCGCCGTGGGCGGTCCGCAGTGCGCTCGCCGATTCCGTGATCCGGTCGAGGTCGTAGAAGGCGGGGACGTGGCCGGGACGGGTGAGTGCGTGCAGCCGTTCCCGGTGCACGGCAACGGAGTTGGACACGACGGTCAGGTAGCTCCGGGTGTGCATGGCCGCACGCAGGAGGGGGTCCTCGACGGGGCGGCGGATCGCGGCCTTCTCCAACTCGGCGATCGGCCGGCCCCACGCCTTCTCGATCATCGCGTCGGCGTGCTCCAGGGCGGTGGGGTCGGGCACGGGGGTTCCTTCCGGAATGGTGGTCAGCGGGAGCGCCCGGCGACGGCGGCTGGGAGTGCCTGCGGGCGGGTGGTGGTGGTGTAGGCGAGCGCGGTGGGGGCGGCCCGGGGCACGGACAGCGAGCGGGAGGTGGCGGCCCGGAGGCGCGCCACCTCCAGCGGACTCGGTGCGGTCGGCGTCGCGCTGGCCACAGCGGGCAGGTGCTCCAGGTCGATGCGCCGCATGTACCGGTGGACCGGGGCCGGGTCGGTGACGGCGGTGGTGAGCGTCTGCAGCAGGTGCTCGGGCAGGCGCGAGGAGGCGGTGGCGTACCAGACGTCGCGGGGCGGGCCGACCTCGAACAGCCAGCGCTCGGTGTCACCGGCCATCTCCGCTGAGTGCCGCAGGGCGTTGTCGCGGCGGTGCAGACGGATGAGGTCGTCGGGGGACTGGTAGGTGAGGAACGGCGTGGCGGGGTTCAGGCGCCAGCCGGAGGAGAGGAGTTGGAGGGTCACGCCTGCGCCGTCGGGCTGGGGTCCGTTGTCCAGGTAGGCGTCAGAGCCCTGGGTGTAGGCGTCGGCGAGTGCGGCGGTGAAGTCCTCGACGACCTCGGGCGGCGTCTTGTGGTCGAAGGTGACCAGCCACTCGGGCGGGGCGAAGGCGTCCCAGCCGGCGCTGATCTTCCACAGCGTGGAGTCCTCGCCTTCCGGTAGGAAGGCGAGGCGGGCCCGTAGGTCCGGCGCGGTGACGAAGGTGTTCGCCAGCTCGTCGCGGCTGAGCGCCCAGCCCGCCGCCATCAGTCGCCTGATGGCCGGTGAGACGTCGGCGTTCGAGTTGGCGAGGTAGCGGGGCGTGATTCGGTACTCGCGGGGCTTCTCGGCGGTGTACGGCATCGCAGGTCCTTCCGGAGGTTCAGCGGCGGCGCGCGGCCGGCGCGGGCCGGGAAGCGGGAGCTGCGGCAGGGAAGGTCAACGCGGCGGCCGTCGGCCGGCGGGCGGGGGCGTCCCGGGAGGGCGGCCGGGCGGTGATGTGCGGCAGGTGGCGGGCGGGGATGTTACCGAGGCGGCGCTCTACGGGCGCGGTGGAGCTGAAGGCGAGGGCCGCGCGGACGAGCGGGTAGAACGGCACGCCGATCGTGAAGTCCGCACGCCAGGACGGGTTGTGGGGGTCGCCCGCGAGCATGCTCCAGGCCGGCGGGGTGAGGCCGGCGACTTCGGTGTCGGGTGGCTGGTGGCCGACGCGGTGCCGGTAGACGGCGGTCCCGTCCGGGGCGACCTGGTCGTGGAAGCCCTTGGGGGCCTGCTCGGGCCGCCAACCGCGGTCGGCCAGGACGGAGGCCGGTGTGCGGGGCAGGTGGTGCGGGCCGCCGTGCAGGTAGTCGCGGTGGCCGCTGCGCAGGCCGTGGACGAGGACGGTAGTGAAGGCGGCGGTGATCTCGGCGGGTGTGCCGGAGCCGAACGACGCGCGCCACAGGGGCTCGGCGCCGGGGCGGGAGTAGCCGTGGAGAGTCCAGGCTGCCGTGCTGCCGGCCGGAGGGCCGCCGGTGACGACAGCAGTGCGGCAGGGGCTGGTGAAGCGGACGCCGCCGTCGGGGATGCCATGGCGGCTCCAGCCGGGGGCGGCGGCCAGCGTCTCGGTGATGAGCCGGGGGTCGCCGGGTCCGGCGAGGCGGAGCGGGCGGACGAGCAGGCGGGTGGTGGAGGGCACTGGGGCTCCTTGTCGGGCGGGGAGCGGGCCCGCACGTCGCCGCAGGACAGGACGGGGATGGCGGTGTGCGGACCCTGGGGCGCTGAAGGTGGGGGAGCGCTTCTGGCCGGGGCGTTCACGGCGGTCACCGTCCGTGGGAGGGGTAGGAGGCCGCCGTCACCGCTGCTGGGACGCGCGGCTGCGCGGCGGGGGCGTCGCTGAACAGGCCGGTGGGCGCGGGGCTTCGCCGCAGGGCCGCCGCGGTCCGCATGGGGCCCGCTCCGGTGGCGAGGGTGCGGATGGCGGCCGGCACGAGCGTGGGAGAGGCGGCCGAGTGCCGCATGTCCCACTGCTGCACGGCGGCGTAGACGGGGGCGAGGGCGCGGCCGGCGTCGGTGAGGGCGTAGGGGTCGCCGTGCCGGGAGCCGGTGCGGGTGACCAGGCCGTCGGCCTGCATGCGGTTGAGCCGGCTGGAGATGAGCTGTTCGGAGACGCCGACGCGCTCCCCGAGGTGGGTCACCCGCATGCTCCCGTGTTCGGAGAGCAGCCGGACCACCTCGGTGGTGTCCACCAACTGCAGGCGGTGCAGGGCGTCCTCGATCCGGTCGGACCGTCCCTGCGGCGCGCGGTCGAGGTGTTCGGAGGACCACTGGGCCACCGCGCGGTAGAGCGGTCCGAGGGTGCGCGCACGGGCGCTGAGCCGGTAGGGGGCCGAGCGGTCGAAGGTGGCGTCGCGGTCCATCAGGCGGGCGCCCGCCATGGTGGCGAGGCGCTTGCTGATGTACGGCTGGCTGACCGCCGGGTGGTAGTGGGCGACGTCGCGCACCCGCATGGCCGGGCCGTACTTGGCGATCGTGTGGACGAGGTGCGTGGTCCACTTCGGGGCCAGTTGGCGCAGGACAGTCTCCACGCGTGCCGCGTCGGCGGTGCTCAAGGCGCTGGTCGGCAGGACGGACATGCTCGGGAACTCCTGGTCAGCGGGTGCGGGGGGGGGG